>JAEYVE010000169.1 GCA_023432025.1 Pseudomonadota bacterium
CTCCGAGCCCCCGCTCGCGCTGCCGTCGCCGCCGCTGCCGACTTGTCCGCCGACGGCGGCGCTGGCGCCCGTGCCGGCGCCGCTGCCGCCGGCGTTCGTGCCCGTGCCCTCGCCGCAAGCGGGGGCCAGAGTGAGGGCGACAAGACTCAAGATCAGGTGTTTTCGCATGCTCGGGAACCTCGTCCGAACTAGTTGCGCCAAAGGGCCGCGGTCGGTCGTGATTCCATAGAGGGGAAACCACGCCGAGATCTTGGCGGAAACTGCAGGAGCCCCGACGGCGGTCGGGGGAGCGCCGACGGCCGAACGGCATCGCCGAGCGCGGCAGGGTCGCTCACCGTCGTCAGGGTCGCTCGTGGGGGGCGGGCGCGGCGGGCGCTCGTTGGGGGGCCGGCGAGCGCGGCGGGGTCCCTCAGCGGTACCTCGTTTTCCGAACGACATTTTCAAACGACGGGTCCGCCGCCACTCTCGCCGCAGCATGCGCCGCCTCGAACTTTGGCTGCTCGTCGTCTCGACGCTCGTTCTCAGCGTCACGCCGGCCCGGGCGCACGCGCCGTTCGAGGTCACCGCGGTGGCCGAGGTGGGCGAAGCCGACGTGACGCTCTGGCTCACGATGGCCCCGAGCACGGCGCTCCTCTTGACGCGGGGCGTCGACCAGGCCTCGGGGCGCCCGGAACCGGGCGCGCTCTTCCGGATGACCTCGGGGGGCACGCCCCTCGGCTTGCGCTCGCTCGAGCGCCGCGTGACCCAGGAGCGCGACGTCGAGCTCGTGCTGAGCTTCGAGCGCCCCGTGGCGGGCCCGCTGCGCTTCGAGGCTGTGCTGCTCGAACGCTTGCGCGAAACGCGCGAGGTCGCGCTCCGCGTGACGTCACGTGAGCCTGCGACGCTGCTCGCCACGGCTCTCTTGACGCGCGAAGAGCCGTCCTTGGTCGTCGCCGATCCGGCGCTTTTCGAGCGTGAGCACGCCTCCGCGCCTGCGCCGCCGTTTTTTCGGGTCTTCACCCTTGGCGTGCGCCACGTGCTTTCGGGCTACGACCACCTGCTCTTTCTGGGCGGGCTGCTCGTCGCCTGTCGGCGTTTGCGGTCGATGCTGGGGGTGGTCACCTCGTTCGCCGTGGCGCACTCGGTGACGCTCGCGCTGGGCGGGCTCGGGCTCGTGCACGCGCCGAGCCACGTGATTGAGCCGCTCATTGCCGCGAGCATCGTGTTCGTCGGCGTCGAGAACTTGTGGCTTGGTGAAGAGCGTCCCCGCCGCTCGTGGCTCGCGTTCGCTTTCGGGCTCGTCCACGGCCTCGGCTTTGCGGGAGCGTTCGGGGAGCTCGAGCTCGGTCGAAGCGACACCTCGCTCGTGGCAACGCTTCTCGCGTTCAATCTGGGCGTCGAGGCGGGGCAAGTGGCGGTGGTCTTGGTGGCTTTTCCGGTGCTTGCTGGGCTTCGGGGGCGGGGCTGGTTCGAGCGGCGCGCGTTTTGCGCGGCGTCGCTCGTGGTCGCGCTCTTGGGGACACATTGGCTCGTCATGCGCACGTGGGGCGCGACGTGCGAGAGCGCAATTGCGGCGGAGCCCCGCTGACGGCGGCCGCCGCAGGCGGCCGCCCGGGCGGGCCCGAAGGGCCCGCCGCAGCGCAGCGCAGCGCTGCGCCGTCGACCTCACGACGTAGTGCGAGAGCACCGCGTTCGGCCGCGCGGCGCGCCTGCCGCGCTGCACCCTTTCGGCTACTGCGCCGCTTCGCGCGCTGCACTCGCCGTGCACTCCTCCTTGTGCCGGCGCCGTCGGCCTCACGACGTAGTGCGGGAGCACCGCCCTCCGCCGCGCGGCGACTCCCCCCAGAAGCTGCGCGGGTGGTTCGTTCGCCGCGAGTGCTTCGAGCCGCCGCTGACGCCTTCAGCGCCGTCCGCCCGCTGTCAATTGACAGCTTTTCGAGCGCACTTAGGCGGCGCCGAGTGCGGCTTTGACGTCGGCGACGGTCTTTTCCACCGAGCTTCGCACTTCGTTCAGGCGCTCCGGAGAAGGGGCTTCGAAGCGCAGCACGATGACGGGACCCGTGTTGGACGCGCGCACCAGGCCCCAAGCTCCGTCGGAGTAGGTGATGCGCACGCCGTCGATGGTGCTGAGCTCGCCCTTGCCGGCGAGCGCTTCCCGCGTGCGGCTGACCACGTCGAACTTGAGCGCGTCCGGGCAGTCCACACGCAGCTCCGGCGTGGAGTGCGTGACGGGCAAATCCGAGAGCAGCTCGCTCACGGTCTTGCCCTCGCGCGCGAGAATTTCGATGACGCGCAGCGCCGCGTAGATGGCGTCGTCGTAGCCGAAGTAGCGATCGGCGAAGAAGAAGTGGCCGCTCATTTCGCCCGCGACGACGGCTTTTTCTTCCTTCATCTTCGTTTTGATGAGGGAGTGGCCCGTCTTGTACATGAGGGGCCGGCCGCCGTGGCGCGCCACGTCGTCGAAGAGCACCTGCGAGCACTTCACGTCGCCCAGCACGGTGGCGCCGGGGCGGTCTTTCAAGATGTAGCGGGCGCACAGCGCCAAGAGTCGATCGCCCCAGATGATTTCTCCGCTCGGATCGACCACGCCCACGCGGTCTCCGTCGCCGTCCCAGGCGATGCCCACCGCGGCGCGGTGCTCGGCGACGGCAGCTTGGAGCTGCTCGAGGTTCTTGGGCACCGTCGGATCGGGGTGATGGTTCGGGAAGCGTCCGTCCATGTCGCAGAAGAGCTCGACTGGGCGCAGTCCGAGGCGCGCAAAGGCCGCCGTACCAAGCGGCCCCGCGGCGCCGTTGCCGCCGTCAATCACGATGCGGAGATCGGTCGGAGCGATGGAGACGCGGCTCGTCACCGCCTCCAGGTACGCTTCGTCCAAAGACAGCTCACGCACCGTGCCGACACCGGGCGAGCCCGTGGGTGGCGCCTGCTTGACCTTGGCCTTGAGCGCCTGAATGTCAGGACCAAAGAAGGATGCTTTGCCCTTCATGATCTTGAAGCCGTTGTCCTCGGCGGGGTTGTGGCTGCCGGTGATCATGATGCCGCCGTCGGCGTCCAGGTGGTGCACGCCGAAGTACATGAGCGGCGTGGGACCCTGGCCCACGTCCGTCACGTGGGCGCCGCCCGCCACGAGACCGCGCAAGAGCCACTCGTGAAGCCGGCTCCCCGAAAGTCGACAATCGCGCGCCACGACCAGCTGCGGCGCGCGCCCTTCGGGCGCCAGCATGTGAGCCAAGCTCCAGCCAATTCCGAAGGCTAGTTCGTTGGTGAGGTCGCGCTCGGCGACGCCTCGAATGTCGTATTCGCGGAAGACGTGGTCGCTCATGATGGGGATGCGACGCTAACCGCGGCTGAGTTAACGCGAAAGCCCTCCGGTCTCGGCCTTGGACTCGGGGAGCAGGCTCGCGCAGGCTTTTGGCTCGGCGCAGCTGGCGTTGGGTTCCGTCGAGCGCCATTCCGGCGGGTGAAACACGAGGTGCATGCTGCCATTGTCCTTCATCCAGCGGGTTTCCGGGCGAACGTACTCGCAGTCTTCGGCGGGGACGACCCAGGCGCCTGCCGTCCAGGCCCAGCTCACCCCCGCCCACTGCCAGTAGCCGTCCCGCCACGCGCACTCGTCGCGCCGCCGGAGCGGGAGCATCTCCACCTGGGCTGGCGGCGGCGGATAAGGCACGCGCACGGCCGGAGCTCTTCGGTCGACCCCCTCGGGCGCCTCCACGACCAGCTCCACAGGACTGCCGCAACCGCTGGCCCACGGCGCTACGCCCAGCCCTGCGCAGAGCACCGCGCGAAGCACGGCGGGGCCGCGCCTCACGCCCACAAAAACTCCCGCAGCGCCTGCATGATGGGCTCTTCGAACAAAAGCAGCTCGAGGCACGCCAAGACCAAAAACGGCCCGAACGCGAGGCGCGCTTGTCCGAGCCCGGAGCCCGGCTCACTGCCGATGGGATCTTTGGACAGCTCTTCGAGGAGCGCGGCTTTTTCTTCGCCCTCGGCGGCCTCGATCGCCGCCAACATCGCCGCGCGCTCCTCACGCACCGCCTCGGGCTCTTCGATTTTTCCGCGTGTCGTGAACACGGCGAGCGCCACGAACGTCCCTTGCACCGCGCCGGCGAGCAGCACGAAGACCGCGCCTTGCCAACCGAACCACGCGCCCGCCAAGAGAAGCAGCTTGGCGTCGCCGAGCCCCATGCCCGGAAATCCGCGCATTTTCTCGTAGAGCCAAATGAACGGCACGTACACGAGGCAGAACCCGAGCGCCGCGCCCACGAGCGCGTCTTGCCAGCCGAGAGGTGCGCGAAGCGGCACGGTGACGAGGCCCAGCACGGCGCCGCCCAGAGTGATCGAATCCGGCAAGTACATGTGCTCCAGATCGATCGCGGCTGCCGCCAAGAGCCCCAGCGCGAGCGCCAGGTACGCGGCGAACAACAAAAAGCCTTCGCCGACTCCGAGCACGGTCGCGTTCGGAAAAAGACGCGTCTCCACGATGGCCCACGCGAGCCCGCCGCCCGTCAGCTCCACGAGCGGATAACGCGGGCTAATTTTCACTTTGCAGCAGCGCGCCTTGCCGCCCAAAAGGAGCCAACCCAAGACGGGCACGTTGTCGTACGCCGCAATGGGCGTTCCGCAGGCGGGGCAGCGCGAGCTTGGGTGCGAAAGGCTCTCTCCGCGCGGCAGCCGGTAGATGACGACGTTCAGAAAGCTGCCGAAGGCCAGACCCAAGCTCACGCAAATCGCCAGCACGAACCACTCGGGCAGCTCACTAAAAAGCATGTGCTCTTCCTCTAGCCCGAACGAGCCGGAGGGTCACCGGGGGAGACCGGCAAGCCCCCTTCTTCTCCCTTTTTTGGGGGGACACCGCGGTCGCACCCTGGGCTCACTCGGTGGCGGCGGAGTCCGCACTTTGGTGCGGGGCCCCGAGGCGCGCAGTTTACGTCTCGCGGCTTCGCGCTACGTCTCGCGGGGCTACGTCGCGTCACTCGCGGAACTGGTTCAGACGAGCCGCCCCTCGCGTCACTCGCTGCGCTCGTTCAGGAGCTCCGCGAGCCGACCGCTGCGCTCCAGTGCGGCCAGCTCCGTGAAGCCGCCGATGGAGCGCCCATGAATGAAAATCTGCGGGACGGTGCGCTGCCCCGTGCGCTCCACGAGCCAGTCACGCGTTTCCCAATCGTCGTCCACAGCGACGCGCCGAAACGGGATGCCCTTGCTCTTCAGGAGGTGCTCGGCGCGCACGCAGTAGCCGCAGTAAGCGGTGGCATACACCACGACACCACGCGCCGTGTCGCGTACTCCGCTTTCGGGAGCGTCGCCCAAGCGGGAGGGGGACTGAGCGCTAGCGCTGGACTCTTCGAAGTCCGCGGCGGCGAAGGAAGACGCAGGGATGGAGCGATTCATTGGGGGGAGCTCGGGGAGGAAGTTGGAGACTGTGTAGCTCCGCCAAAAGTCCCAGCAAGCCCCAAGCAGGCCACTCCGTCCGTGCGGCGAGCGCCGCACGAACGGAAACGAGGCGCCCAGGCGCTGCGAGCGCTCAGGGCTCTGCGAGCGTCACCAGGTCCATCGTGACGGGCGCCGCATTCCAGCACCAACGCCACGGGTCGGCGACCTCACACGAGTAGGAGAGCGTCGCCGTTTGCGTCGTCAGCAGCTGATCGGATTCGTCGAAGGTCGACACGGTGATTTGCGTCGGAAAGGCGTTTCCATAGCGCGGCTCTGCGACATCTGCTGTGCCCCACCTCAATTGGAGTCGATTCAGCTCGCCCTCGCCCGCGAGCACGGCGCAGGGTTCGTCAAGCTCACACAGGTTTTCGCTCGTGGCGACCATGATGTGTTCTGGGACGTCCGTTTCGACGGCCACGACGCTCGCCCTCGGAAGCGGCGGATCGAGCTCCACGACCACGGTGTCGCACGCGACGGCGAGCGCGCCGCCCACCCCACATTGTTGAGTTTGATGCCGGCATTCGCTCGGTGACGAGGCGGCGAGCCGCCGCGCTTCCAACGCGTCGGGCAGGCACTCCGCGTTGGGGGCGCCCCCTGTGGTGGGCTTTCCCGGGGCGCCGCCGCCTCCGGTGCCACCCGCGGTAGGCACTCCCCCCGAGCCACCGCTCGTTGCTGCGCCCGAGCCGCTCGCGCCTGAGCCGCTCGCTCCTGAGCCCTCCACGTCGTCGCCCGACGGATCTGGGGACGAGCTGCAGCCAATGAGCAGGGCCGCCGCCCAAAGGGTCACGTGAGTTCTGGGGGATTTCATTCGAAGGTCCTCTCGAGCGAGTTCTGGTCTCGCACCGGGGGCACAGCAACCCTCATGCCAGTAGCTCCCTTTCTCGACTCCACCTGAAGATCACGGCTGCCTCGCGTTCACCGAGCAAGGCGAGATGCGTCGAGCGGTTGGCGCCGCGGCCCTACTGTGCCGATGTGCTCGGGCGATTTGTGCCGGCGTGTGCCGGCGCCTCCGCCCGTGTCGCTCGCCGGTCGCACGGGTCGCGGGTCGCTCGCCGGTCGCGCGCGCCGCGCGCAAGGTCGCGCGGCGCTCACCGTGTCGCGCGCGACATGGCTCATTTGGGCTGCTTTTCTTCCGTTTCCGTCCTTCGCGGGCACGTGATCTGCAGTGGCCCCGCGCGGGTGCGTGACTCGAGGGTCACGCAGCGCTTCGACGGGCGCTTCAGCGCCGAGGGGGGACCAGGATGAGACAGGGGACGAATTTGAAGCGCTTCGCGTTTCTCGGATGCGTACTTTTGGCTGCGTGCAGCCACGGCGCCGACAATGAGACGCTGAGCGAGTCCGCGCGCGTGCAGACCGGCCTCGTCGCCTTGTACGAGCTGGATGAGGGCGCAGGTACGCAAATCCTGGACACGTCGGGCGTGGGCACGCCTTTGAACCTCACGATCCAGACTGCGGGCGCCACGACGTGGACCGATGGCGCCCTGCGCGTCACGGCGCCTGCCGTGATTCGCTCCGCGGAACGCGCCACGAAGCTGATCAACGCCTTCAACGCGGCGAACGCCGTGAGCGTCGAAGCGTGGGTCAAACCCCAGTCAGCGAGCCAACCCGAGGCCCGCATCGTCTCCAACGCGCCTTCGATTTGGGCTCGCAACCTCACCTTGGGACACGGTCTTACGGCGGGCACCCCGGGCAACGCCTACGAGGCGCGGCTGCGCTCGACGGCGACGAACCACCAAGGGATCCCCGGTCTTCTCACACCCGGCGGCGCGGCGACGACGAGCCTGCAGCACGTCGTCTACACGCGCGCCGCCAGCGGCGCCGCGCGCATCTACGTGGACGGCGTCGAGCGCGCCACAGGCACGACCGGCGGAACGCTGAACTTCGATCCGACCTTCCCGCTCGCCCTCGCCAGCGAGCTGGACGGCACACGTCCCTGGCTCGGGGAGCTGCACATGGTCGCGCTCTACGCGAAGGCGCTCAGCCCCAGTGAGGTGGCGCAAAACTTCGCCGCAGGCCCGAACGGCGACGGCAACGGCGGGGAAGAGCCGCCTCCGCCCGACGGCGCCGCGCCCATCGCGCGACTCCTGGTCGACGTCGCGAGCGGCCCGGCGCCTCTCGCCATTCAGTTCGACGGGCGCGACAGCGAGACCCCCGAGGGCAGCATCACCAGCTACGAGTGGTTCTTTGGCGACGGAGACTCAGCGACCGGCGCGCAGGTGAGCCACACCTTTGTCACTCCCGGCGAGTACGTGACGCGGCTCCGCGTCAGAAACACCGCGGGAGTCGCGAGTGACGCCGTCATTCAAGTGCGCGCTACCGGTCAAGGCTCCGGCAGTCGCGTGACCACGGGTCTGAGCGTGCTCTATCCGCTGGACGAAACCAGCGGCTCCGTGGTGCGAGATCTCTCCGGGGTCGGCACACCGCTCGACCTCACGATTCAAACGCCGAGCGCCACGAGCTGGCAGTCCGGCGCGCTGCGCATCACCGCGCCCACTGTGATCCGTTCGGCGGGTCGCGCCACGAAGGTCATCAGCGCGGTGACTGCGGCGGGCGCCGTCTCGGCCGAGGCGTGGGTCACGCCCGCCGTAGCGTCGCAACCCGAGGCCCGCATTCTCACCGTCTCCAACACGTACCATGCGCGCAACTTGAGCTTGGGGCAGGGGCTCACGTCGGGGTCGTCGGGCAGCGCCTACGAGGCGCGCTTGCGCACTTCCGGCACCAATCATCAGGGAATGCCCGGGCTCCTCACGCCGAGCGGCGTCGCGCAGCCCTCTCTGCAGCACGTGCTATTCGCGCGCGAAACGAATGGCACCACGCGCCTCTACGTGAACGGCACCGAGCGCGCGACGGGCACCGCCAGCGGCTCCCTCAACTGGGACCCCGGGTTTTCCCTCGGTCTCGCCAACGAGGTCGACGGCGTGCGCCCGTGGCTCGGAGACTTGCACTTGGCGGCGGTTTACGCGCGCGCGCTCAGCCAAAGCGAGGTGCAGCAGAACTTTGCCGCGGGCCCGAGCGGCTCGGTCGAGCCGAGCTCGGCGCCGACGCCCGTCGCGAGCGCGAGCCCCGTGAGCGGCACGGCGCCGCTGCGCGTGGTGTTCGAGGGCGGCGACTCGATTGCGGCTCCAGGGAGCACGCTGTCTTCGTTTGCGTGGACCTTTGGTGATGGCGCGAGCAGCAGCGGCGCGAGCGCGGAGCACGTGTACGGCGCGGCGGGCTCCTTCGCCGCGCAGCTTGTGGTGACCGATAGCCAAGGACGCACGGCCCAGGTGACCGTGCCGATCCAGGTGGCCGGCGGAACCAACCTGCCGCCCATCGCTAGCTTTACGCGCAGCCCGGCGAGCGGCACGGCGCCGCTCGCCGTGAGCTTCAACGCCGGCGCGTCGAACGATCCGGACGGCAGCATCACCAGCTACACGTGGACGTTCGGCGACGGCTCGACCGGCAGCGGCGTGACCACGAGCCACACCTATACGGCTCCGGGCAGCTACGTGGTGGAGCTCGCCGTGCAAGACACGGCGGGCGCGGTGGGAACCACGACGCAGTCCGTGCAAGTGACGAGCTCGCCGCCGCCGCCCACGACGGGCTCGGGCGACGTGCCGTTCGAGTACTTCTTGGTGGACGCCAATCCACCGCAACAAACCCACGTGAAGGCGATGGGCGACATCGACGGCGACGGCTACGGCGACTTGGTCATCGCGGGCGCAGGCAACGGCGATGGTGGGCTCTTCTGGTACGACGGAAAAACCTTCACGCGCTACGAAATCCGGCCCATGACGACCGTGACGGGCTACACCACGGACGGTCAGCTCGCGGACGTGGACGGCGACGGCGATCTCGACATCGTCGTGCCCAAAGGCGAAGCCTACGGCAGCGACGTGTTCTGGTACGAAAACCCGCGTCCGAGCGGCGACCCGCGCACGACGCTCTGGCCCGAGCACACCATTGGCTCGGCGGGCACCAACCAGGCGCACGACGTCGAAGTGGCGGATCTGGATGGTGACGGAAAAGTCGACGTGGTCGTGCGCAAGGGACCCACGACGGCCTTCTTCCAAAACTCGGCGGACGACTGGACGCGCGTCGTGCTGAGCACCACGCCGAGTGAAGGCCTCGCGCTCGGGGACGTGGACCGCGACGGTGACGTGGACGTCGTCATCAACGGGCGATGGCTCGAAAACCCCGGAACGACCGCCCGCACTGCGACGTGGACCGCGTGGACGTTCTCGAGCGACGCACCGAACGACAGCTCGGTGACCATCGCCGATTTGAACGGTGACGGGCGCCCGGATCTCGTGCAGACGGCGTCCGAAGGCACGCAGAGCTTGCGCTGGTTTGCCGCTCCCACGAACCCGAAGGGTGGAACGTGGACGGCGCGCGTCATCGCCGCGTCCGCCACCTTCCAGCACACGCTCACCTCCGGAGACGTGGATCTCGATGGCGACATCGACATCGTGACGGCTGAAATGCATCAAAGCCCGAACCCGGACGAGGTGGTGCTCTGGCGCAACGACGGCCAAGGCACGAGCTTTACGAAGCAAGTCATCGACACCAAGGGCTCGCACAACGCCGTGCTCGCCGACATCGACGGGGACGGAGACTTGGATCTGTACGGGGCGAACTGGAACGGCCTCACCGGGGTCGATCTCTGGATCAATCGGCTCGACCCCACACCCGAAATGGCCAAGCCGTGGGTGCGTCGTGTCATCGATGCGTCACGCACCGAGCGCGCCGTGTTCATCACGGACGGCGACATCGACGGCGATGGCCGGAAGGACGTCATCGCTGGCCGCGCCTGGTACAAAAACCCGGGCAGCTTGGGCGGCACCTGGCAAAAGCGGGACTTCGGCGGGGGCCTCACGCAAATGGCCTCGGTCTACGACTTCGACGGCGACGGAGATCTCGACGTGCTCGGCACGCGGGGCATCGGAGACGCAGCGAATCGCTCCTTCTTGTGGGGACGCAACGACGGCTCGGGCACGTTCACGGTGCTGGACAACGTGCAGAGCCCGGCGACGGGCGACTTTCTGCAAGGCTGCACGGTGGCGCGCCTCACGCCGGGGGGGCCGCTGCAGGTGGTCTTCGCTTGGCACAACCTCACGGGCGGCACGTCGGCGTTTTCGGTGCCGAGCGATCCGTCGAGCGGCACGTGGGCCTTGTCGCAGCTCGCCAGCGTGACGGGCGGCGAGGGCGTGGACGCGGGAGACGTGGACCGCGACGGCGATCTCGACGTTCTCATCGACAATCGCTACCTCAGAAACGACCGCACGAGCTTCACGGCCGTGCAGGCGTTT
>JAEYVE010000208.1 GCA_023432025.1 Pseudomonadota bacterium
CGTCCGCACCACCACAACGATCACAAGGCCCGCCGCAGGCGGGCAGCGACTCTCCGAAGTAGCCCACCAACGTCTGGTGACGACACTCGTCGGCTTGCGCAAACCGAAACATTTCCCGCGCCTGCTGGCGCAGGCGCTCGCCGGCGTCTTCGTCGTCGGTTTCGTCGGCGAAGCGGTCGTAAGCCTTGACCTCGCTCCACGAGTAGAAGAGCACGCAGTCGCTCGGAAGGCCGTCTCGACCCGCACGCCCCACCTCCTGGTAGTAGCCTTCCACCGAGCGCGGCATGTCGGCGTGAACGACGTAGCGGACGTTGGACTTGTCGATCCCCATGCCGAAGGCGATGGTCGCCACCACCACGTCGATGTCGTCCTTTTGAAACGCGTCTTGAACGCGGCTGCGGTCCTCCGCGCTCATGCCGGCGTGGTACGCGCCGGCGCGCAGCCCGCGCTCGGAGAGGAACGTCGCCAGCTCGTCCGACTTTTTGCGCGAGAGGCAGTACACGATGCCGCTCTGTCCCACGCGCTGTCGAACCAGGCGAAAAATGGCCTCTCGCACGGAGACGCCGAGACCATCGCCCTTTTGGTAAGCGAACAAGCGCAGGTTCTTGCGGAAGAAGCTGCCGCGAAAAATGGCTGGCTCCCGCATGGCGAGCTGAACGGTGATGTCGCTCGTCACCTCCGGCGTGGCCGTCGCCGTAAGCGCGAGGACCGGCACGTGAAAACGGTGCTTGAGCCCGCGCAACTTACGGTAGGCCGGCCGAAAGTCATGGCCCCACTGGCTGATGCAGTGCGCTTCGTCCACTGCCACCAGCTTGAGATCGACGCTGCTGAGGACGTGTCCGACGCTCGCTTCGAGTCCCTCGGGGGCAGCATAGAGCAGCTCGTATTCGCCCGCCGTCAGGCGCCGCAGGCGGTCCGCGCGCTCGTCCGGAGCCAACGTGGAGTTCAGGTACGTCGCGCGAAAGCCGGCCTCGCTGAGCGCGTCCACCTGGTCCTTCATGAGCGCGATGAGCGGCGACACCACCAGCGTGGTTCCCCCCAAGAGGCGCGCCGGGATCTGGTAGGTGAGCGACTTTCCGGCGCCCGTGGGCATGATGCCCAACGTGTCCCGCCCGGCGAGCACGGAGGCGATGATGGCCTCCTGACCCGGACGAAAGTCCGAGTAGCCAAAGCTTTCTCGCAGCGCGGCCAGAGCACCCTCGCGGGCGTCTCCGAGGCCGGCCTCGCTGTGCGCGCGGAGCTTACCCGAGAGGGACTGAAGCATGGCCAGCGTCTCGGACGAGAACAGCGCGGGGTTGCGCCGAAATAGCGCACGGAGCCGCGAGAGCTCGACCTGCGCGCCGCGCACGTCGAGCGGGCCGCCCGCTCGCTCGACGACTCGCCAAAGCTCCTGGGCGCGCCGGTGCACGGGGCTCTCTGACGCGGCCGGCGGCGCAGACATGCCTGCGCTTATGGCAAAGGCGGGCGGTCCAACAAAGCGCCTCGCGGCACGGCGACGGGCGCGCTATCCCCACGGTCGTGGGTCGCTTGGCACGGAAAACGCGAAGGGCGCTCCTTGCCCTGGAGCTCTTCTTGGGGGCGTCCCCGATGGCGCTGGCGGAGCCGAGCGCCGCGAGCGCAGCGAGCACCGCAAAGCCGCCAGCCACACCCGCCGCGGCCCCCGCGGCCGCCGCAGCGCCCGCCACCCGACCAGCGCTCGGAAGCACCGACTCCATCGCCCTAGAAGCCGTGGGGCGGAACGGCCAGTGGCTGGCTTACTGCCAGCCCACCCTGGATACGAACGGCGACGGCAAGTTGGAGGTTCTGAGCGGCCCCCGAGGCGAGCTACTCGGCGACGAACCCAGCCTCTTTTTGGCGTTGGGGGAGCAAGCCTTGCCCATCGATGAGCTCCTTTCGTTCGACCGCTCCGGGCGGTGGCTCGTCGTTTCTAGGGCAGGTCAGCCAGCGCTGGTCGACGCCGAAACGGGAGCGATGAACGACCTGCGCCCTTTTTCTCCGGACCTGCGCGCGGACGAAGAGTACTCGCTGCATCACCGGGCGCTGTCGTTCGATGCCGCAGGCAACCGCCTGCTGCTTTTGCGCCGGAGGGCTCCGCTTCGGTACGAAGCCGATCTCTTCGACTTGTCGGACGGGTTCGTCGCCGAGCGTCGGCAAACCTACAAGCTCTTGCCCGGAGAAGTTTGGCGAGCGCGCCTCCCGTTGGAGGGGCCGCTGGTGCTGTTCGAAGGCGTTCCCGAGAGCTCGCGCGAAGGCGCAACCTGGCCGGCGCCGCCCGCAAAGCAACCGCTCAGACGCTGTCGAGGCCTCCTCACGACGGCTGGCGCGTGGAACGGCCGTGGAGGCACGGTGAGCCGCACCCTCGTGGACACGCGCGGCACTCTTCCGGCCCTGGCGCCCGGCTTCGTAGCGCCTTTCGGCAGCGGCTGGCTACGCCGAGAAAAGAATGGGCGGCTGCTGCTCGTGCGCGGCGCCACACAAAAGCAGCTCGCCAGCGCTGCCTGCGGCGCACGCATCGTCCACGCGGACCCGAGCCGTGAGCTCTTGGTCGTGGCGTGTGAACATTACGCGCTCGAACGTCCCAAAACCGACGCCAAACCAGCGAAGGGAGGCGCCAAAAAGCGAGGTCCAGCCAAGACGCGCTTCCAACTCTATTTGGTCGGCCCCGGGTACACCAAAGAGCTCGAAGCGGACACCGCTCACACGGGCCTCGATATGGAGCCTGGGAGCACGCCGCGGCTCCTGCCCCTCCGTCCGGGTCCGCGCAGCGTGCTCGTCGACCTCGATCGGCGACGACTCATCGAGCTTCAGGCCGACGATCGCGTCGTAACCACACACGGCAGTAAGGCGCTCGTGCGCCGAGGCGCGAAGCTCTCGCTGTACGACGCCGATCTCGACCAAACCACGCTCCTCGCCGACGGAGTGAGGCCCTACGCGGCGCTGCTCGTGAATGAGCCGTACGCGTTCGTCGAGCCGTATCTGGTCGACGTCGGCGCGGGGCGTATCGTGTCCGAGCGCGTCGGAGCGCCGCTCGGCCTCACGAGTCGCGGCCAACTCATTTTGGCCAGCGTTGCTCCGAGCGCAGAAACATGGGGGCTCGGACCGCTGCGTCTCGTCTCGCCCCACGCGGCCTCCGCTCCGCCCAGCGCTGCTCCGACGGCGGCGTCCGCCCCTCCGGCGCCGTCGGCGCCACCGAGCCAAGCGGCCCCTGCGGGAGCAAAACCCGCCGCTCCCCGAGCACCCACGTCGCAGCGCGCCGACTAGCTCGCTCGCGCCGCGAGCGAGCTTCCCACAAAGAGTCTGGCCCCGGCCTTGCCCGCGCGCGCGCCGCGGGCTTGTCTTCGATCATGATGTGGAAAGCACTGGCGGCGGCGACGGGGGCGAGCGGCGTGCTCTTGGCCGCCTTCGGCGCCCACGGACTCGAACGCATCACCGACGCCAAAGGGCTGCGTTGGTGGGCCATCGGCGTCGCGCTGCAGTTGGTCACGGCGCCGGTGCTGCTTACGTCGAGCGCCCTGCCGCGCTCGCGGGCGCGCGATGCGGCCGGAGCGCTCCTTGCCGTAGGCCTCGTGCTCTTCAGCGGCAGCCTCTACGCGATGACGCTGGGGGCGCCGCGCTTTTGGGGCGCTATCACGCCGCTCGGCGGTTTGTCCTTGTGCGCCGGCTGGGTGCTCACGGCGTTCGCAAAACGACCAGACGCTGCAGAAGCCGCGCCGCGCCGAGAGCACGCGGCGCCCAAATCGCTCGGCCGCTAGCGGCTCGCGGCTCACCCCTTGATCACACCGAGCGGCTCGAGTCGCGCCACGAGGCGAGAAACACCTGCGCGAGCGATGACGTCCACGACCTCGGCCACGTCCTTGTACGCGTCGCTCATTTCCTCCGCCAACGTGCGGTAGCCGTGCGCCATGACCTCGACTCCCTGCGCCCGGAGCTCGCGATCGATACGGCGACCTCGAGCGGCTTTGAGCGCTGCCGTTCGCGAGAGCACCCGTCCGGCGCCGTGGCACGATGAACCGAACGTGCTCTCCATGGCCTGCTTCTCGCCAGCCAAGACGAACGAGTAACGCCCCATGTCACCGGGAATGATGACCGGCTGCCCCACGGCTCGGTACACGCCCGGAATGCGCGCATCTCCCGCTCCAAAGGCGCGCGTGGCCCCCTTTCTGTGCACCAGAACACGGCGCGCGCGCCCCAAGACGCGATGCTCCTCGAATTTGGCGACGTTGTGACAAACGTCGTAGACGAGCCGCGGACGAATGCGCTCGTGCCCCACGTCCAGAGCGCGCGCCAGAGCCTCCACCGCGAGTCCAGAAATTACTTGGCGGTTGGCCCACGCGAAGTTGGCTGCGGCTTGCATCGCGCCCAAATACCGCTGTCCTTCGTCCGATTGGATCGGCGCACAAGCGAGCTGACGATCGGGGAGCGCCGCGTAGTCGGGGCCGTAATCCGCGTAGCTTCGCGTGAGCGCGTGGAGCGTTTCGTCGCACACCTGGTGACCGAGCCCGCGGGACCCGCAGTGAATCATCACGGTCACGAGGCCCTCTTCGAGGCCATACGCCCGCGCCGCGACCGGGTCGTACACTTCGCTCACGGTTTGCACCTCGAGGAAGTGATTGCCGCTCCCCAAGGTGCCGAGCTGGTCGTGGCCGCGCTCTCGCGCGCGCTGGCTCACGAGCTCGGGCCGCGCGCCGCGGAGGCACCCATTTTCTTCCGAATGCTCCGTATCGGAGCTCGACGTCGCAAAGCCGCGACGCACGGCCCACGCAGCGCCTTCGGTGAGCACCTCGGAGAGGGCGTCGTCTTTCAAGGGACCGATGGCGCGGCTCGCGCCGACCCCCGTCGGCACGGCGCGAAACAGCTCGTGCACGACGCGCGAGGTGTGCGGTCGCACTTGCTCGGCCGAGAGCGCCGTCGCGAGGAGTCGTACGCCGCAGTTGATGTCGTAGCCCACTCCGCCGGGAGACACCGCGCCGGCTTCAGCGTCCACAGCTGCCACGCCACCGATGGGAAAGCCGTAGCCCCAATGAATGTCGGGCATGGCCAAGCTGTAGCCGACGATGCCCGGCAGACAGGCGACGTTGGCCACCTGCTCCAAGGACTTGTCTCGACGGAGCGCGTCGACGCGCTCTTCCGCCACGTAGACGCGTCCCGGCACCTTCATGGCTCCGCGCCGTGGGATTTGCCAGAGGAAGTCTTCCAGGCGCTCGAGAGGGACGTCTTGAAATGAGGTCATTTCGTTCGCTAGCCCACTCTTCACTCTGGGCGGGATCGAGCGGCCCCGTCAAACGTCGAACACGATTTGCGCGCACCAAGGCGCGTCGCGGTCTTCGTCGTCTCGCTCGAAACGTGCTGCGTGCCAAGTCACCGCTTTGAGCACCAAACCTTCGCCGCTCTCGGATGCGTCGAAGTGCCCGAGCTCGACACGGAGCCGCGCGCCCGTCTCCTGGTCGAAGCGCTCCACTCGACACGCTTCCGGCACGCGCCGCTTCGTCTCGAGCTCGAAAAGAAGCTCGCGCAGAACGTCCACGGCCTGCAGACCCCAGTCTCCCGGCTCGACCTCCACGACGCGCGTTTCTTCGCTTTTCACGCGGGCTCCGCCCGTCACCAGCTCCGTAAAAGCCAAGACGAGGCGGGCCAAGGTTTCTTCCGCCGTACGCCCCCGGACGCGCACCCCCGCGTCGGCGGTGTGGTCGAGCTCCTCGAACGGCTGCGGGCGCGCGTAGCGCGTGACGTCCTCGACGCTCAAACGTCCCCGATGCGCGCGCGAGCCAAACGACCGCGCCCCGTCACGCGGTAGACAGCCGAAGCAGCGTCACAGAACACGGAGCGCCCTCGAGCGAGCTCGACCTCATGACCGCCGCGGCTCACCTGCACCTGTCCGTCGAGGCACAAGAGGATTTCCGGTCCCGTGCCGCCGTCCCACGTTGGAGAGTGCTCGCCACCAACCTCCACCTCGGAAAGACAGAACTCCGCGACGGGGGCGTCGAAGGTGAGCTCTTGCCCATCCGAACCGGGTGACGGCCTGCCGCGCAAGATCTCGGGGTGGTGCGACTCGAAGCGTAGAATGCGCAAGAGCTCCGGCACGTCCACGTGCTTCTCCGTGAGCCCACCACGAAGCACGTTGTCGCTGCTCGCCATGAGCTCGAGCGCGGTGCCCTCGAGGTACGCGTGCAAGTTGCCCGCGGGGAGAAAAATGGCTTCTCCCGGCGCGAGCTCCACGACGTTCAACAAGAGCGCCCCGATGACGCCAGCGTCGCTCGGATGAAGGGCGGCAAGACGCGGCAGCCAACGGAGCGAAAGCTGGGCCCCATGAACGGGCAGCTGGGCCAATTTGCTCGGCTCTGACGAGAGGCGCTCGGCGGCGCGGACGGCTCGCGCCACGAGCTCCGCGCGTTCGGGCTCGCTCTGTCCGTACAAAACCTCGAAGAGCCGCCTCACGCCATGCGCGTCTTCGAGTCCGGCGAGGGGCAGCGCTCCGTCGAGCTCCAAGGCGGAAAGCAGCGCCCGACTCTCGCGCGCCTGGCGAAACCCGCACAGCGCCACGAACGGCGTGAGCGCGCACACCAGCTCGGGTTTGTGGCAATCGTCCTTGTAGTTGCGGTGACGCGCGGTGAGCGGAACGCCCTCTGCCTCCTCTCGCAGATAACCTTCGCGCGCCTGTGCGGCGCTGGGGTGCGCCTGCAAGCTGAGCGGCTGCGCCGCCGCGATGACCTTGAAAAGAAACGGCAAGCGCCCGCCGAAGCGACTCGCGACATCTGCTCCCAAGGCGGCGTCTGGGTCTCGTTCGATGTGCTCGAGGAGCGTTTTGCCCGCGCCGACGAGACGCGAAGGAGCGAGCGGATGCGCGCCCATCCACAGCTCCGCTTGCGGCTCCGAGCTCGGAGCTTTGCCCAAGAGCTCGGCCAAAGCCGTCCGCGAGCCCCAAGCGTAGGGCTGAATGACGTTGTCGAGCGCGTGAAGCTCCATGCCCGTTTCCACCTGAACGATACCCACCGGTCCCGGTCGAAAGCTACGGCTCGCGCGCATCGGCGCGAGACCCCCCGGACGCTCGAATCCATGCACGAGCTGTCTCCTGGCGGTCTCGCCCTGGGACGAGGCAATTCCCGGGTGACCCGAGGTGGGCGTCTACCCGACGCGCCGTCTCAAGACGAGGCGCGCGCCTTGCGCCTCGCGATTGTTGATCCACAGTGAGCGGGACGTGCGAGTGGGCGGGCCTCGAGGCCCCCGAGTCCGTGAGTCGAACGACTCCGGTACACGCTCCACGGACAGTAAGGGAGGAGGACAGCATGAAGCTCGTCACAACTACGGCTGCGCTTGCGCTAGCGGTTGCCGCTCTCGGTTGCAGCAAGGACAAGGGAGCCGAGTCCGCTCACGAGGCGGAGAACGAAAACGCGTTCGAGACCGTCGGCGGCGCCGTGGGCGGCGCGGCCGAGGACGTCGGAGGCGCCGTCGAGGAGGGCACCGTCGACACCGTCGAGACCACGGGCATCGAAGGCACCCAACGTTACAAGTGCGAGGACGACACCGAGTTCACCGTCGACTACGAGAACGACGGACGCTCGGCGCGCATCAAATTGAACGACCAGGAATACTGGCTCGACGCCCAGCAGGGTACCGGGCGTTTCGGCGGAGAAGCCGGCAAGTTCTGGACCGTGGGCGACGACATGGGGAGCCTCGAGCTGTCCGGTCAAATGCCGCTACGCAACTGCGAACGCCAATAAGCCTTCCCGCGCATCGCTTTCGAGCGGGTCTCCCGGCACTTGGGGGGCCCGCTCGTCGTTTTCGGCCGGCGCCCGAACGCCCCCCGCCGCGACCTTCGCGACCTTCGATCCGGATTTGCTTTAGTCGCGGCCGTCCGCGTCGTCCAAAGGGTGCGGACGGATCTCATGAGCGTAGCGCCCTCGACCTCCCTGCCCGTCTTCTCGAGCACGGCCCGCGATCTCGAAAGCAAGCTCGCGGGGGACGCGTCACCCGAGGCTCGACGCCTTGCGCACGAAGCCGGGAGCCTGGCCTCGTTGTTCTCGGAGTGGGAACACCGTCCTCCCGAGGCGCACCAGCGTTCGAGCGCCGTAAGTGCCTTGCTCGAGCTGCAAAGGCGCGTGATGGATCACCTCACGCGCGGCGACGGCTACCTGGCGCCCGAGCCGCCGAGGCGCGAGCGACGCTGAGTCAAACTGCACGGCTCGTGAGCAAACGCGGACACTCGCGAAGCGAGGTCGACCCGCTCAGAGCCGACCTCGCACGCGAACCCGTGACTACTCGACGCGCGGCGGGAAGACGCCCTTGTTTCGAGCGATGTCGCAGCCTCGAGGCACGTTGGTGAGCCCGTCCTCGGTCTTGACCACCTTGAACTCGACGCGGCGATTCTTGTCCCACGCCTTGGGCGTGCTGCCTTGTTCGAGCGGGCAGAACTCACCGTAGCCTTGCGAGACCAAACGCGAGCTCTCGATGCCGCGTGACTCCAGCGCTTCACGCACCGACGCGGCGCGCGCCTGCGTCAGCTTGAGGTTGGAGTCATCGTCACCGCGCTCGTCGGCGTGACCCGCAATTTCCAGCACCGTGAACTCCGGGTGACCCTTCATGGTCGCGGCCACGGCCTCTACGATTGGAATCGAGCCAGGCAAAATCTTGGCGCTGCCGGTGGCGAAGTTGATCTTGTCCAAGATCACGATGTCGTTGCCCTCGACGACGACACGACCCTTGTCGGGGCAGCCGTCCTCGTCGTCCTTGCCGTTGTACGTTTCCGGCTCGTTGGGGCACTTGTCTTGGACGTCCGGGATTTGGTCCCGATCGTTGTCGGGATCCGGGCAACCGTCCTCGTCCTCGAAGCCGTCCTTGTCCTCGGGATCATTCGGGCAGGCGTCGGTAATGTCGGGAATGCCGTCGCGATCGTTGTCGGGATCCGGGCAGCCATCCTGGTCCTCGAAGCCGTCCTTGTCCTCCGCCTCGTCGGGGCACTTGTCGAGCGAGTCGGGGATACCGTCGCGATCGCGGTCCTTGATTTTGTCGCCTTCGGGGCAACCGTCGTGGTCCTCGTCGCCGTCCTTGTCCTCGGGCACGTTCGGACAACGATCGTCGACGTCCAGAATGCCGTCCCCATCGTTATCCGGATCGGGACAACCATCGCTGTCCTCGAAGCCGTCCTTGTCTTCCGGCTCGTCGGGGCAGGCGTCCTGGTCGTCCATGATGCCGTCGCCATCGCGATCTCCGATGGAGGGCTCGTACATGAAGCCGAGCACCACGCGCGCGTCCGCCGCCTCGAAACCGGTGGAGAAGGCGCGGCTGCCGCCGCCGATCATGAGGTAGCTGTTTTGCTCGACGAACAGCTTGAGGCCGCCCAGAAATTCGTTGGACAGCCTTTGATCGCTCGCCGTGTTCTTGGACGTGAGGTAGCTGCCGTAGCTCTCGACGACGAGATCCAGCTTGGGGCTCACACGAAACGACGCGCCCAAGCCGTAGGTGACCAGATCCCCGTACGTGAGCTCGCCTTCGGCGAGCTGAGACTGCCCGCTCGAGTCCAGACCGAAGCGTGGATTGTCTCCCGTGTGACCGCGGTAGCCCGCGTCGAGCGCCAACCTGAACCACTTGGATTCACCGAGGCGCGTTTCCGCTGCCAAGCGCGGCCAGTACCAAAAGCCGGGATCTCCGCCCAAGTCCCGGGGGGAGTCTGCCAAGGGGAAGCCCACCTGCGCGATGAGCGAGAGGCCCACGCCTTCGGAGACGCGCAAGAGGCGTACTTTGGCGTGCGGAATGAGCGCCGAAATTTTCTGAGCGTCGAGCTGGCCGGAGTTGTAGAGGCCGTTGCCTTCGTCACCAATTTGGTAGGCGCGCTCACCGCTCATGATGATGACGGGAGCGCTCAAGCCGACCGTGGCGATGTTGGCGATGCCGTAGCTCGCCGTCAGCGTGCCTTGAAACGAGTCACGAATGAGCTCTCCCGTGCCGCTGCCGGACTGAGCCGCGAATTCACAGTCCGTTTCCTCGCAGGGCTCGCCGTTCGCCCCCAGGGGCGCAGCGTCGTCCCGGGTGCGCATGAGGCGATGGCCCCAATCGAGAACCAACCCGAAGTTGAAGCTGCCGGCGCCGAGGATGTCCGTACCGTTGACGTAGAAGAACCCCTTGGAGTCCACGGCGGGGCGGAACAGATGGGTGTCCATGCCATCGCCGTTATTGGGAGAGCTCGGGACCCGCTCGTCCACGGGGGGGACCTGCGCGTGCGCTTCCGAAGCACAGAAAATGGATTGGAGCGCTAGCGCTCCGAGACCCAGCGCCAGTGAGCGGAGCGCTCGCCCCGGTCGCTTGGCTCCACGACGATCTTCACGCATCCCGAACGACGTCGTTCGCATTGTCACAGCAGCACTCCCGCTCACCGCAAGGCCGTTCCCCAACGCCCTGCCCGAAGACGCCACAGACTTGCCCTGGAGAGGCAAAAAAAGCCGGTATGTGGCGGGCCGACCGTGACACACCGCGATTCTCCCTGTCAATCAAACCACCAACTCGAAAGCACACGACTTCTCGTCTTCCGTGCCTTCACGAGTGAGCAAAGGTGGGGTACGTGGCGGAACGCCAACGTGACTCGAAGGCTCTCGATTCCTCTGTGGTGCGTGGCCGCGACGCTCGTCTCCGCCCACGTGCTCGCTCAGAGCGCCTCCCCACAAAGCGCCTCCCCACAAGGCTCTTCGAGCAGCACCTGGACCGCGAGCAGCCTGAGCGTGCTTTGGCGCATCGGCGACTGGGGTCCGGCGTGTGGCCCTGCACCGAGCGGGGGCTCGGAAGCAGGCGGCTCCGTCACGGTGGAGGACGATGGAAAAGTCCTCACGCTGCGCGGTCTCGGGCGCACCTATCGAAGCGACCAATGTTGGGAAAAGCTCCCCGGCCTCATCACGAAGAGCTCCGGCGCTGGGGGCTCGACGCGTCGAACCGTTTGCAAAAGTGCGCCCGGAGACCCGCGCCAAACCACCCTCACGACGACGTGGACGATTCGGCCGGACGCGCTCTACTTCGATGAGGCCGGGCAGTATCAGTTCGTCGTCGAAGGACAGAACTGCACCGCCAGCGTGCGGCGGACACGCGTCATACGACGCGCCGCAGAGCCAGCTCGTGAGCCCGCCTCGGCGTCGCCGTCGGCGGTCCTTCCCTCCGCACCCGAGGTCACTCCGCCCCCAACCCCGAGCGCGGTTCCCGCACGAAAACCCTGTGCACACCCGGGCCCAGCGCGACGCCTCGAGGTGACCCCCGCGCAAAAGCTCATGCTGCCGGGTGAAAAATTCACGTTTCGCTCCGTCGTGCGAGACGCCTCCGGCTGTGTGCTGAGCACCCACCCGCAATGGTCCATTCGACGTGGCGAAGAGCTCGGACAGCTCGTCGGGCCGGGAACCCTCGAGGCCACCGCAGGCGCGGCTGATGGCACTCTGGAGCTTCGAGCCACGCTCGACGGAAAGTTCGTCGACGTCTCGGCGTTGATCGTGTCCAAGGATCGGTACGAGGCGCTGCTCGCCGGAGGCAGCTACCGCGAGACCGGGGAATCGAAAGAAAGCGCGGTAACGACGCTTGCCGGCGCGACCATCGACGCCGACGCGCAGGTGATCCAAAAGCCACAGAGCCGACTGCCGTGGGTCGTCTTGGGTCTGGCAGCGACCCTCGTCGCTGTGGCCGCAGCTTGGTTCGGCTTGGGACGCAAACGGGCCCCTGCCCGCCCCGAACAGCCGCCCGAGGCGCCACCTCCACCCTCGGCCGCTCCGCCGCCCGAGAAGATTTGCCCCGTGTGCGGGGAGGTTTACCCGCCGACCCATGAGTTCTGCGGCAGGGACGGCGCGCAGCTCTTGCGGATGAATTGAGGCCCGCACACACGCCCAGGTTCACGCACACCGTGCGCGCGGGGGCGTACGCAGCTGGCGCTCGCGCACTCGGTTGCCACCGTGACGGGGTCAGTCCGAGGAAGCCATTGTTCGGGAAGTCGGGCCGAAGCGCGATGTTTTTGCTAAGGTCTGCTCTCGCTCGCGCCGCGTGCGATGCACCACGCACTCACTCGGACGAGCGGCGTCCTGCGCCTTCCGGAGACGAGTTCGAACGATGAAAATCACCTGCGACGCGTGCGGCTCGAAGTACTCCATCGCCGACGACAAGGTTCGAGGAAAGCGAGTCAAAGTTCGCTGCAAGAGCTGCCAAGCGTCCATCCTGGTCGATGGCACATCGACGGGTGATGGGTCCGCCGGCGAAGACGAGGGCATCCTCGAAGACGCCTCCATTGCTCCCGCGATTCCTTCGTCACCGGACAAGCCCAAGCTTCCGTCCGGTACGTGGTCCGTCAATCTGAGCGACGACGACTCGCGCGACATGACGACGGCTCAGGTCGTCGCCGCATGGCAAAAGGGCGAAGTCACTTCGGACGCGTACGTCTGGAAGGACGGCATGGACGACTGGACTCCCATCCAGGACGTCCCTGAGCTGCGCCAGAAGCTCGGGCCCGCACGCCCTGCCGCACCGGCAAAGCCTGCCACCGTTGCGAGGCCAGCGGCCCGCGCCAGTATTGCCGACGACGGCGTCACGACCAGCGCCAACGTCGCCAAGCCCGTCGGCAAAGGACGCGCCGGCAGCATGGACGACCTCTTCGGTGGCATCGATTTCGCCGGCAAGGACGAAGACCAGACGGCCGCAGCGCCGACCGCTGCCGCCGAGGAAAAGCCCCGCGGCGCGCGCAACGAGAGCTCGGTGCTCTTCTCGCTCGATGCGCTCAAGGCAGGCGTAGAAGCGGAAACTGCCGTCGCCGCTCCGCCCGCAAAGCTCAGTGACGATCCGTTCAACCTGGGAAGCGGCGGTGGAACCTTCGGCGGAGGATTCGGCGGTTTCGGCAACGCCGCGGATCTCCTGACCGCGCCCGTGAAGGAGCCGCCACGCCCTGTCGTTCAAGCCAGCCCGGCGGTCGCCTCAGCGCCGAAGGGTGGCGGACAGAAGCGCAAGGGTCTCCTCATCGGCGTCGTCGTCGGTGTGCTCGCTTTGGGCGGCGCTGCTTTTGCGATGCTCGGCAGCGGGGACGACAAGACGGAAGAGCAAACCGCGGGAAGCGAAGACACCGCAAAGAACGACGCGGCCGCCGAGGCCGAGAAGAAGGCCATGGCTGAGCAGCTCGCCAAAGCCGAGCAAGAAAAGAAGGCCATGGCTGAGCAGCTCGCCAAGGCCGAAGAAGAAAAGAAGCAGGCCGAAGCGAGCGCCGCAGAAGCCGCCAAGAAGGAAGAGGAAAAGCCGGCGGACACGGCCAAGCCCGCAGAAGCCAAGGCCACCGAAACCAAGACCGTCACGGCATCCGCCGCCAAGACGGAGCCCAAGCCAGCCGCCGCGGCCGCTCCCGCAGCGGGCATCGACATGGGCGCAGTCAAGTCGGCGCTCGGCGCGGCCTCCGCGAAGGCGGCGAGCTGCTCCAAGCCCGGCGGGCCCACGGGCACCGGCAAGGCTCAGGTCACGTTCGCTCCGAGCGGCCGCGTGACGAACGCGGTGGTGACCGGGGGCTCCTTCGGCGGCACGGCGGTGGGCGGCTGCGTGGCTTCGACGTTCCGCGCCGCTCGCGTACCGGCGTTCTCCGGCGCGCCCGTCACGGTGGCCAAAAGCTTCACCGTTCGATAACGAGCACCTGGGGGAGGAGAGCGGCGCGCCCGAAGGCTGCGCCGCTCTCGCTTTTCAGACAGACGACGCGCCGAGAGCGCGCAAGCGCTCCGCCAAGCGCGTGAGCCGTTGCTCCTTGCGGGTCTCACCGAGCGCAATGCCGAGCGCCTTGGGATCCGCGACGAGCACGCAGAGCTTTTTTGCGCGAGTGACGGCCGTGTAGAGCAAGTTGCGCGACAGCATCACGAAGTGCGTCGTGAGCAGCGGCAGCACCACGGCGGGGTACTCGCTGCCCTGGCTTTTGTGAATGCTGGTGGCGTACGCCAAGACGAGCGCCTCGAGGTCGCCGCGTTCGTAGTCGACCTCGCGATCGTCGAAACGCACGCGCAGCTTGCGCTCTTCTGCGTTCGCCGAGACCACCTCGCCGACGTCTCCGTTGAAGACGTCCTTGTCGTAGTCGTTCTTGGTTTGAAGCACCTTGTCGCCCACGCGCAGGGCGACGCTGCCCACCTCGACGCCCTCGCCTGACGGGTTCAGCATGGCCTGCAGATCGCGGTTCAGCACCAAGGTGCCGGCCGGGCCCTTGTGCATGGGCGTGAGCACCTGCACGTCGCGCTTTGGATCCAGGCCGAAGCGCTTGGGAATGCGCTCGACGACGACTTGCTCGATCAAGCTCTGTGCGCGCTCCGGATCTCGGCACTCGATGACGAAGAAATCTCCGTTCGGATCCGTCGCACCCTGGGGCTCTTCACCGCGCAAAATGCGGTGGGAGTTTTCGACGATGCCGCTCTGGCCCGCCTGCCGAAAAATAACGTCGAGCCGCGCTACGGCGATTTCCCCGCTGTCGATGAGGTCCCTCAAGAACGCGCCGGGGCCGACCGAGGGCAGCTGATCCGCGTCGCCGACCACGACGAGCCGCGCGTGATCCGGCAGCGCAGCGAGCAGCGCCGCGGCGAGCGCGACGTCGATCATGGAGGCTTCGTCCACGATGAGCATGTCGACCTCGAGCGGCGACTCCACGTTCCGCTGAAAACGACCGCTGCGCGCGTCGACCTCCAGCAGTCGATGAATGGTGCTCGCCTCGTGGCCGGTCGACTCCGCGAGGCGCTTTGCGGCGCGTCCCGTCGGCGCCGCCAGGCGCACTCGGAGGCTGGAGCGCTCTGCCACGCTGAGCACCGCGCGCACGATCGTGGTCTTGCCGACGCCGGGGCCACCGGTAATGACGACGACCTTTTCTCGACCTGCGGCCTCGACCGCGCGCCTCTGCGCCGGCGCGAGCTCGATGCCGCGCTGTCGTTCGAAATCCCCGAGCGCTGCCTCGAGGAGCGGCAAGGGCTGACTCGGCGCTCGGCGCAGTTGGTCGATGCGCTCGGCGACGGTCTTTTCTGCGCGGTGCAGGCGCGCCAGGAAAACCTCGTCGTCCTCCACCACGACTCTTTCGCTCGCCCAAAGCGCGTCGATGGCGGTGGCGACGTGCGCCGAATCCACCTCCAGCATGAGCGCCGCTCGCTCCTCCAAGAGGCTCTTCGGAGCGAACACGTGGCCCGAGTCCGCGAGCGCGCCGAGCTCGTGAACGACGCCTGCCTGAACGCGCTCCGGGTGATCTCCCTTGATGCCCTGCGAGCGCGCGATACGGTCGGCCGTCTTGAAACCCACGCCGCTCACCTCGAGCGCGAGGCGGTACGGGGTTTGTTGCACCACCTCGGCGGCGCGGTCGCCGTAGTGTCGAACGATGCGCGCGGCGAGTGACGTGCTGGCCCCCTGCGACTGGAGCAGAAGCATGACGTTGCTCAGCGCGCGTTGGTCGGTCCAACCTTTGCGGATCTCGGCGACGCGCCCTTCCCCGAGCCCGCCCACCTCGCGCAAACGCCAAGGCTCGTTGTCGAGCACCCGCAACGTGTCGAGCCCGAAGGCGCGCACGATGCGCTTGGCGAATCCAGGGCCAATGCCCGGAATCACCCCCGACGCCAGATATCTCTCGAGGCCCTCGAGCGTGTCCGGCTCCAGAACCACCAAGCTCTCGACGCGCAGCTGCTCCCCATGACGAGCGTCCGTTTCCAAGCGGCCCGTCACACGCACCCGCACGCCGGGTCCAACCGCGGGGAAGCTGCCGACGACGACCAACGCGGTTCGTCCCGATGCCGCCTCGCCTTCCAGCTTCCCGATGCGAACGACGCGAAAGCCCGTCCCTTCGTTCTCGAAGGTGACGCGTTCGACCTCGCCCATCACGGTCGTGGACACCAAAGAGTCGTGCCACGGCGGCCCCGCACGAAGCAACTCGCCTCGGCGGAGAGCCTCGCCACGTCAGCGCAGCGGAGCGCGCTGATGCGCCGCGCACAGGACAAAAAGAACGGAAATAAAAGCCGCCACGAAGAACGCAGGGCCCCGCACGTCACCTGATCCACCTCGGATTCGCGCGAAGGTATCGGCAAACCCGCGAGCCTCGCTATGCTCGGAGTGCGGTCTGCGGCAGTTTCGTCGTGGTCGCAACGCCGACGGAGAATCGCTCGGCGTCGCCCGACGCGTCGTCAGTCGGAAGGTAGCTTGCACGTCATGTTGTCACACCGCCATCATAGCCGCTGCGCCTGCGCTGGAGCGCCATTTGCCCTCGCGGGGACCGAACGAAAGTACGAACGGTCGAGGCCCTTCGTCACGACGCACCTGGTTCTCGACCTGACGCTCGATTTGGAGCGCAAGGCCGTCGAAGGCACCGCCACCCTGCACGTAGAGCGCCGGGGGCCCTTGGACGACGATTTGGTGCTGGACGCCGTGGGCTTCGAGCTGCGCCACGTTCGAGTGAAGAGCGGTCACGGCAAGGCCGTCGACGCAGACTACGTCTACGACGGGGATCAGATCCGCATCGCGCTGGGCAAGTTGTCTCGCGTCGAGGTCGAGGTCGCTTACCGCGCGGTGCCGCGTCTGGGCCTCTACTTCCTGGCGCCCGATCGCCACGTGAAGAACCGCCCCAAGCAGGTGTGGAGCCAGTGCCAGGACGAAGACGCACGGCACTGGTTTCCTTGCCAGGACAAGCCGCACGTCAAAATGACGACGGAGCTCCGCGTGCGCGTGCCACATGGCATGACGGTGCTCTCCAACGGCGAGTTGATCGAGAGCGAAACGCCGGCGCGCGGCAAGCAACCGTGGATGTTCCATTACGCGCTCCGCAACCCTCACCCGTCGTACCTCGTGACGCTCGTGGTCGGAGAATTCGCGGAAATGACGGGTGAAGCGCGCCTGCCGTCCGGACGCGTGGTGCCGCTCCGCTACCTCGTGCCCCCGGGCGAAGAGGAGCCAGGAGAGCGCGCGTTCTCGGAAACGCCGCACATGATCGAGCGCTTCTCGGAGATCATCGGCGTCGAGTATCCGTGGGAACGCTACTCGCAGGTCGTCGTGGCGGACTTCATCTTCGGCGGCATGGAAAACACCACCGCCACCACCATGTACGAGCACATCCTGCTCGACGAGCGGGCCGCGCTGGACGTCGAATCCCACGACTTGGTTGCGCACGAGCTGGCGCACCAATGGTTCGGGGACCTGGTCACCTGCCGAGACTGGTCACACGCGTGGTTGAACGAAGGCTTCGCCACGTTTTTCGAAGGCATCGAGCGCGAGCTTCGCCTCGGCCGCGACGAGTACGAGCACGGCGTGGAGAGCGACCTGGCCGACTACTTGGGCGAAGCCACCGGCTCGTACCAACGGCCGATCGTGTGTCGAGACTACGAAGAGCCCATCGATCTCTTCGACCGCCACCTCTACCAAAAGGGTGGACTCGTGCTCCACATGCTGCGGCGGACCCTCGGCGACGCGGTCTTCTGGGGCGGCGTGCAAAAGTACGTACGCGCCCACGCGCACGGCATCGTCGAAACCAACGACCTGGTGCGTGCCTTGGAAGCCGAGAGCGGTCGCTCTCTCGAGCGCTTCTTCGATCAGTGGGTCTTTCGGCCCGGCCACCCGGTTCTCACCGTCCGCATCGGTTGGGAAAAGGGCCTTCTTACCGTTGATCTGGAGCAAGAACAGAAGGGCGAAGACACCGCGGTCTTCCACTTCCCGCTGGAAATCGAGCTCGAGGTTGCCGGCAAGCGCGAGCGCCATCGCCGTGAGGTGAAGAGCCGCAAGGAGTCGCTCGTCGTTCGACTCGAGCAGCGCCCTACTTGGGTGGCGTTCGATCCGGACTTTTTGGTGACGGCTCCAGTCACGCTCAAGGCGCCCTGTGACCTCTTGCGGGCGCAGCTCGAGAAGGCGCCGACCGCGCGCCTGCGGCGCGTGGCGGCAGAAGCGCTCGGCGAGCGCCAAGACCCGGCCACCGTGAGCGCGCTCCGCGCGTGCTTGGAAAACACGGACGAGGCCTGGATGGTGCGAAACGAGGCCGCCGCAGCCCTGGGCCGCATCCAAGGCGCGGATGCCTTCAGCGCGCTCGAGGCAGGCGCAAAGCTCGCCCACCCGAAGGTGCGGCGAGCGGTGGCCACCGCGCTGGGGCGCTTCCGCACTCCGGAGGCAGCCTCCGTGCTCGATCACCTCGCCCGGAAGGACCGCAGCTACGTCGTCGCCAGCGCCGCCGCGCGCTCTCTCGGAAAAACGGGGGACAAACGCGCTTACGACACGTTGCAAGCGCTCTTGGGCGTCGACTCGTGGGCGGAGGTCGTGCGCGCCGGCGCGCTCGAGGGTCTGGCGACTCTGGGGGACGAACGGGCAGTGGACGCGCTCATCGAGCGCACCAAGTACGGTCACCCCATGCGCGCGCGCCGCGCGGCGTTGGGCGCCCTCCCTCGTTTGGCCGAGGGGCGCAGGGTACGCGAGCATCTCATCACCCTGCTCGGCGACACCGATCCCCACGTCCGCATCAGCGTGGTCGCGGCAATCGAAGAGCTCGGCGACACCAAGGCACGTGGCCCCTTGCACGCGCACCTGGAGCACGAGCTGGAAGGCCGCGTGATTCGACGCATCAAGCAAGCGCTCGCCTCCTTGGGCGGCGACAAAAAGCGCGACATCCGCAAGCTGCGCGAAGAAACAGAAAAGCTCCGGGACGAGCTCGGCGAGCTCAAGACCCGCCTCTCCAAGCTGGAGCAGACCCAAGACGCGGTCGGCGAAGCGGCGCACGGTCAAGGCGCGGACGCGCGACTAAAAGCCCCGTCGACGAACAAGGCCGACGCTCCACGCGGCAGCAAACGCACGCAGGCGAGTGGAGCGAAGGCGCCGAGGGCCGTCGCCAAGGCCTCGGCCAAGAAGGGCAAGGTCGGTCGGGCGCCAGCGCCCGCCGCCAAGCAGCTAAAGGGTGCCAAGAAGCCCAAGAAGCCCAAGAAGCGAATGTGAGGGGGGAGCGCATGAACGAAGAGCTGGTCACCTGCGAGCGACGCGACAGCGTGGCAATCGTCACGCTGAGCCGCCCCGCCAAACGCAACGCGCTCTCCCGCGCGCTGCTGTCGCGTTTGGGAGAGCTGGGGCGCGATCTGTTGGCGGACGAAACTCTCAGGCTCGTGGTCGTCACGGGCGCGGGGGACAAGGCGTTCTGTGCCGGCGCGGATCTGGAGGAGCGCGCCCACATGAACGACGACGAAGTGCGGGCCCAACTCGCCGCGTACCGACGGGAGCTTTCCTGGCTCTCGAGCCCTCGCCTGCCGAGCTTGGCGGCGATGAACGGCGTCGCTCTGGGCGGCGGGCTGGAGCTGGCGCTGTGCTGTGATTTTCGGGTGGCTCACGCTTCGGCCATCCTGGGGCTCGTCGAAACGAGCCTGGGAGTCATTCCCGGCGCCGGCGGCACGCAGCGGTTGACGCGCGTGGTGGGCGAAGCCCGCGCCAAGGAGCTCATTTTGCTCGCGCGCAAGTTGAAGGCAGAGGAGGCGTTCGCGCTCGGCCTCGTGAACGTCGTGCTGGACGGACCGCACGAGCAGTTCGTCGACCGTGCGCTCGAATGGGCCGGGCCGCTGCTGCGCGCTGCTCCGCTCGCCACCCGAGCGGCCCTCTCGGCCATTCAGGCGGCGTCGGACCTGGACCTCGCGCAGGGCCTCGAGCGTGAGCTCGTGGAGTACGAACGCTGCCTCGCCAGCGAGGACCGGCGGGAGGCCCTCGCCGCGTTTCGTGAAAAGCGCGCCCCGATCTTCCGCGGCCGCTAGAGGAGCTACTCGGCAGCCGACGCCATGAGGCGTCTCGTCGAAGACGAGCGCGCCAGAATGGACGCCTCACGATCCCAACCGTCGTAGGCGACGAGCGACTTGCAGAGCCCCGCCACTCGCTCTTCCCAGATCGTGGCGCCTGGAAAAAGCAGCTCGAGATCCTCCCGATCCAGGAGCTGCACGGAGCGCGCCAGGTCGAGCGCCTCCTCGTGCGTGGCCCGACGCACGAACTGCCCGAGATCGAAGTTACGAATGAGGGAGACCTTCAGCCACTCCGGGTAGTGCTGGAAGAACGGCACCAAAAAGTGCGGCTCGAGCGGGAACCAGCGGTTCGGTGTCTGCACGAAGAAGCGCCTTCCCACGCGGCGCACCTCGTCCGCCATGCGACGTTGATCGTCGAAGTCTCCCACGTGCTCGATGACCGAGTTCGAAAACACCACGTCGAACTCGCCGGTCGCGAACTCCGGCATGTGACGCGCGTCGCCGATGACAGGGCGGACCTTCGGATGCGATCGGGCCACCTTGGGGAGCGTGACGTTCTGCACGACGACCTCCACGTCCATCCGGTCGAGCACACCCATCCGCTCCCAAAAGCCGACCGTCCCGCCCACGTCGAGGATGCGGTACGAGCCCTCGATGGCGCGCGCCAGGCAGAGAAAGTACTCGAAGCGCCGCACCCGAAGTCGGTGCGCAATGGACGTCTCCGATGCATTGTCGGCCAGACGACGCAACGTTCCCCACGTGGTCATGGGAGCACGGAGCGGCCATCCCTGCGACGGCCTGAGCGGGGCGCGTCACGCTGCGACACGGGGGCCCCGCGCGTGGGTCACGCGCTACTCGATCGGCGGTGAAATCACCGGCTTTGCGTCGTTTCCTGCGACCATTTTCAGCTTGAAGAACTTCTTGAGCGGACGTCTCTCGGTTTCGCTCCCCAGGCCCCACAGCCCCACGTCGAGCTCCAGCGTTTCTCCCCACCAGATCGGTTGTTGTCCCTTGCCGGGGTAGGTACGGGAAAATTTTTCTTTCGCGCCCGGCTCGAGGCTCCGCGTGTTCGACCCCTCGCGCTCGTCGCCGAAGGGCCGCTCTTCGCCTTTGCGCACGACTTTGCCCGCAAAGGCGAGCGGCCCGTTTTCGGGGTCCGTGAGAAAACGCGGCTCGCGAGACGTCGCCTCGACGGTGACCTCGACGCCCCAGCCGCCCTTGCTCTTGATGGCCTTGGCGAGCGGGCGGAGCTCCACGCCGTCCACCTCGACGACGAGCCCGTCGGGCGTCACGCGGTAGCTCACGTCACGCGGCGCGGTCGAGCTCTTCCGTGGAGGCTCGGTACCCGCGGAGGTCATTGGAGCTTCGGACACCGACGTCGGCGCCTGATCCGTCGGTGATTGCGTCGACTCCGCTTGCTCCGAGGCCGAGGACGCCTCCGCCACTTGGCTCTCTGGGCCCGCGGACTCCTGCGCTGGATCGTTCGCCGGCGCGGCTCCCGAGCCCCCACAAGCCCAACACATCACCCCTACCGCACCGAACGCTCGCAGGTTCATCGGCGCCAGGATAGCGGAAGCCGACTTGCTCGTACCACGTTCGTCGTGCCACCTAGCAGCTGCTCCCAGAAAGACTCGGAGGGCGCGCTCGGTCATGTCCCACTCCACACTCCCCCCTCGCTCTACCTCGCCGTTTCCCGACGACTTCGTGTGGGCGGCCGCGACTGCCTCCTACCAAATCGAGGGCGCCCACGATGCGGACGGCAAGGGGCCGAGCGTTTGGGACCGCTTCTGCGAAAAGCCCGGCGCCGTCTGGAACGGTGACAGCGGCCGCATCGCCTGTAACCACTACCATCGCGCGGAGGAGGACGTGGCGCTCATGGCCGAGCTCGGACTCCGAGCTTACCGCTTCAGCGTCAGCTGGCCGCGCGTGCTGCCGCGAGGAGCGGGCTCGGTCAACGAACGAGGCCTGGATTTTTACGACCGCCTCGTCGACTTGCTTCTCGCGCGCGGCATCGAGCCTTATCTGACGCTCTTTCATTGGGACTACCCGCTCGCTCTGTTCGAACGCGGTGGCTGGCTCGCGGACGACAGCCCCGCCTGGTTCGCCGAATACACCGAGGTGCTCGCGCGACGCCTCGGCGACCGCGTGAAGCAGTGGCTTACGCTGAACGAGCCTCACGCCTACATCGAGGGCGGTCTACTCGACGGACGTCACGCCCCCGGCCTCACGCTTCCGCTCGCGGACGTGACGCGCGCCGGTCACAACACGCTGCTCGCGCATGGCCGCGCGGTGCAAGTGCTGCGCAGCATGGTTCCCCGTGCCCGCGTCGGTTGGGCGCCCGTGCTCGTCGCCGCGACCCCCGAGACGGACTCGCCCGAAGACATCGAAGCCGCGCGCGCCTGGACGTGGCAGATGCGTAGCTCGCGCCTGCGCGTCAGCTCGTGGTGGATGGACGCCGTCTACCTTGGGCAATACCCCGAAGACGGCCTGCGGCAGATGGGCAAGAGCGCGCCCGCGGTGCGCTCTGGAGACATGGAGCTCATCAGTCAGAAGCTCGACTACTTCGGCTGCAATCTCTACGACACCGTACGCGTGCGTCGCTCGGCGAGCGGTGAGCCAGAAGAAGCTCCTTTCCCGGTCGGCTTCCCACGCACGGCCTTCGGGTGGCCGGTCACGCCGGAAGGACACTACTGGGGACCGCGTTTTGCCCACGAACGCTACGGCCTCCCCGTGCTCATCACCGAAAACGGCCTCTCGACGCGGGCCTGGGTGGCCACGGACGGCAAAGTCCACGACGCCGAACGCACGGATTTTCTACGGCGTCACCTACGCGAGCTCGCGCGAGCCCTCGCGGACGGCGTCCCCGTGCTCGGCTACTTTCACTGGTCGCTCCTGGACAACTTCGAGTGGAACCACGGCTACAGAGAGCGCTTCGGCCTCGTTCACGTCGACTACGAGACGGGAACGCGCACGCTGAAGGACTCGGCCCTCGAGTACGCACGCATCATTCGGAGCGGCAACCTCGACGCCTAACCCCTGCGCCCTACCCGAACGTCGCCCTACCCGAACGTCGCCCTACCCGAACGTCTCAGAGCTCGAGCGTCGCGCCTTCACGTGCCACGACCGCTCCGCTCCAGAGCTCTGCTGCTTGGCGTGCGATGTCGTCCATGAAATCGTCTTCGTGGTCCGGATCGTGGTGGAAAATGGCGAGCTTTTTGACGTTCGCCGCGCGGCACAAGCGCACCGCTTCCTGCCACGTGGAGTGGCCCCAACCGACCTTCTTTTCGAACTCCAGGTCCGTGTACGTGGAGTCGTAAATGACCAGATCTGCACCCTCGATCAAGCCGAGCACGCGCTGGTCCGGCTGACCCGGCAGGTGCTCCGTGTCCGTCACGTAACAAATGGCCCGCCCGCCGTGCTCGATGCGGTAGCCGGTCGCGTCGTTCGGGTGATTGAGCGGCGACGTGCGCACGTGAATGCCGCCCGCCAAGCGAAAGTCATCTCCGGCGCGAAAGTCCTCGAACGCCAGATCCGCCTGCATGGCCTCGAGCGGAACGGGGAAGGTGGGCTGCATCATTTGGCCCGCCAGCACCTCCTTGATGGAGCCGCCGTTCAGGTGCCCGGCCATGATCGTAAAGCCGAACTCCTTTCTGAAGCCGGGCGCAAAAAACGGAAAGCCGTTGATGTGATCCCAATGGCTGTGGGTGAGCAGGATGCGCGCCTTGCGCTGATCGTCCTTCAGAAAGGCGTGACCCAAGTTGCGGATGCCGGTGCCTGCGTCGAGCACGATGCGCTCACTGCCGGCGTAAACCTCCACGCAACTCGTGTTGCCCCCATACCTGACGTGGTTCGGCGACGGGCACGCGATGCTGCCACGCACACCCCAGAAGCGCAGACCGAACGCCATCAGCCGCGTCCCTCGAGGCGACGCACGCCCACCGGGAGCGGCCTGTTCACACAGGTCAATCTGGCCGGGCCGAGGCAATAAAAGTGCGCACTTCCGGCGGATTTCGAGGGACTCATGCCAGTCAATAACCCTGCGGCACTTGCCCGGCCTTGTCAACGGCGCCAGCACCTCGCATTCGAGCTGCCAGAAGCGCGTCGCGCGAGAGCGGCCCTGCATCGCTATTTCCCCGCTAACAGCGCTGAATGAACGCCAAACGCACACGGGACGCGCCGGAGCCGGCCAGATCAGGCATGCTCCAGCGCCATGGATCCGCGCTCCCCGGGCCAGCCCAGCGAAGACTCCGCCTTGGACCGCACCTCACCCGACACGCTCCCCGAGGCGAGCGCCGTACGAGTGGGAGGCGAAACCAGCGAGTCGAGACACTCCGAACCCCCTCCCGAGGACCTCGAGACACGCCTGAGCCGGTTGGAGCTCTTGCACCGAATCGGCATTGCGCTCTCTGCCGAGCGTAACCGCGATCGTTTGCTCGAGACCATCCTCGAAGAAGCCCAGAAGTTGTGTAACGCCGACGGCGGTACGCTCTACCTGCGCACGGACGACGACCATCTCTCCTTCGCCATCCTGCGCAACGATTCACTCGGCGTGTCTCTGGGAGGAACCACCGGCCGAGCCATCACACTTCCGCCGATCCCGCTGTTCGATCCGGAGGGTCGACCGAACCGCCACAACGTGGCGAGCGCGGCGGCCGTGATGAAAAAGTCCGTGAACATTCCGGATGCCTACGACGCCGAGGGCTTCGACTTTTCCGGAACGAAAGCCTTCGACCAGCGAGCAGGCTACCGCAGCAAGAGCTTTCTGGCGATCCCTCTCGTCAACGGAGAGCACCGCGTCATCGGAGTCTTGCAGCTTCTGAACGCGCAAGATCCCGCGACCGGCGAGGTCATTCCTTTCCGCGGGGAGCACAAGCACACGGTGGAGGCGCTGGCGTCACAAGCCGCTCTTGCCCTCGACAACAAACTGCTCCTCGAATCGCAGAAGGAGCTCTTGGAGAGCTTCATCAAGCTCATCGCCAGCGCCATCGACGCCAAGAGCCCCTACACCGGCTCGCACTGTGAGCGCGTGCCACTGCTCACCGAGCTCATCGTGCGTTCTCTCTGTGAGGCCACCAACGGCAAGTTCGCGGACTTCTCGTTGAACGACGAGGAGTGGTACGAGCTCCGAATCGCCGCGTGGCTCCACGACTGCGGCAAGGTCACGACGCCGGTCCACGTCATGGACAAGGCCACCAAGCTCGAGACCATCTCGGATCGCATCGACACCATCCGGGCGCGCTTCGCCGTCCTCGAGCGCGAAGCCAAAATTTCCTACCTGGAAGCCCTCGCCACGGGCGCCCCGGAGCCGCCGGTGCGCGCCGAGTACGAGGCCCGCCTGGCGCAGCTGGCCGACGACCTCGCCTTCTTGGAAAGCGCGAACGTCGGCGGCGAGTTTTTGCCGCCGGAAAAACAGGCGCGCATCGCCGAAATTGGCAAACGACGCATTCGCATCGGAGCCCAAGAGGAGCCACTCCTCCGTGACGACGAAATCGAGAACCTCAGCATTTCGCGCGGCACGCTGACGCAAGCCGAGCGGCTCATCATCAACGGGCACATGGTGCAAACCATCAAAATGCTCGAAGCGCTTCCCTTCCCGCGCAACTTGGCCCGCGTTCCGGAGTACGCCGGCGGCCATCACGAAAAGATGGACGGCACCGGTTACCCCAAGGGCATCTTTGCCGGGGACATGAGCCTCCCGGCGCGCGCCATGGCCATCGCGGACGTCTTCGAGGCGCTCACTGCCGACGATCGCCCCTACAAGAAGGCCAAAAAGCTGAGCGAAGCCATGCGCATCATGGGCTTCATGAAGGCCGACAACCACCTCGATCCGGACCTCTTCGACCACTTCGTGCGGAGCGGCGTGTACAGAAAGTTCGCGGAAAAGTTCCTCGCGCCGGAGCTCTTGGACGAGGTGGACGAAGCCGCGCTCCTCGCCATTCGACCCAAGCCGTACGAGCTTCCCAACGAAGCGCTGCGCAAGCGCCGCTTCGAGCGCTTCCTCCCCGAATACGGTGGTTGAGCCCCACGATCCCCCACAGGGCGCCGGCGTCCTCGAGCGCGCTCCCGCTCGCGGCGTCGCCCTCCTCGTATTGCTCGGCCTCGCGCCGACGCTCGTCGCCGCCGCGCTGTGGCGGACGCCACGAGCGCCCCACGCCGCCGTGCCGACGCGCCATCAGGACGGCGGCTACATCGGCTCGGGAGCGTGCAAGAGCTGCCACGCCGCCGAGCACGCCAGCTGGAGTGGCACCTTTCACAGCACCATGACGCGCGTGGCGTCAGAAGAAAGCTTCGCGCCGCGGCTGCCCGCAGAGCTCGCGCTGGACGAACGCAGCTACGAGCTTTCGCGCTCGGAGCGCGGAACCGTCTTGGTGGCGGGGCCCGACGTGCATCGCATGGCCGCCGTTCTGCGAGCGGTGACGCAGCGCTCCGACGTGTCACGAGCCAGCCTCGATCGGGCGCTCGCCGACGTGCCGCGTGTGACGCGCGAAGTCGTCATGGTAACGGGCTCGCACCACTACCAGGCGTTTTGGGTCGAGGACGGCCCCGGCACGGAGCTTCGGCAGCTCCCCTTCGTGTACTTGCTCGATGACGAGCTTCCCGAGAGCGAAAGGTGGCTCCCCCGGCGCGACGCGTTCTTGCAGCCGCCGGACGCGCTGCCGCACGTCGCGCGCTGGAACGGCAACTGCGTCCAGTGTCACAGCGTGGCCGGGCGTCCCGGCGAGAGCACTCGGCCCGCCACGAGCAACGCCGCGGCCACGAGCCACTTCGACACGAGCGCGGCCGAGCTCGGCATCGCCTGCGAAGCGTGCCACGGCCCCGGCGCCGACCACGCAGCTCACTACCGGAGCCCGCTCGCGCGCTACCTCGGCCGAGGCGTGGCCCAGCTCATCGTCAACCCAGCGCGCCTCGACGCCGACGCGGGCTCCGCCGTATGCGGCCAATGCCATTCGTACTTCGTCCCCCATGACGAAGACGAGTGGTGGAAAAACGGCTTTTCGAACACGTACCGCGCAGGCGAGCCCCTCGCGCCGTCGCGGCTCGTCTTGGACCCCGCGCGCCACCGCACCGAAGACGCTCTCCTCAGCCGCAGCATGGACAGCGTCTTCTGGCCGGACGGCACCATCCGCGTCGGTGGACGTGAATACAACGGTCTCGTCCAGTCACCGTGCTTCGAGCACGGCCAGGGCGAACGAAAGCTCGCCTGCACCTCGTGTCACTCGATGCACGACAGCCCGCCCGACGATCAGCTGGCGCGCGGCATGGACGGAAACCGCGCGTGCACTCAGTGTCACCAGAGCTTCGAGCGCGATGTGACGGCGCACACGCATCACGCGGCGAATTCTTCCGGCAGCGATTGCATGAGCTGCCACATGCCCAAGACGACCTACGCGCTCCTGAAGAGCATTCGCTCGCACCGGGTCACCAGCCCAGAGCCTCAGAGCTTCGAGGCGGATGGGCCCACGGACGACGCTCCGAACGCGTGCAATTTGTGCCATCTGGACCGAACGCTCGCGTGGTCGGCAGAATGGATGACTCGTTTTTGGGGGACACCCCAGCAGGAGGCGCAGTCCGCACGAGCGGCGCCGTCGGAAGCCGCGAGAACGAGCGAGCTCGCGCCGCCTGCTTGGCTCGAAGAAACTCCGGCGTCGGTAGCGTGGCTGCTCGCCGGCAACGCCGCACAGCGCGTGCTCTTGGCCGACGCCTTCGCCTGGGACCCCGCTCGAGAAGTCTCCGGCACGGCGTGGGCGCGGCCCGCGCTCGCCCACCTTTCGAACGACCCGTACGCCGCGGTCCGCTTCGTGGCCCAGCGTTCTCTGCGCGCTCTCGAAACACGGCCTCGAGCGAACCCGCTCGGACGGAACGGCAGAGCCACGACCCCACGCCTCACACCCGAGCAACTGGAGGCGCTCACCACGCTCCGCGACGATCGCCCCATCACCATCAGCGAGTGAGGCACCTCGCCTCGTGTCTCGCTATAGTCGGGGGGAACGAATGCACGACGACGCGTCTGCAAAACCAGCGGCGACTCGACTGGCCCGGCGCCACGTCGCAGGCGGTCTGTGGACGCTACTTTTGTTCGTCACGCTCGGTGCCGCGCTCGAGGCGCTCCACGGCTTCAAGGCAGACTCTTACTTGAACGTCGAGAACGAAGCGCGTCGCTTGATGTGGCGCCTCGCTCACGCGCACGGCACGCTGCTTGCGCTGCTCCACGTCGTGTGTGGTGTCCTCGTGTCGGCGGGGCATCTGGTCGTCGCGTCGCGCTTGCGCCTCGCGCTCGGCTCGCTTTCCGCAGCGCTGCTCCTCATTCCCGGCGGCTTCTTCCTCGGCGGCGTCGTCTTGGTCGGCGGAGAGCCGGGTCCAGGCGTGCTCTTGGTCCCTGCAGGCGCCGTGTGCCTCGTCGCGGGCGTCTTGCTCGCGGCGCTTTCCGTACGAAGCGCACCGAGTACGAACGCATCGCCCGGGGCGGCCACGCGCGACCCGCGCGACAGTGCCTCCTCGAGCTCGACAGCCGAGCCGGGCTCCTGAGACCGCCAACCCGGCTCCACCGACGAAAGCGGCGGCGTCTCACGCGACTTCGGCGACGCGAAGTACGAGCTTTCTACTGCGCAGGTCCCACTTCCACGCTGCGCTCGCCGTCTTCGTGGCTCGTGACGTACACCGCCCAAGGGCGGCAACACACGGCGCAGTCCTCCACGTAGCTGCCCAACGTCTCGGGATCGACGAAAAGCTCGACCCGTTCGTGGCAGTACGGGCAACGCACCCGGGCGACGTCCCCACGCAGTTTGGGCACCCAGCGAGCCTGACAGCGGAGCGCACGCAGAGCAACTCGGGAGAGTCCGAGCCCGTTCGGCTTTTCACACACCCGGCCGACTGGTATCCGCCGCTCGTGCGCTCTCCGTCGACACAAGCGCCCGCGGCGGCGTGGCGCGTCGAGCTCGCCGAAGGCTGGCCGCTCTTGGTCGCCCTCGCCGCAGAGAGCCAGCTCTCCGAAAGCTCGCTACGCGCCTTGGCGCGAGAGCTCTCCCCGGAAACGCACGGGGCCGACACGCAGGAGAAGATAGAGCACCGTGTCCAACGCTTCTTGGACGTCTCATTGCGCCTCGGCTTGGTCACTCGCGTGGCGCGGACGCAATCGCAGTCGCAGTCGCGGAAACTCGCTCGAGAAGAGGAGGGCTGGGCGGTGACGTCCCCATCTCGCCAGCTCGTGCTGCGCGACGCGCGTGCCCAAGAGCAGAGCGCCATCGAGGCGGCTTGCCGCACTGTTCTCGGGGCTCGCTCGCTGGCGACGGCGACGCTGCAGCTACAGCGAGGCGTGGCGCCTGGCGACGTCTCCTGGCCGTCGGAATGGAGCGAAAGCGAGCGCCGCGCGGCGCTGCGCGCCGCTCTCTTGGAACCCTTCGACGCGGAGTGGCTCGAACGAACTTTCGGCGAGCGCGCCCTTCCCGCTGCACTCACCGTCCTGGACGACGCGCTATTCACCCAACAAACCAGCTCCGAGCTGCTCGAATGGGCGGCGAGCCACCTCCCTCTTCACCCGCCCGAAGAAGCCGAGCACGGAAGAGGCATGAGCGGCCTCTGGCACGACGCCGCGCGGGTCTTGAGCCAGCACTTTCTGCTCCGCGAGCGCGTCGCGCTCGCAGAGCAATATATTCAGGCGCTGCCCTTGGCAGAACGCCTGGGCTACCTCGCCGCTGCACACTTCGTAGAGGGCGACGCCCCACGCGCAGAACGGCTTCTCCAGCAGAGCCTGACCTTTGCTTCGCCCGGGAGCGCAGGTGGCAAGCGCCGCCAAAACGCCAGCGAGCACCAGAGCCTACCACGCGGTCCCTTCGTGACCCCGCTCCTCGCGCTCCTGCTGCTCGGCCAGCGCACGACGACGTCCACCGATGCGGCACGTCGCTTGATGGCTTCACTCGACGCGCGCGCCGCAGGCGCCACCAAGGCGTTCCGCACGCTGCTCCGCCACCACGCCGCCAGCGGCGCGCTCCCTGCCCGCATCGCGCCAACAGAGCTCGCACCCGACGCAGGCGGTTGGGAAACGGTTTTTTTGGCGCTCACGGTCCACGCTCATCAAACCCACGAGTTTTCGCGTGCCGCGTGGGCCCGCCTTCTCATTCAGCGCAGCATCGCTTGGCTGGGCGACTCTCCGTGGCTGGGCCGACAAGCGCTACTCATCGCCGAAGCCTTGAGCCCGTCGCAGTTCGAGAAGGACTGGGAACCTGCCCGCAAGCGCCTTTCGCTTCCCTTGCTGCGTTCGGCGCCGAACGAAGGAAAGGAAAGCGCTCTCTTGCGCGACCTGGTCGGACCTGCGCCGGAGTGGGAGCTCACGCTGGAGGCGCTCGCGCAGGTTGCCGCAGAACAGTCGGCGCGTCCCGAATGCACGCTCCGCGTGGACTGGTTCGTGAACATGAGCGACGCCTCGTTCGGTCGACCGGGGATCTCCGAGTACCAGCGCGGCGGCTGGACGGCTCCGCGACGTGTGGACCTGGAAGAGCTCTGGGCACGCCGAACGGAGCTCGCTCCCGAAGACGCGCGCGTGCTCCACTTCAGCGAGGAAACCGCGGCGGGGCGCGCGCTCCTGCCCGACGCTTGGGAGGCGTTGATCGGTCATCCCCGCGTCACGAACGGCGCCCGGGGCGGGCTCGTCGTCGAGGTCACGCGGGGTGAGTGCCGCATAGAAACCCGAAGTGAGCGCGGCTTTCTCACCCTCGTCGCCGAGCCGGCGCGAGTCGAGCTCGGAGTCAACGCTGTGCCCGAAGGTGACGCACGTGTCGTCGTCTATCGAGTCACCAGCGCCACGAAGCGTGTCCTCGACCTGATCCCGCGGCAGCTGCGAGTTCCCGTGGAGCACCAAGGGCAAGCTTTGCGCGTGCTGGAGCAGCTCTCCGCCGGACTCGAGGTGCGCGGCTCCCATCGTGGCTCTGCGCGCACCGTGAGCGCCAACGACACGCCGTGCTTGCGTATCACGCCCGTCGCGGGCGCCTTCTTGCTCCAACTCGGCGTACGTCCCTTCGGACCCGACGGGCGCTTTTTCGTCGCCGCCGACGGACCCAAGCTGCTCTCCCAGCTCAAAGACGGCGAGCAGCTCCGCACCGAACGCAGTTTCGAGCGCGAGCGAACGCGCGTCTCGGCGCTCATTGCGGCGTGCCCGACGTTGCTCGCTTGCTCGCTGGAGGACGGCCCCGCCTCCGCCGAGGCGACGAGATGGACCGTCGGACACGCTGGTCTCCTCACGCTGCTCTCCGAGCTGCGCGAAGCAGGACTTTCCTGCGACGTGGACTGGCCGGAGGGGCCGCCCCTCCGCTTGCGCGGTCACGTTTCGTCCAAGTCACTTCACGGCGGACTCCGCCGCGTCAAAGGTTGGTATCTCGCCACGGGTGGTCTCTCCATCGACGACGGCACCGTGCTTTCGCTGGGCGAGCTGGCCACGTTCCCCTCGTACGTCGGCGGGCGTTTCGTGCAGCTTCCAGGCGGCGACTACCTCGAGGTGGAAGAGCGAGCGCGCCGCGTGATGGCGGCGCTCGCCGTGGCCGAGACCGTGGGTCGCCCTGCGACCGCCCTGCGCTTGCACGAGAGCTCACTTCACGCGCTCGCACCGCTCCGAGACGCGGGCGGCAGCTTCACCTTCGATCCAGCAGCCGAGCTCGGCCTCTCTCGCCTCGAAGAGGCGCGTCACAAGGAGTACGTCGTCCCCGCCGAGTTGAACGCCGAGCTGCGTCCTTACCAACTCGACGGCTTTCGCTGGCTCTCGACGCTGAGCGGGCTCGGTCTCGGTGCGTGTTTGGCCGACGACATGGGGCTCGGAAAAACAGTGCAGCTCATTGCGCTGCTCCTTTCCCGGGCCGGCACTGGACCCGCGCTCGTGGTCACGCCCACCTCCGTGTGCACCAACTGGATGCGCGAGCTCTGTCGGTTCGCACCCACCTTGGACGCTCGCGAATACTTCGGCTCCGAAAGAAGTGATCACCTCGAGCGCCTCGAGCCACGAGGCGGAAAATACCCCGTGCTGGTGTGCAGCTACGCGGTGCTGCAGAAGGACGCGCACCTGCTCGCGTCCGTCGAGTGGGGCACCGTCGTGCTCGACGAAGCCCAACAGATCAAAAACCCCGCGTCTCAGCGCGCTCGCGCTGCATTCTCCCTGCGGGCCGCGTACCGCGTGGCGGCCACGGGAACGCCCGTAGAAAATCACCTCGGCGATCTTTGGAGCCTCTTTCACTTCCTGAACCCCGCCCTTCTGGGCCCTTGGCGCACCTTTCGCCATCGGTTCGTGCTGCCCGTGGAGCGAGACAACGACCAAGCGCGACGCGAGGTGCTACGCAGCCTGGTGCAGCCGTACCTCTTGCGACGCACGAAGGCCCAAGTGCTCCGCGAGCTGCCCCAAGTCACCTCGCTCCTGCACGAGGTGCGACTCACGGAGGAAGAAGCCCGGCTCTACGCTCTTCTCCGTCGCCAGATCCACGAGAAGCTGTCCACCGTCCACGGCCGACGCCAGCACAAGCTCGAGGTATTCGCAGAAATCACGCGTCTGCGCAGGTTCTGCTGCCACCCGCGCTTGGTGTTCCCCGAAGCGAGCAGCGAAGCGACCAAGGTCAACGTGTTCTTGGACCTCGCGACGGAGCTCGCGACGAGTGGACACCGCGCGCTCGTTTTCAGCCAATTCGTGGACTTTCTGAACATCGTGCGGGAGCGCCTGGACGAGCTCGGGCTCCGCTACGAGTACCTCGACGGCTCGACTCCCCAGGCGGAACGACAAAGGCGGGTCGACGCGTTTCAACAGGGCGATGCGCCTCTCTTCCTCATGAGCCTCAAGGCAGGCGGCATGGGGCTGAACCTCACCGCTGCCGACTACGTCATTCACCTCGATCCGTGGTGGAACCCGGCGGTCGAAGCGCAAGCGACCGACCGCGCGCACCGCATCGGCCAAGAGCGACCGGTGAACGTGTATCGCTTGATCACCAAGGACACCATCGAGGAGAGCGTCGTTGAGCTGCACCAACACAAGCGTCGCTTGGCGGACGCCCTGCTCGCCGGAGGGGACTCGCCAGAACGCATTGGCATCGACGAGCTTTTGGCGCTCCTCGGCGCCGACGAGTGACCCGCTCGGCGTGAAAAAGCCTCGATGAGTCGTCGCGCTGGAGCCCTGAGCGCTCGAAACCGTTCTCCGTCTCCGTGGAACCCCCCCTGGAAACGCGGAGCGGAGTCACGAACGACCCGGCGTTCGAAAGAGCGTTGAGCGACAAACTTCGGCTCCTGTCGTGCGTGAGCATCGCCATGATCGTGACCATGCACGCCAAGTGCATCCACTTCGCGGGTCACTGGACGACGGGCCACCCCACCACCGAGCCATTCTGGTCCAACACCTACGCGCAGGAGTGGCTCTGCACGTGGCTCCTCCGCAGCGGAATGCCGCTTCTTTCCGCCGTGTCCGGGTTTCTGTTTTCCGCCTCGGGCAAGCTGGAGGGGCGCGGGTACCGACGAAAGGTGACTTCGCGCTTCTGGTCCCTCGTCGTGCCGTTCGTATTCTGGTCCGCAGGCGCGGCGCTCTTGCAGCTCGGGGTGCAAGTCGCCGCCTCCAAGGGGCCTCTCTACGAAGTCCTGCCGACGGCAGCCCAGATCTTTCACGACGTTTTCGTCGTTCCGGTGAACCTGCCCACGTACTTCCTGCGCGACTTGATGCTGGTGATTCTCTTGAGCCCGCTCCTGTCCGCGGCGCTTTCCAGGCGTTTTGGAGGGCTATTGTCCCTGCTTGTCGTGGGGCTCACGTGGTGGACGTACCGCCCGCTCGTCCCCAACTTCAACATTCTGTTCTTTTTCTGTGTGGGCGGGTTCCTCGCCCTGCATCGACGTGACCCGTGGCTCTCGGCCGCAGCGTGGGTGCTCTCGCGACCGCGCCCCGTCTTCGTGCTCGCTCTGTCTTGGCTGCTCCTCACGCTGCTCGGCACGTGGCTTCAGTTTCGAGCCAATGGCGTGGTCAACGCTCCCCTGAACAACGCCGCGGTGTTGTGCGGCCTCCTGGTGCTCTGGCTCGGCTTCGACGCCGTGCGTTGGCCACAGCGTCTCCTCCGCGTCCTCGGGTTCGCCTCGAGGTACAATTTCGTGCTGTTTGCCGCGCACTTTCCGCTCATGAATCTGGCGCGGAAGCTCGTGTCCCGGGCTTTGCCGCACAGCGAGCCCTGGGGCTTTCTGGTCTTCGTGCTGACCTCGCTTATCGCTCTGTGCGCCACGCTCTCGCTTGCCGTCACGTTCGAGCGCTTCGCGCCGACGTTGTTTTCCCTGGCGACCGGCGGGCGCGCCCAACGCGCCAAAGCCCGGGAACAGGAGCCGGCAGGCGCTACCGCGGCGAGTTGACGGCCTGAGTCACGTGCCGTCTCCGATCGAAACTCGCTGGACCGAAGCGAGACGCACGCTGACACGGTCGCTACCGCGACCGCACCTGCTCGGTATCGAGCCAAACTCGGGCGACGAATACGTTGCGGGTGCGCGGAGCGCACGAACGCGGGAGCGCACCATGTTGTTCGGCAAGTTGAACCCCACGAAGCCACGTTACCGGGACGACGTCTTGAGCCCGGAGGCGCCGCCTTCGTGCTTCACCTTCGAGAGGCCGCTCATCCTCGCCAGCGAGCTCCACGTGGCCGGCGCCATGGCCTTCGCCACCTCGTTCGGCTTCGTCGGTGTATCGCTGGTGGAGTGGGCGCTCCTCCAAGGCCTCGACAGCGCGCGGCAACGCTTGGCCGAACAGGCCTCCAAAAACGCCACGCCCCCATCGCGCAAAGAAGACCCGTAACGCCCACGAAGCGCCCAGGTCGGCACGAGGCGCCAGGTGGCCACTCAGCGGCGGACCAGGCGCCAGGTGGTTCCGCTGGGCGAATCCAAGATTTCCACGCCGCGCGTCACCAACTCTTCGCGGATGCGGTCGGCGCGCGCGAAATCCTTGTTTTGCCGCGCCTCGGCGCGCTCGGCGATGAAGCGCTCGATCTCGCCCTCCCCGATACCGAGCGCGCGCGCCCGACGATCCCGCACGCGCACCAAAAAGGTGCGGGGGTCTTCACCGCCGAGGCCGAGCACCTCGTCCAAGGCGGCGAACCCGGACTTCGCTGCGGCAAGCGCCAGCTCGCTCACGCTGCCCTTTTTCGCGGCGGCGCGGTCGCACAGCTCATTCACCTGCTTGAGAAAAGCCGCCAGGTGCGCGAGCGCCACCGGGGTGTTCATGTCGTCGTCGAGCGCGCGACAGAGGCGCACCGGGAAATCCGCGATGTCCGCGTGCGCCTCCCCGCTGGGGACGATGCGCATTTCGGGGATGGCCGCCAGACGCTCGCGGGTGCCGTAAACGTACTCGAGGCGCGCTTCGGCCTCGTCGAACTGGGGGAAGCCGACGAGATGTCCGGCTTCGTCCAGATCGATCTCCAGGTTGTAGGGGGCGCGGTAGTGAACCGTGAGCAGCGAGTAGCGCACCGCTTCGGGCTCGATTTTTTGAAACGCCTCACGCAGTCGGAAGAAGTTGCCCAAGCTCTTGGACATTTTCTCCTTGTTCACCTGCACGAAGCCGTTGTGCATCCAGTGACGCGCAAAGGTCTTTCCGGTGGCACACTCACTCTGCGCGATTTCGTTTTCGTGGTGAGGAAACACCAAATCCAGCCCGCCGCCGTGCAGATCGAACGTTTCCCCGAGGTAGCGCATGCTCATCGCCGAGCACTCGATGTGCCACCCGGGGCGTCCCGGGCCCCACGGGCTCTCCCAAGCGGGCTCCCCAGCCTTCGCGCTCTTCCAGAGCGCAAAGTCGTACGGGTGTCGCTTTCGCGCTGACTCCTCGGCGTCCACACGCTCGCTGGCGCCGGCCTCGAGATCCTCGAGCTTGCGGTGCGAGAGCTTGCCGTACTCTGCGCACGAAGGAACGCTGAAGTACACGTCTCCTTCCACGCGATAAGCGTGCCCCTTTTCCACGAGCTTTTCGATGATCGCAATCACCTCGGGCACGTGCTCGCTGACCTTGGGCTGCCGATCCGGCGTCAGGTTACGGAGCCGCTCCATGTCCTCCGAGTAGGATTGGAACATGCGCTCGGCGAGCGCCGTCGGCTCTTCGCCGTTCTCGGCAGCGCGCTTGATGATTTTGTCGTCCACGTCCGTGACGTTGCGCACGTACGTGACCTGAAGGCCCGAGCGACGCAGGTGCCGCACCAACACGTCGTACACGATGCAAGGCCGCGCGTGGCCGATGTGCGCGTCGTCGTAGGTCGTCGGACCACACACGTAAATGCGAGCATGACCGGGTTCGGCAGGCTCGAAAGGCAGCTTTTTGGTGGCCAGTGTGTCGTAGAGGTGCAGAGTCATAACTCGAAGGCTCGAAGGGCCCGCACCCTAGCGCGCGAGCCGGATAAACGAAACGGAAGGCAGAAAGAGCCAGCCCCCGTCCTCACGCGTCCAGGTCCCAGGCGTCCAAGGTGCTCCTCACGTCGCGAACCCCGTAGCGACCTCGCTCGTCACGGACCAGGCGCGCCGCCGCGGCGTCGGCGTCGTGCGTGAAAAAGAGCGTCGTGTCGTTGGTCAGGAGCTCCTCGAAGAGCTCCGCCTTTTCGTCGATGAGCTGTTCGGGGTAGCGGTCGTAACCCATCGTGATGGGCAAATGCACCCACGGCGCCCCCGGCACCAAGTCCGCGCAAAACAGCACTCTTTGCCGCTCCCCAACAACCTCCGTGAGCAGCATGCCCGGCGTGTGACCGTGACTCCGGCGAAAACGAAAGGCTCGCCCCAAGAGCGGGTGCTCCGTTTGATCTTCCTCGACCACCACCAAGCGGCCGGAGGCCTCGAGCAGCGGCAACAGCTCGGGAATGAACGAGGCGCGGTCGCGAAAGTGTGGTCGCTTCGCGCGCTCGAGCGCCGCGCGGCCCACGACGTAGCGAGCGTTCGGAAACAAGAGCTCGAACGGCCGTCCTTCACGGTACTCGGTGAGCAGACCGCCAGCGTGATCGAAATGGAGATGACTCAGAATCACGACGTCAATCGACGTGTGCGGCGCGCCTCGCCGCTCCAGCGCATCGAGCAACACGTGGGCGTCCTCCACCACACCGAAGCGCTCTTTGAGCTTCGGCTCGAAGAAGGCGCCAATCCCGACCTCACACAAGACTCGCCGCTCGTCGCCCTCGATCAAGAGTGAACGACACGAAAGCTCGATGCGCCCCTGCTCGTCCGGTGGACACCAGCGGCTCCACACGGCGCGCGGCGCGTTTCCGAACATGGCGCCCCCATCGAGACGCTGCCGGTTGCCCTCGATCGACGATGCTCTGAGCAAAATCGGTCCTCCTCGCTCTTCGTAGTCAAGGACCAGGCCTCCGACAACTCGTCACGCCGCCTGACCCTCGCGAAGCCAACGACGCGCTTCGTCCCGGTGAGCCCGATCGAAAGAACGAAACTCCGGAGCGATGAAGTGATTCGCGAGCTTGGGCATCGCCGAGAGCGTCTTGCTGTCGGTCACTAGTGCCACGCGATTGATCTTCTTCATGTGGTCTCGCAAGAAGCGCAGACGAGAACGCATCGCCGCAAAGTTCTTGAACCTCGGGATCTTGTCCGTCTCGAAGAGCATCCCGTTCAAGCGGCCGTTCTTTTTGATGTAAGGCGCAATATCGCGCGAAATATCCTCGAAGTCGGTGGCCTCCAGCTTGCCCGACTCGAAAATGACCTCTTCGATGCCTTCTTCTGCACGCAGTTGATGAATGATCACGTCGTGTTCCCCTCCGTTTCGCGCAGCTCGTCTCGACGCCGACGCGCGCTCGGCCTCCTGAACAGACTGGCGCGCTCCGCGTCTTCTGCCACACCGGCTCGCTCCGAGCAGTCCACTGTGAGCCGCGCGCCGAGGGAGACAAGCGGCCCGTCCGACCCCACCGGGTCAGGCCCCACCTCACTGAACGAGTTTCATTGACCCAAATTTCCCGCGCCCCTAACGTGCCGGAAAGTCATGCCCACGCGCCATAACTCCAAGCGCCCCCTCGGTGTTCTCGTAGGGCTCTCGCTGGCGCTGATCAGCACCTCGAGTTGGGCGACGTCCGAACACACCGGGCCAGAGCGCCGATCCATGGATCTCCTCGCGCCACCGAACGTGAGCCTCGCCGCACTAGCGCCCGTGCTTCGGCCCATGCTGCTCGCAGGCGCTGCCGCCCCAGAGACGGGGCCCAGCGTCGAAGCTCAGCTGGAGGCGCTGGACGCGCGCATCGAGTATCTCACGTGGCAACGCTCGAAGACGTCCCTGGCCGGTCCCATCGTTCTCATGGCCGCTGGCGGAGGTTTACTCTTGGCGAGCACGTACGTTCTTCTCCTCGACTGGGTCAACGGCGAAACGTGCGGCCCCTCGTACGCCGAGGAGGGCTGCTGGAACCACGACGCCGTTCGCCTGGGGAGCTTCGTCGGCATGACGGGCGGCGCAGGAATGCTGCTCGGCGGCGGCCTCTGGCTCGGTGATCGCGTCGGTACTCGACGCGCGTTCAAGCGAGAAATCGATCAGCTCCGCCGCCAGCGCGACCACATCGATCACCTCGACTACACGGACGACTTCGCGCGCTTTCGTCCCCCCTTGGACGCGCCTCACGGCACTCGCATGCTGCGTCTCACGTTCGAGCTCTGAGTCAGGGCAGGCTTTCCACGCCGAAGAGCTCGACACGACGACAGGGTAGGCTGCCGCTCTCCCAGTATTTCGGCGGCAGCTCCTGGCTCCGTCCGCGGCTTTCCATCTCCGCCAAGAAACGAGCGCCCCGGAGCTCGCGCTCCGGGGCACTCTCGGAATCACCTCGTGCTCACTCCGCCGCCACGGCGCGCGGAGCGCGCCGCGGTGGCGCAAAATCCGTGCTCTCCAGGAACGCGGCCAGAGTGGTTTCCTTCTGCGAGCCGTCATCCCGGCTCCGCACGTTGATGGTGGAGCTTTCCTGCTCCTTTTCGCCCACCACGATGGCGTACGGCACCTTCTTCAGGCTGGCGTCGCGGATTTTGTAGCCCACGCGGTCGTCCGAAGTGTTCGTGTCCACGCGCACGCCGGCGTCGAGCAGCTGCTCGCTGATTTTCCGGGCGTAGTCGTTGAACTTTTCGCTCACGGGAATCACCGTCACCTGCACCGGCGAGAGCCACGTGGGGAACGCGCCCGCGTAGTGCTCGATGATGATGCCCATGAAGCGCTCGAGGCTGCCGTAGCACGCGCGGTGAATCATCACCGGCGTGTGCTTCTCGCCGTCCGCGCCGATGTACGTGAGCCCGAAGCGCTCCGGCATGGAAAAATCGAGCTGAATCGTGCCGCACTGCCAAGAGCGCTTCAGCACGTCACGGATGTGAAAGTCGATTTTCGGTCCGTAAAACGCGCCGTCTCCCGGGTTCAGCTGATAGGCGATGCCCCGCGAGTCGAGCGTGTCCTTCAAGGCCTTTTCGGCCTTTTCCCACATTTCATCCGAGCCAATGCTCTTTTCGGGCCGCGTCGACAGCTCGATGCGCACGTCTCCCAGACCGAACGCCGAGTACACCTCCTCGAAGAAGTCGATGAGCATGGTCACCTCGTCGCCGATTTGATCCGGCGTGAGGAAGCTGTGCGCGTCGTCTTGCGTGAACGACTGCACGCGGAACAGCCCGTGACGCACGCCCGAGAGCTCACGCCGATGGACGAGCCCCATCTCCGCGTAGCGCAGCGGGAACTAGTTGTGGCTGTGCTGGCGGCTCTTGAAGATCATGCAGTGACCGGGGCAGTTCATGGGCTTGACGGCCATGGGACGCTCCTCGGCGACGTTCTCGTCGATGACGGACGGATCCTTTTCGTCACGCAGCTTGAGCTTCGTGAAGAACATGTTCTCCAAGTAGTTGTCGTAGTGCCCCGAGCGGTGCCACAGCTCCTCGGAGAGAATGATGGGCGCCTTCACTTCCTGGTAGTTGCGACGCACCAAGAGGCCCCGCATGTATCCCACCAGCGTGTTGAACAGTGTGGTGCCCTTCGGCAGGTAAAACGGGAACCCCGGCGCGTCCTCGTTGAAGGTGAAGAGCTCCAAGCGCTCGCCGAGCACGCGATGGTCGCGCTTTTTGGCCTCTTCGAGCGTGTGAAAGTACTCCTTCAGCTCCTCTTTGGAGAAAAAGGCCGTGCCGTACACGCGCACCAGCTGCTCGCGCTGGGCGTCCGCGCGCCAGTAGGCGCCCGCCACCTTGGTGAGCTTCACGTTCTTCAGAAAGCCCGTGTTGGGCACGTGAGGACCGCGGCACAGATCGATGAAGTCTCCGTGCTTGTAAAAGCTCATTTCGTCGCCGCGCTCTTGAATGCCCGCGATGAGCTCGGCCTTGAACTTGTTCTGGCCGCCGTCGATGGCCTTGTAGCGCGCGAAAATTTCGTCGTGCCCATTGGACACACAGCGCTGGAACGGCGAAGCATCCTTGGCGATGCGCTCCATTTCGGCCTCGATCTTCTCGAAGTCGTCGGGCGTGATTTTCCCGTCCTTCATGAAGATGTCGTAGTAAAAGCCGTCCTCCACGACGGGACCGATGGTGAGCTCCGCCTTGGGGAACACGCGCAAAATCGCGTCCGCCATGAGGTGCGCCGCCGAGTGCCGCAGCACCTCCAGCGCCTCGGGGTCCCTCTTCGTCAAAATGCTCACCTCGTCGCCGTCGGCGAGCGGGAGCTGGAGATCACGCACCTGGCCGTTCACCTTCGCCGCGACGGCGGCCTTGGCGAGCCCAGCGCCGATCTGCGCGGCGAGCTCCGCCGCGCTCGAGCCGTCCTCGAGCGAACGCGCACTGCCGTCCGGCAGCTTTACCTGAATCATCTTCAATCTTCTTTCCGCGACGTGTTCCGCCGCGCGCTTCACGAACGCCCCGAACTTGGGACGGCGCTACTCTTTCTTTTCGAACCGTTTTCGAGGACGGATACCGCCCGTCCTCTGGGCCAACGCTGGACCCAACCGTCTGCCCGAGAGCAGAGCTCGACGGAAACTGCCCGCCGAAGCAAAGGGGAGTATAGCGCAGCCGAACCCCTCCGCCACAGCTGCGCCATCGCGAGGCCGCGCCGCTCCCTCTGCCTCGTTCTTCCTCGGCACAGCCCGGCGTGGTTCGTCCGCTCCCGCGGGCCAGCAGCGTACGGCAGGAACGCTTGCTGCGCCGCGTCGGAAGGGCTCTCATCCGCGCGACTATGCGCGCTTACTCCTTATTCTTCGCTTCGTCTCTCCTTTTGGGGGTCGCCTGCTCCAAAGACCGGGACTTCTCGTCGTCGGACGGAAGTGGCACCGGCGCCCAAGCAGGAGCCGCTGGCTCGGGCGGCGCCGCCGGCGAAAACGGCAGCGGCGGCAAAGTCGGCAGCGGCGGAAAGAAGGGCAGCGGCGGAGCAACGAGTCTCGTTCCCTCCATCGTCGCGACCGAGCTCGGCTCTGCGCAACTGAACCAACGCTACTCCGTGGTTCTCGAAGCAGAAGGCGGCACCGGCACGCTCACGTGGGACATCGCGGAAGGAAGCCTACCCGCAGGACTCAGCTTGAACGAAAAAGGCAGGCTCAGCGGCTCGCCGCGCGTCGCGGGCACCTTCACGTTCACGCTCGCGGTCGAGGACGAAAACGGCGAACGGAGCACGCGTGAGGTCACGCTCGTGGTGGGGCGCAAAGACTGGCTCGT
>JAEYVE010000213.1 GCA_023432025.1 Pseudomonadota bacterium
AAGAACCCGCGAGACCGAAGCTCGTCCGATCGAGAGCTGCTCGGCGATCTCCTCGTACGTTGCGCCGCCAGCACTTGCGGCAACGATCCGATTCCTCAAATCCAGCGAGAGCGGGTGCGCCATCTCTCGTTATTGATCAAACTTTCGAGATCCGCGCAAGTGCACTTCGCTGTAATTCCTCCCACCCCAGCGCCAACTTCGGATATACGAAGGCGCAATGTCACGACGCCATTTGGTTGTGCCCGGGACGGGGGGCGTGTTGTTTCAGGATTCCGAGGGGCAGCGGGCGGGGAGCGTGTTCGACCTCCTCTTCCATCCCGAAACGCGCCCTCTTTTGAAGTGCTCGCACTCGAAGGATCCGCGGGTGCTGGAGCCGGAGGCAACCTCTGGAGAAGCGGGCGTCAGGCTGGAAGCGACGGGGCACATGTCCGCGGCGTATTCGCTTTTGGACCAGTCGCTTTCGCCGAAGTGGACGTTTTGGGACTACGACTGGCGTTTGGACATTCGCTACAGCGGGCAAAAGCTGGCGCGCTTTCTGCGCAGCGAAGCTGCGCCGGAAAAGCCTTGGCACATCGTGTGTCACAGCCAGGGCGGCCTCGTGCTCTTGTGGGCGGCGCGTGTTTTGGGGGAGGACCGCTTCGCCGAGCTGGTGCACAGCGTCGTGTTCGTGGGGGTGCCGTTTTTCGGCACGTTCAATGCGCTCGAGGCGCTCACGGACGGCTACTTCATCAACAAGTCCATTCCGGCGGACGTCGCGCGAACATGGCCCGCGCTCTACCAAATGCTGCCGCAGTGGGGCATTGCCGGAGAAGCCGAGCCGGATGGGCGCGTGCTGCTCAACGAAACGTGGCACGAGGCGGGCCTTTTTCCGCCGAACCCCGACGACATCGACTTGGAAAAGCACATTGACCCGTACCTTTTGGAGCGGGCGCGCGCGACCTATCACACCACTCACGTCGACTCGTTCAAGTTCCTGCGCAAGCTGAAGTACGTCCGCGTCATTTTGGGCAGGGGTGAGGACACCAAAGTGGCGGTGAGCGCGTTTCCGAAAATGACTCCAGCCACGTTGCGGGACGGGGATTCGCTCGTGCCGCACGACCTCACCTACAGACTCTTGCCAGGCTGGTTCCGGGACGAAGCGAACGTGAAGCGCTTCGTTGCCGGCCCTCACTCGCTGCTCTGCTCGGATCGGAACGTTTATGACTGGTGTGTTTGAAAGGACCTCGCACGCGCGGGGCCTGGTTGTGGTGACGAGGGGCGGAACGGCACGAAGCGGTGCGGCGCGCTGGGCGCAGTCGTGGCTCTTCGCGGCGGCTTTCGTCTGCGCGGCGTCCGTTGCGGCGGCCGCGCCCTGCGTCGTGTGCGCGGCGGACGGCACGGGCGCGGACGGGTGCCGTCCGCGCGCTTCGGACTACGCCTTGGTCTGCCAGAGCAGTGATTTTTCCGACGATCGGGACTGTGACGGTTATCCCGACGACTGCGACGCAGATCCGGACGTGCCGGCTCTGCCGCTCGTCGTTCCTCCGCCCGTGGTTCCTCCGCCCGGTGGTCCCGGGGAAGTCACCGCTCCGGGCGTAGTGACGCCGGTCCAAACCCCGAATCCGCTCGACTCGGACCGCGACGGGGTTCTCCAGAACGACAACTGCCCGCTCCACGCCAATACGGACCAAGCCGATCGAGATCGGGACGGCTTCGGGGACGTCTGCGACAACTGCCCCCAGGTCCCCAACTTCGATCAAGCCGACAGCGACAACGACGGCGTGGGTGACGCGTGTGATCCCTGTCCGGGCGATCCGGACATCAAAGCGGCGACCTCCGGACAACCCAAGCCCGAGTGCGCCATCGTCATCACCTCGTTCGAAGATCCCGACGACCTCGAGCGACGGGCCAAACTCGTGGTGCTGCTCCGCCCCACGCTGTTCGCGCACATTCCGTTCTCCCGGGGTCATCAGTCGAACGTGGAGGTGGCGGCGGGCGCACACGCCCTGCTGACCAGCAGCATCGATTCGTGGGAGCTCTTGCCCGAAGGCTACGCCGTGCCGCCCACGTGGTTTTGGCACGTCGGGGCCTACGTGGACGTCACTCATTTCACGGACACGCCCACGCGCTTCGGCGCCATCGGGGGCATCGACGTGCGTCCCTTGGGCACACCCAGCTACGCCAAGTCGTGGGCAAAGGACCTCAAGTTGGGCCTCTTGGTGCACTACTTCACGGGCAGTCCGGACGAAGACCAGAGCTCGAAGTGGGTGCAGCGTCTGGGCGCGTCGCTGAACATTGGCTTCCTCGACATCGTGTCCTTGGCGCCCGGTGTTCAAAAGGACTTCGCGCGCAAAGACGAAGTGAGCTTTTCGGCGCTCGCGCTCTTCGACTTCAAGTACCTCGAGGACCTCGGGGTGAGTGACGTGCGCAAGGTGCTGCCAAAGCCCTAAAACGACCAGCCGATGTTCGCGTTGAACAGCGGCACGATGGCGGAATCCGACGCCTCTGCCGAATCGCTGGATTCGGTGTCGTGAGCTTCCGCTCGCACGCCCACGTACTGAAAGCCGACCTGCCCATCGAAGGTGAAGCCGACGCGGGTCGCGATTTTGTAGCCAACGAAGGGCCCGAACCCGACGCCTTGCCCGCTGCCGACGATGCTGCCTTTTTTGGCGTCGTCGAGGTGTACGTAGAGGAGCTCGGCGCCCAGCTGCATGCCGTGGTCGAAGCTGCCCACCACGTAGTAGCGCGCTTGCGCGCCCAGCTCGAATACCCGCGCGGTGAGGGAGCCCGTGGAGTCGCCTGGCTCCCGCTCTGACGTGATGCTGCCGTAGCCGCCGAGCACGGCGAGACCGAGCTTACGCGCCACACGCACCTCTCCGGTGACCTCGAGGACCGGAAAAAACAGGTGGATGGGCGAGAAGGTGAGCGAGACGCGCCGTAGCTGTGCGTCCGGATCTCGTTCTTCGCTGGCTTCTTCTTCATCGGCCGCGACGTCGGAGGAAAAGTCGGGCTCGTTCGGTTCGCTCGCGTCGGGGGTAGGAACGGTTTCCGGCGGCGTCTCGGGCTCGGCTGCATCGACCCACCCGCTGGACGGCGGGGCAGCGGCAGCGGGTGCATCCGTGGGCGATTCTTCCGAAGGCACGTTCGGAAGAGCGCCTTCGCTCGGCGGAGTTTGCGCGGCAGCCGCGCTGGCGACGACGGACACCAAGGCAAACGCACGGACCAGACCCCTCGACAAGCTCATTTCGACTCTCTCCCCGCGGGCAGGCAAGCGCCCACAAACGGCGCGACCCTACCAAACGAGGCACGCTCTTTTCCAGAGCGCGCAATTGAGCTTTCGAGTGGACACCCAAGAAAAGAAGAAGGCGCGCCGCGTCACGCGGTGCGCCTTCTTCACTGGCCTTTTGCACGGTGACGAGGCCGTCACCCGGCCGAGAGCTCAGTCGCTGAACGTGCTTTCGTAGAGGGTGACCAGGTTGTTGTACCAACCCATCGACACGATGTCGTAATCGCCGTCTCCATCGATATCGGCGATGTGCGCGCCGTCGTGATGCTCGTCGCCCGTATACACGACGTGACGACGCCAAATGCGACCGGTGCCGCCCAGGTGTTCGAAAACCAGCAGGCGAAGCTGCGCGTGGTTCGTCGTGCGGTGCTCGCCCACCACCACGTCGAGGTCACCGTCTCCGTCCATGTCGCGTGCCTCGACGGCGTGGGGATTGACCACGTTGGCGATGATGTGCTGAGCCCAAGGCCCCGCGCCCGTCGGTTGCTCGTACCAGGCGACGCGTCCCGTGGGGTCGTTTTCGTAGCCGATGAGGATGTCCAAGTCGCCATCTCCGTCCATGTCGACCCACAGGTTTCGATCGGGTTGACCCGCGCCGCTGAGCGGAAACGCCTGCAC
>JAEYVE010000074.1 GCA_023432025.1 Pseudomonadota bacterium
GGCGCGCGGCGCCGAAGTCAGCGGGTATTCGGGGCGTCCAGGAGTCCGCGCTTCTTGACGAAGTCGATCACCACGTCGAGCCCTTGCCGGGTCTTCATGTTGGTGAAGACGAACGGGCGGTCGCCGCGCATGCGCCGCGCGTCTCTGTCCATGACCTCGAGCGAGGCGCCCACGTGCGGCGCCAGATCGATCTTGTTGATGATCATGAGGTCGCTGCGCGTGATGCCTGGACCGCCTTTACGCGGGATTTTGTCGCCCGCCGCCACGTCGATGACGTACAGCGTCAAGTCCGAAAGCTCGGGGCTGAACGTGGCGCTCAGGTTGTCCCCGCCGCTCTCCACGAACACGACGTCGAGATCGGGGTGGCGAGCGATCATGGCGTCGACCGCTTCCAGATTCATCGAGGCGTCCTCGCGAATCGCAGTGTGGGGGCAGCCGCCGGTTTCGACGCCCACGATGCGATCCTCCGGGAGGGCCCCGCTGCGTACGAGAAACTGCGCGTCCTCGCGCGTGTAAATGTCGTTGGTGACGACCGCCACCGAGAGTTCTTCGCGGAGGGTCTTGCAGAGTGCGTCGACGAGCGCCGTCTTGCCGGACCCGACGGGTCCGCCCACGCCGACGCGTAGAGCTTGTTTTCGTGCCATGAGGGGAAATTCTCCTGTTTCGAGCGAGCAGGTTCGGGCGGAAGGTCAGGAAAGAAATAGTCGCGTGTACTGGGTTTCGTGGGCGACGCAGGCGAGTGAATGCCCCGGCGCGCTGCGACCCAGCGCGTCATCCGGCACCACGAGGCCGCGTTCGACGACCTCCGGTACGAGGGCGAGACACCGCCCGAGGACGCGCTGTGTTGCCTTCTGCCCCAGCGGAACGAGGCGGCTTGCAGCGAGGGCTTGGTTCTCGCACCAGGCATACAGCGCTGCTTGCGCCGCGGCGCGGAGCGGCGCTCCGGCCTGGCTCGCTCCCAGCGCGTAGGCGGCCAGCCACGTGATGGGACCCGTGAAGGCCTCTGCGAACGGGACGTCGAGCGCGGCGAGCGCGTGCTGCAGGGCGCGTCCGACCTTCGCGTCTTCTTCGCGCAGCTCGCGTGCTTCGCGGAACGCGATTTGACGCTCCACCCAGTAAGCCACGCGCTCGAAGTCTTCCGCGGTCCAAGCCTCGTAGTAGCGGCGAAATAACGGGACCTCCAAGTGCGGGAGAGCAAACGCGAGCTGCCCGGAAATCCATGCCTCCGCGCTCTCTTCGGAGCTCACCCAGCCCGCGTCCACCGCGGCCTCCAGGCCCTCGGAGTAGGCAAAGGTGCCGGTGGGGAAGCTCGGGCTAGTGAGCTGGAGGAGGCGTAGGAGGCCCGCCCCGCCGAGGGCTTCGCCCGACGGGGAGGCGGAGGAGGTCATTGAAGCGCGCCTTCGTGCGAAGGGGTGCGATGCGTGTCGGGCGCGTCTTCCAGGTCAAGGCTCTCGGGCGTCCCGTCGTCGTGCGAATGATGTCCGTGATGGTGATGTGAGTGAGAATGGCGATGGCCGTGAGAGTGCTGGTGACCTGCGCCGGAGCGGTAGGCGCCCGATTCGGGCTGGAAGGGGCGACACTCGAACGCCACCATGAGCCCTAGCTCGCGGACCATGTCGTCGAGGACGTGATCGTGCTGGTAGGCGAGGGAATCGGTGCGCACCTCGAGCGGCACGTGGCGATTTCCGAGGTGATAGGTGGCGCGCAGAAGCGAGAAGTGGTCGTGGCCGTACACGACGGAGAGCTCCTCCGGAGCCGCGCACACCAGGGCCACCGTTCCGTCCATGGAGCGCAGCTTGGAGCCGTCGGGAAGCGTGGTACCGCGCGGCAGCACCACGCCACACTCCCGCCCGGAGTCCAAGCGTGCCGCGAAACGGCTGCGGCAACGCAGGTCCCAAGCGAGCGTCAGTCGCTCGGTGGCAGGCTCGTCATTTTCGAGAAGCTCGGTGAAATGGATCATCGTTTTGCCTTCGGCTGGGAGCCTCAGAAGAGGAAGTAACGCTGCGCGAGCGGCAGCACCCGCGCGGGCTCGCAAGTGAGGAGCACGCCGTCCGCTCGCACCTCGTAGGTTTGCGGATCCACCTCGATGGCGGGGAGCGCAGCGTTGTGGACCATGTGCTGCTTCATGATCCGTCGACTGCCACGGACGCCCACCAGACGCTTCTTCGCGCCGCTCTGCGCGGCTGCGCCGGAAGAGAGGGCCGCCTCAGACACGAAGGTGACGCTCGTGTCGAGGCGCGCTCCTCCGAGCGCGCCGAACATGCGGCGATAGTGGACGGGTTGGGGCGTGGGGATGGACGCGTTCGGGTCTCCCATGGGCGCGGCGACGATGACTCCGCCCTTGATGATGAGCGATGGTTTGACGCCGAAGAAGCCAGGGCGCCAGAGGACGATGTCCGCGAGCTTGCCGACCTCCAGCGAGCCGACTTCGTGGTCCATGCCGTGCGTCAGCGCCGGGTTGATCGTGTACTTGGCGATGTAGCGCTTGACGCGGAAGTTGTCGTGCTCGGCGGGGTCTTCGGCGAGGCTGCCGCGTTGCGCCTTCATTTTGTGCGCGGTTTGCCAGGTGCGCAGCACCACTTCACCCACGCGCCCCATGGCCTGGGAGTCCGACGAAATCATGCTGAACGCGCCGAGGTCGTGCAGGATGTCCTCGGCGGCGATGGTTTCTCGGCGGATCCGCGACTCGGCGAACGCGACGTCCTCGGCGATGCTCGGATCGAGGTGGTGACACACCATGAGCATGTCCAGGTGCTCGTCGATGGTGTTCACCGTGTACGGACGCGTGGGGTTCGTCGAGGAAGGCAGCACGTTGGGTAGGCCGCACGCGCGAATGATGTCCGGCGCGTGACCGCCGCCCGCGCCCTCGGTGTGGTACGCGTGAATGCTGCGCCCCTTGAACGCAGCGAAGGTGTCCTCCACGAACCCGGACTCGTTCAGCGTGTCCGTGTGAATGGCCACCTGCACGTCGTAGCGCTCGGCGACGCCGAGACAGGCGTCGATGGCCGCAGGCGTGGTGCCCCAGTCTTCGTGGAGCTTCAAACCCACGACGCCGGCTTCGACTTGCTCGGCGATGGGCTCGGGCAGACTCACGTTGCCTTTGCCCAAAAAACCCAGGTTCATCGGCAGCTCGTCGGCCGCGCGCAGCATTTGCCGGATGTACCAGGGGCCCGGCGTGCACGTGGTGGCGTTGGTGCCGGCGGCGGGCCCCGTGCCACCACCAATCATGGTGGTGACGCCGCTCATGAGCGCTTCGTCGATTTGCTGGGGGCAAATGAAGTGAATGTGGCTGTCGATGGCGCCGGTGGTCGCCAGGAGACCTTCGCCGGCGATCACCTCGGTACCGGCGGCGAGCACGATGTCGACCCCGGGCTGAACGTCCGGGTTACCCGCTTTGCCGAGGGCGACGATGCGGCCGTTCTTGACGCCGATGTCCGCCTTGAAGATGCCGCTGTGGTCCACGATGACGGCGTTGGTGATGACCAAATCCACTGCGTGCTCGCTCGTGACTTGGCTTTGGCCCATGCCGTCACGGATGACCTTGCCGCCGCCGAACTTCACCTCTTCGCCGTAGACGGTGCGGTCCTCTTCGATGGATATCCAAAGATCCGTGTCGGCGAGGCGAACGCGGTCCCCAACGGTGGGACCGTACATTTCGGCGTAGGCGGTGCGAGAAATGCGCGTCACGAGCGGCCTCCTTGGCTAGCGCTGTCGAGCGCTCCCATCACTTGGCCGCGGAACCCGTACACCCGCCGCTGGCCGGCGTACTCCACGAGCTCCACCTCGCGCGTTTGGCCCGGCTCGAAGCGAACCGCCGTGCCGGCGGCGATGTTCAAGCGAAAGCCTCGCGCCGCCGCGCGGTCGAACGAGAGCGCGCCGTTCGTTTCGGCGAAGTGGTAATGAGAGCCGACTTGGATCGGACGATCGCCGGTGTTCGTCACCGAAACGCGCAGCGCCTTGCGCCCTTCGTTGAGCTCGATGTCCCCCGAGAGCGTGAGCGTTTCGCCAGGGCGCAGCTGCGGCGTCGAGCCCGTCGTGGGGCCCGGCTGGATGGGGTGATGGATGGTGACGAGCTTGGTGCCGTCGGGGAACGTTGCTTCCACTTGAACCTCGGGGATGAGCTCCGGGATGCCGTCCATCACGTCGTCCGTGGTGAGGAGCTCCGCGCCGTAGCTCATGAGCTCGGCGACGCTGCGGCCCTCCCGCGCGCCTTCGAGGACTGCAGCGGAAATGTAGGCGACGGCCTCCGGGTAGTTGAGTCGAAGGCCACGCGCCTTACGGCGTTCGGCGACGAGCGCTGCCGAAAAGAGCAGCAGCTTGTCTTTTTCGTGGGGCGTGAGTTCCAAGTGAGATCCCTTTTCGATGACGGAGGGTCGATGACGGAGGGCGGGCGACGCGAGTTGGCGTCAGGTGGCCCAAATGCGTGGCGGAAGCGCCGGACGACCGAGCAGGAGGGGACGGAGCGCGCGCCAGAGCTCGATGAAAAACGCCTTGGCGCGCTCTGCGGACGGGCCGAGGTAACGTCCCACCAAGGTGCCGCTGCGCGGCGTTTCGAGCGGAGCCGGCGTGGCGAGCGCGGTGAGCCCGAGCCATTCACCGTTCACCGTTGACGGAGTGAGGGTCGCGCGCATGGTCTCGATCGACTCGAGGGCACGGCTCCAGCGCTCGGCGGTCACCGAAGCGAAGAAGGTACCGAGCACGGGCGCGCCGCGCAGGCCCCAGGCCGCTTCTTGAAACGCCGTCCCACCTTCCACCTCGAGGCGCTCCAAGTACAGCGGCGTGGTGCCGCGCTGCAGCTGAATGCGGGACACGTAGTGCCCGCGGGCGAACGTTTCTCCGCTGCCGGGGCGACCGAGACAGACGATGTCCCAGCCCACGAACGTACCCTGCGGGCCGCTCGCAGACGACTCGAGCTCGACCGAGAGCGACTGCGCTGCCCGCGCGCCCGAGAACACGATGGTTTCTTGGGGGAACCACTCCACGACGGCGCCCTTCGCCACGCGCAGGGTGTTCTGGAGAGCCGCCGTGGGGCCGCCGCTCCGATAGAGCTTGGTGGCGCCCGGCGTGGTCAAGAGCGCGTGCGCTCCTTCACCGACGTGGGCTTCGAGCACGAGCTCGTCGCCTCCGACCACTCCTCCCGGGGGGTGAAGCAAGTACACGTGCGCCACGCCATCGCCCTCGGGGTGGAAGGCGCGCTGCACGACCAAGGGCCCCTCGTGCTTTCGACGCGCCAAGAACGTGCGGCCGGCGCTTGCTTTGAAGTCCAGGGTGAGCCGGGCACGCCAACCGGCTTCTGCCGTGGGGGAAAGGCGTAGGTTCACGAGGGGGTTCCGATGTCTACCCGCGGTCCGAACGAAGAAGCAATGCTCACACCGTCAAGTGACGTGCGACCAAGTCCTCGCCGAGATCCGCCATGGGGCCCGCAGCGACGGCGCGGCCGCGATCCAATATCACGAAGCGCTCCGCGACCGCGCGTGCGAAGCGCAGCTTTTGTTCGACGAGCAGCACGGTCAAGCCCGTCTCGCGGTTCAGCTTGGTGAGGATGGCGCCGATGTCCTGGACGACGTTGGGCTGGATCCCTTCGGTCGGCTCGTCCAAGACCAGGAGCTTGGGCTCGAGCACGAGCGCACGCGCGATGGCGAGCTGTTGCTGTTGCCCGCCGGATAGGTCGCCCCCACGGCGGCTCATCATCATGCCGAGCACCGGAAACAGCTCGAAGATGCGCTCGGGGAGCCCCGTCTTTTTGCGGCGCCCCACGAGCGACAGCTCCAGGTTTTCTCGCACGGTGAGTTGCGGGAAGATTTCCCGCCCCTGCGGCACGTAGCCGATGCCCAGGCGCGCCCGGGCTTCCACCGGTTCGCGCAAGAGGTTCTTGCCGCCGAACTCGATGTGCCCCTTGGAGGGAACCAGGCCCATGATGCAGCGGAGCAGCGTCGTTTTTCCGACGCCGTTGCGCCCCATGATGCAGGTGCACGACCCCTCAGGCACCTCCAGGTCGACCGACCACAGAGTGTGACTTTCGCCGTAGTACTGATCCAGCGCAGCGACTTTCAGCATCAGTTTCCCAGGTAGACTTCGACGACGCGGGGGTCGCTCTGTACTTCTTGCATGCGTCCTTCGGCGAGAACGCGTCCTTCGTGGAGCACCGTGACCTTGCGGGCGATGCTGCGAACGAAGTCCATGTCGTGCTCGACGACGACCACGGTGTGTTTTCCGGCCAGGCCGTCCAAGAGCTCTGCGGTGCGCTCCATTTCTTGGAGCGTCATGCCTGCTACCGGCTCATCGACGAGCAGGAGGCGAGGGTTCTGCGCCAAAAGCATGCCGATTTCGAGCCACTGCTTTTGGCCGTGAGACAAGAACGCCGCCTGCGTGTGGGCGTGCGCGGAGAGGCCGATCGTCTTCAGGACCTCGTCGATGCGATCGCGCTCTTCGCCGCTGAGCCGCCGGAACAAGCTGCGGAAGATGCCCTTTCTCCCTGCGAGCGCGAGCTCGAGGTTTTCGACGACCGTGTGACCCACGAATACGGTGGGCTTCTGGAACTTTCGACCAATGCCGAGCTGGGCGATCTCGTGCTCCGAGAGGTACGACAGGTCTCGCGCCTCGTTCGCCAAGAACACCGCGCCGCTGTCCGGGCGAGTTTTCCCCGTAATGACGTCTTGCAGCGTAGTTTTGCCGGCGCCATTGGGGCCGATCAGGCAGCGCAGCTCCCCGTCCTCGAGCGCGAGCGAGAGCTGGTTCAGCGCCTTGAAGCCATCGAAACTCACACTGACGTCCTCGATGCACAAGATGAGTCCCGCCGCCTGGGCCGCAGCGCGCCGCGTAGGATCGACCTCACGCGCGCGGATGCCGCTCTGGGGCACAGGGGTCTCGAGCGGCAGGCTCGCCGCCGCGTCCGGCGGGCGCGGCTCGGATTGGCTGTTTCGAGCGACGGCGTGCATCAGGATTCTCCTTGCGCGGGACGAGCCGCTGGTTTGGGGTTCGAGAGACTGAAGCGCGAGAGCAGGCTGGGGATGTAGGCTGCGAAGCCGCGGGGCAAGAAGAGCGGCACGAGCACGAAGATGGCGCCGAGCACGTAGAGCCAGAGCTCTGGCAGCGTCCCCGTGAAGAAGCTCTTGGCAGAGTTGATGGCGAGCGCGCCGGCGACCGCGCCGTAGAGCGTGGAGCGTCCGCCGACGGCGACCCAGATCGCCATTTCGATGGAGGTGGCGGGCTCGAGCTCACTCGGGTTGATGATGCCGACCTGGGGCACGTAGAGGGCGCCGGCGAGTCCGCAGAGCGCGGCCGAGAGCGTCCAAACGAAGAGCTTGTAGTGCAGCGGGTCGTAGCCCATGAAGCGCACCTTGCTCTCGTCGTCGCGCACGGCGCGGAGCACTCGTCCGAGCTTGCTCTCCACGACGTAACGGCACACGAGGTAAGCGAACAAGAGCGCCACGCCCGAGGCGACCAAGAGCGCCGTCTTGGTGGCGGGGTCCGCCAGCAAGTAGCCGTAGATGCGCTTGAAGTCCGTGAGCCCGTTGTTTCCGCCCAGCCCCGTTTCGTTGCGGAAGAAGAGCAGCATGAGCGCGAAGGTGAGCGCCTGCGTGATGATGGAGAAGTACACGCCCCGAATGCGGGAGCGGAAGGCGAAGAAGCCGAACACGAAGGCGACCAGCGCTGGCGCGATCAGCGCCATCGCGCACGCGAAGAAGAAGTTGTCGAAGCCGGACCAGAACCACGGCAGCTCCTTCCAATCGAGGAACACCATGAAGTCGGGCAGCTTGCTTCGGTAGACACCCTCGCCGCCGATTTCCAGCATCAAGTACATGCCCATCGCGTAGCCGCCGAGCGCGAAGAACACGCCGTGGCCCAGCGAAAGGATGCCCGTGAAGCCCCAGACGAGATCGATGGCCAGCGCCACGATGGCGAAGCACAGGAACTTGCCAGCTAGAGGTATGAGGTACGGCGGCAGCGTCAGCGGCAAGACCACCAGACCGAGCACGGACAGAACACCCAGCACGAGCCAGCCGCGGGGCCCATGCAGGCGCGCGAGATTCGAGAGTAGGTGCTTCATGCTGCTTCCTCCGCGCGTCCCTTGAGGGCGAACAGTCCCTGCGGGCGCTTCTGAATGAAGAGGACCAAGAGCACCAGGATGATGATCTTGCCGAGCACGGCCCCCGTGAGTGGTTCGATGTACTTGTTGGAGAGGCCCAATCCGATGGCGCCGATGACGCTGCCGATCAACTTGCCCACGCCGCCGACGACCACCACCATGAAGGAGTCCACGATGTAGCCTTGACCAAGCTCGGGGCCGACGTTGCCGAGCTGGGAGAGCGCGACGCCGCCGAGGCCGGCTAGACCGGAGCCGAGCCCGAAGGTGAGGAGATCGACGCGGTCGGTGCGGATGCCGAGGCTGCGCGCCATGGGGCGGTTCTGCGTCACCGCGCGGATCTGCAGGCCGAAGCTGGTGCGCTTGAGGAGCATCGACACGGCGAAGACGACGAGCACCGTGAAGGCGACGATCGCCAAGCGGCTGTAGGGAGTGACCAGGGTGGGCATGAGCTCCACGCCGCCCGACAGCCACGACGGGTTCGCGACGGCCACGTTTTGAGCGCCGAACGTGAGTCGCACGCTCTGGATCAGCGCCAAGCTGATGCCCCAGGTGGCGAGGAGGGTCTCGAGGGGGCGACCATAGAGGCGGCGAATGACGAGGCGCTCGAGCACCATGCCCAGCGCTCCACACACGAGGAACGCGGCGGGCAGCGCGACGACCAGGTACCAATCGAACGACTGGGGCAGGTACGTTCGAAACAAGTTCTGTACGACGAACGTCGTGTAGGCGCCGAGCATGAGCATTTCGCCGTGCGCCATGTTGATGACGCGCATGAGCCCGAACGTGATCGCGAGGCCCAGGGCCGCAAGCAGCAGCACGCTGCCGAGGCTGAGCCCGTAAAACGTGTTGGCGACGAGGTTGATCAAAAAGACCTGACGGTCGATGGCGTCGATGGCGCCTTCGGCGGCGGCTCGAACCTCCTCGTCACTTTCCAGGGGATTTCCGCTGGAGTCTTTGGCCAGGCGGGCCTCCAGATCGCCTCGCAGCGAGACGTCTCCGCGCTCGCGGATGGCGGACACGGCGGAGAGGCGTCGCTCCTTGTCGGGCGAGGCGAGGTCGAGGCGCGCGAGGGAAACCTGGAGGAGTGCCTGCACGCTCGGGTCCGTCTCTTGCTCGAGAGCGCTCGCAATGGCGGCGCGTCCCTCGGCGGGCGGACGTTTCGCGAGCTCGTCTGCGGCTGCTCGACGCACCTTCACGTCGGGGGCTTTGAGCTTGAGCTCCGATAGGGCGGGGGCGAGCGCGCGTCGCACGATGTTGTTCACGCCGACGGAGCGGATAGAGCCGTGCGGCGCCTGGGCGCTGCCGGTCGCGGCGTCCAGGAGCGAACCGTTGGGCGCCTTCACGAGGACACAGCCGTCCGCGTCCGCAACGAGCGAGCCGCCCTCGAGGGCGGCGAGCACGTCGTAGGCACGAGCGTGAGCGGACGTGGCGATGGCGGAGATTCCGCGGGCGACGTCGGTGAAATCCGCACTCCCGAGGAGTTTCAACCCATCTCGAAAGGCCGAAGGAGCGCCTTTCTCCTCGTTCGTGCCAGCCCAAGCAGGCGTGGCGGCGAACAGGAGCAAGGCCAGGAGCAGGCGCAGAGCGCGAAGGTGGCTCATCGTCATCCAGGGGAGAAGGCGTTACGGATCGAAATCACTCCGGGACCCGGCGCTCGTTCGCGCGAACGTCCCGGAGTGACTTCTGGAGCGGAGAGACTGCGATCAGAAGGCTGCGTACTGGGCCTTGGTGCAGTTGCCGCACACCCAGGGGAAGCTCCAGTCGGCGATCTTCTCCTTGCTGTCGGGCACGTACTTGCTCCACGGCTCGGCGCGAACGGGGCCCTCGGTCTTCCAGACAATCTTGAACTGCCCGTTTTCCTGGACCTCGCCGATGTACACCGGCTTGTGCAGGTGGTGGTTCTTGCCATCCATCGTCAGCTCGAAGCCGGAGGGCGCCTTGACCACCTGACCGCCGATCGCCTGGCGCACGGCGGCAACGTCCGTGGTGCCCGCTTGCTGCACGGCGGCGGCCCACATCTTGATGCCCACGAACGTGGCTTCCATGGGATCGTTGGTGACGCGCTTGTCACCATCGGGCAGGGCCTTCGCCTTCACGTAGTCCTTCCACATCTTGATGAACTCGGCGTTCTCCGGGTTCTCGATGGACATGAAGTAGTTCCACGCTGCAAGGTGTCCCGCGAGCGGCTTGGTGTCGATGCCGCGGAGCTCCTCTTCACCCACGGAGAACGCCACCACCGGGATGTCCTCCGCCTTGAGGCCCTGATTGGCGAGCTCCTTGTAGAAGGGCACGTTGGAGTCGCCGTTGATGGTGGACACCACGGCGGTGGGGGTGCCTGCCGCGAACTTCTTCACGTCCGCCACGATCGTTTGGTAGTCGCTGTGCCCGAACGGCGTGTACGACTCCATGATATCGCTCTCGGGGACGCCCTTTTCCTTCAGGAAGTAGCGGAGGATTTTGTTCGTGGTGCGCGGGTAGACGTAGTCCGTACCCAAGAGCACCCACTTCTTGGCGCCGCCGCCGGCGGGGCTCATCAAGTACTCCACGGCGGGGATCGCCTGCTGGTTGGGCGCCGCACCCGTGTAGAACACGTTGCGCGACGACTCCTCACCTTCGTACTGCACCGGGTAGAAGAGCAGGGAGTCCAACTCCTCGAACACCGGCAGCACGGATTTGCGGGACACGGACGTCCAACATCCGAAGGTGACGGCGACGCCTTGCTTCTGAATCAGCTCGCGAGCCTTTTCGGCGAAGAGCGGCCAGTCCGAGGCGGGGTCGACGACGACCGGCTCGAGCTTGCGCCCCAGCACACCGCCCTTTGCGTTGATGTGCTCGATCGTCATGAGGGCCACGTCCTTCAGGGACGTTTCACTGATGGCCATCGTTCCCGACAGCGAGTGGAGGATGCCGACCTTGATGGGGCCGGAGTCGTCCTTCTTGGCTGCCGTCGGCGCCGCCGTGGTTGCAGATGAAACACTGGCGGCTGAAGGGGGCTGCTGTTCACCCGGCCCCTTGCAGCCGGGCAAGAGCCCTAGGAGGGACAACGACAGGACCGATTTCCACAGTTGCATTCCGTTCTCCTCACGAAGTGATCGCGCTGCCAACGATCACGCACGAGGCCGAAATTGGCCTTGGAGAACGCGCTTCTCCGCCGTGACGCGCTGGCATGATGGTGTCCTCAGAATTGGGTGTTGGAGAAAGGCTTCTCCCCCACGCCATCCCTGCTGGGTACGAGGAGCACGATGCCGACACGATGTGTTCGGTTTGTGTCGCGATGATGTACGCGCGAACTAATTTCGATAGGCGTCACCCCAGGCCGGGTAACGCGGGCGTAAGGCGCGCCGGCGCGGCCGAAATGACTGAGAGAATCATGAGCGGCGAGAAATGCGCGGGCTCACGAAGCGCTCCGAACGGCAGCATGTACGAAACACGATGGACGCCAACCGGACGGCCCGCCTAGAGGTGGCCCCAGGGCCGAGGAGCGGCGCCGGAGTCCGTTCAGCTCGGGGCAACGCAGCTCAGGTGCCCGCAGCAGCTCGGGGTGCCCGCAGCTCGGGGCGCCCGCAGCTCGGCGCGCCCGCAGCTCGGGCCGCTCAGCTCAAGGTGTCGGAGTGGTGGGCTCGGTCCAGCGCGGGTAGCTGCCGAGGAGCTTGACCAGACCACAGCTGGCTTGGATGCGCGTGAGAGCGCGCGCGACCGGTGCGTCGAAGCGGCTGCCCTCGAAGTCGGTGAAAAAGGCGTACTCCCAGCGCCGCCCAGCGAGCGGGCGGGACTCGATGCGCGTCAGGTTGAGGCCCTCGTCGTCGAAGGTTTCGAGCACCCGGCGCAGCGCGCCTCGCTCGTGACGCGTCGTAAAGACGAGGCTGGTCTTGTCGTGGCCGGTGGGCGGGCTGTCCGAGTGCGCGATGGCCACGAAGCGGGTCGCGTTGTGCTTCATGTCCTCGATGTCGCGCCGGAGCACCGTGAGGTCGTACAGCTCGGCGGACAATTCGGGGGCGATGGCGACGACGGGCTCGTGCATATGCGCGACGTCTCGCGCCGCAGCGCCCGTGGAGGCGACGGAGACCTGCTCCGCTCGAGGAAGATGAGCGTCCAGCCAGGCGCGGCACTGAGCCAGCGCCTGCGGGTGCGAGTACACCGTCCGCACCTGGTCGAGCTCCGCGCCGGCCCGACCGAGGAGGTAGTGATGGATTTCTGCGACGTACTCGGCGGCGATGACCGGGCTGAGCTCGAACAGGCAGTCGAGCGTTTGCTCCACGCGGCCTTCCGTCGAGTTTTCGATGGGGACGACGCCGCGGTGCGCGCGACTGCTGGCGACCGCCTCGAAGACGGCGCGAATGGTCGGCTGGGGATGAAAGCCCGACGGCCCGACGACTTGCTCGCCGAACATGGCCAGAGCAGCCGCGTGCGTATTGGTGCCCTCCGGGCCCAGATAGGCCACGGTCAGGGGGGCGCTCGGCGCGACGGACGCCGGCGAGACGCTGGCCACTACTGCAGCATCTCCGTCAGGCTCTGGAGCTTCATGGCGAGCCCCATGTCACCTTCGATTTGCAGCTTGCCCATGAAGAAGAGCGCTTGGCCTTGAACGCGACCTTCCATCATGTCGACGTAGTCGCTGGCCTCGAGCTTGAGCGTACACTGCGCGTCACCGTCCCCTTCGACGACCTTGGGGTCCTCGCGGAGGTCCATGATCCAAGTGCCGCCGCCTTCTCCGGACAGCACGAACTTGTAGACGGCGCCAATCTGCTTGGCCAAGGCGGCGTTCTTCGCGATTTTATCCGAAGCTTCGCTCATCTTTTCGCGGGCGGTCGTCATGGCGGTCTCCTGTCGAGTGTTCGGGCGGCTCCGAGTCGTTCGGTCCAGCCCCTGGTTGGTTCTAGCGGCTCTCGCCGGTGACTCAATACCGAGCGCGCTCGGGCGCGCCCCTGGCGAGGCTCTTGGCGCCCGCGGCTGCCGTCTGGGAGACTCCGGCCGACGTGTCGTCCATTCGCCTCTTCGTCTACGGGTCACTCAAGCGCGGCTTTCGGCACCACACGGTGCTCTCCGGGGCGACGTTCGCGGGTGCGGCCTGGACCGCTCCCGGTTACCGCCTGGTCCGCCACGGCGAGTATCCGGCGCTCACGCGTGAGCGTGGGGGGGAGCATCGTGTGTCGGGCGAGCTCTACCTCGTGGAGCCCGA
>JAEYVE010000102.1 GCA_023432025.1 Pseudomonadota bacterium
CTCGCGAGGTTCTTCGACCTTCGTCCCGTCCCGAGGCGGCTCTCTGTTCGTCGCGGACGGCTCGGCGTGCGCCGATTCCGTCCAGGCCACGAGCACGCACAGAGCAACCGAGGACCACCGAACGACACGGAGCAGCGGGTCACGCGTGACGCCCACCCTCTGCCGTACGGCCAAGACCCGCGCCACGTTTGGCCTGCCCCTGAGAAACGTGGGGTCTCGGCCCTTGGCGCGAAGTGCCGAAGGGGCTGCCCTGCGGCGCTTAGCGCAGGTCCAGCAAGCGGAGCTCAGCGCAGGTCCAGCTGCTGCGCCCAGGGGCCGCCCGCGCCGGCCCGCGAAATCACGCGGGAGAGCGCTTCGTTGGCCGGCTCGAGTGGGTAGTCGTAGGGCGGCTCGAACACGGCGTCCCCCGGCTCCGTGCCATCCCCACCGAGAAAGGTGCGGCTTTCGTCGCGGTAGAGGTTTCCGCCACTGGCCGCGCTCATTTTTCCGAGGCCCGTGTCGTCGCTGCAGTCTCCGAGCCGTACGGCGGCTTGAACGTTTTCGAACACGCTGCCCTCGAGCAGCACCTCCGCCAAACACGTCGATCCCACCGTCCAGTCCGTCGTGTTCGAAAAGACGTTGTTGAAGAGGTGCACCCGCGAGCTCTCGCCCTGCGCCGCCGGCGCTCGAGTGCGCGCTTCGTCGAAGCGGCTGTGATGAATCGTCACTTCCGAGTCGTTGATCGTCGTCATCCAGCGCTCGCGCCCCGTGCACTCCGCGTCGTTCTCTCCGTCGAACAGAAGGTAAGAAAACGTGGTGGCGGTCGTGCCCGGCAGCACGTCGGCGTGAGCGTCACTCACCCATTTTGCCGTGACGTGGTCCAGCCACACGCGTGACGCAGCCTCCACGGTGAACGCGTCGCCCGCCTCGAAGAGGTGCGGATTGATGTCGTAGAGGGCCAGGTTTCTCACGATGACGTTTTCGCTGCCGTCGATCTGGAACGTGACGCCGCGAACGAGCGCGCCGCGCCCGAGACCCAGAATGGTTTTGTTCGAGCCGATGTTCATGCGGCGCGAGGTGGACGTCGCCGTGAGCGGCGTCTGGCCGCAGTCGTCCGCGCTGCCCTGCAGCGTGGTTTTTTCCGGGTCTTCCGAGCAAACGTTGGGACACACCTCAATCGTCTCCACGTCGTCTCCCGTGCGTCGAAAGTCGTAGACGCCCTCCGGCAGCACGATGAACGCGGGCTCGTCCGAGCCGGCGAGCCTGGCGAGCTCCGCGTACGAAGTCACGACGGTGGGCGCCGCCTCTGCGGCGCCCGTGGTACCGGCGCCAAAGCCGAGAGGCTCGACGCGAATCGTCACGCGGAGCGCCAGCGCGCCGGAGCTACCCTCGGGGCCGCCAATCCAGCGCGCTGTGGAGCTGGCAGGAAAGGTGTCTTCCGGATCACAGCCGGGCAAGCTACCGAGGCCGCCCAGGTCTCGAGCGCTGGCCCAACCCGCGTCGTCGAAGCCCGGCGCCTGCCAGTTTGCTTCGGGGGCCGAGCTCACCTTCCAGTGAGCCCCCGTCACGAAGGAACCCGACAGCTCGTCGAGCTGGGCGAGCAAAGCGGGCGTGCCCGAAGCCGCGTACACCGAGATGGCCACGACGTTTTCTCCGGGCACGAGGGAAACGGGGACGAACGTCGGCGTGCGCACGCCCGCGCTCTCAGCCACGAGGTGCCCATCCACGTACACTCGAAAGGTGTCCCGCGCCGTCACGTAAAGACCCGGCCCCTCTTGGGCGCCATAACTTGCGGACACGAGCGGCCAATCGTCCGCCGTGTCGCCTTGTCCGAACACGGTGCCCGGAGGGAGCTCGGCCGTGCCCGTGTTCGCGCTGCAGTCGAGCGGCTCCACGTGGCTCGGCGCGCCTGCCTCTCCGCCGCCTCCGCCGCCGGCGCCCAGGGCGCCGCCCGCCGACGGATCCGGCGGTAGAAACGCCGTTTCGAGCACCTCGGAGCGACACGCGAACGCGACGCCCGCGCCGAAGAAGGCGCAGAGCATCACGTGAACGAAACGACGTGCCGATACGGAAAGCATGAAGCTCGAGCACGGATCCGGCGCGCCCTCGGATCCAGACATTGTGACACTCTAAGCTCAGGGAACGAGCGACGCGAGGTACTCCTCGAGGTTGGTGTAGCCGTCTCCGTCGCGATCCCCGTTGCGATCGCTCGGCTCCGATGGGTCGAGCCCGTTTTCGCGCTCCCAGTCGTCCGCCATGCCGTCGCGATCGACGTCCGCCTTCGCCGTGCCGGACGGGAGCGTGCCGACGCCGCCGGAGAAGCCCAGGCTCGATTCGTTGCTGATCGTTGCGCCTTTCGTGCCCAACGAGGCGAGCTCGTCGAGCACGTAGCGGTCCGCGTCGTCGCGGTAGTGGGACACGCCCGCATGTCGTTGCACGTAAGCGAACGCCTCGGCGGCGCTCAGCTCCGGAACCTCGGGAAACTCCACCGAAGGCTCCGTGTGCCAAGTGACGCTCCCGAAGTCGCCTTGGCCCAAGAGGCGACCGTCCAGCGCGCCGTTCTTGTTGCTGTCGTAGTAGTTGCCCTCGGCGAACAGGTTGTAGGCGGGCGTCGGGCCGTCCAGCGTGCCGCCGCGGGTGGACGGACCTGGAATGAAGTAGTTGCCCACCATGTAGCCGTCGGAGCGACCGCTGGTGTCCCCGAGGATGTAACCGGAGACGACCCAGTTGTAGACGACGTTGTTGACGAACTGCAGCGTTCCGCGCGCCTTCGGGTTGCGCGAGTTGTTGTCGATGTAGAGCGAGCGAATGATGGAGGTGCCCGTCGTGTTCACGAGGCCGCCCGTGCTGTGCGACTGCAGGCCTTGCGCCACGATGGAGTCCTGCAGAGTCAGGTTGTACAGCTCGGCCCCGCTCTCCTTGTTCAGATCGAACGTGCCGTCCCGGCCCCAGCTGAGCGAGCAGTGGTCCCAGATCACGTCGTGACCATTGGCCATGGTGACGGTGTCCTTGCCGCTGTCCCCACCCACACCCATGCGGAAGCGCACGTAACGCACCACGGTGTTCGACGCGCCGGAAAACGAGGTGCCGTTGCCGTAGATGGTGATGCCCCCGCCGGGCGCCGTTTGACCTGCGATGGTCTGGTTGCTCTTGAACACGAGGCGCGAAGAAAGGCGGATCACGCCGCCCACCTCGAACACCACGGTGCGGTTGGGTTGACTGATGGCGTCGCGGAGTGACCCCGGTCCGGAGTCGTTCAGGTTGGTAACGTGGTACACGTCGCCGCCGCGACCGCCCTGGGCGTTCCGCCCGAACCCCTGCGCGCCCGGGAACGCCAAAGGCGGGCCCGGCGGGTTGCTGCCTCCACCGGTTCCGCCGCTCGCGCTGCCCCCCACTCCGGTGCCGCCGCTCCCCGCGTCGCCGCCCGTGCCCGTGGCGTCTCCCCCCGTGCCGCCCGTTTCGGAGCCGCCGCTCGCGCCGCCGCCCGTCGACGCATCCCCTCCGCCTCCGGAAGCACCCGTGCCCGTCGAAACGCCGCCGGTCGCCTCCGCACCACCCCCACCGGTGTTCGTGCTGCCGCCGACGCCTGGCGAGCCGCCCCCGGCAAACGAGTCCGCGCCTTCCCCAGGAGCGGCCCCCTCACCACACCCCGCCGCAGCCACGGCGACGAGTAGACCCAGCGAGAATTCCAGCGCGTACTTCGTGCGGTTCATGCGTACCTTCAAGGTGAGTTGCACGTCCGCCCCGCGACCGGTCAGAAATGTTTCGCGCGCTCAAAACGAAACGCCGAAGCTCAACGTCGCGAGCGCTTGCAGCGCCAAAGGCGAGGACTCCTTCTCGTCGACGGCAATCACCGGCTGCGGGAAGAGCCCCAGCGCCGAAACCTGTCCGGCCACGCTCAACGTATCGTTGAAGAAGCGCTCGGCCTTCATGCCAAGAGCCGCCGCCGCGCTCCACCCCTGGTCCGTTCGAGAAACGAGCGGCTGCTCCACCTGACCCGTCGCTTCCACGTGCACCGCGCCCACGGCCACCTCGGGCCCCCACTCCCAGCGGGCGCCCGGCACGGGCTCGCCAAAGCTCCACGACACGTGCGCCAAGAGAAGCTCCTGCCGCACCGTGGCCGCGCCGCTCGCGGTGCGAAACTCGCCGTGTTCGAGCGTGCCCCCCAAGCTCGCACCCACCGTCATGCGGGGCACCGGGCGCGCGCGTAAAGAAGCCGTCACACCGAGCGACGCTCCGAGAGTGGGGCTCACCAGCGAAAGCCCTCCCAGCTGCACCTGAAAGCGCCGCTCGTGCGCCGCAAATTGCACGACCTCCGGGGCCGGCGGCGCAGCTTCCACGCCCACCACGTCCGCGGGAGGCCGCTCCCCTGGCGAGAGCTCGAGCAAGCTCACCCGCAAGAGATCGACCGCGCGGATCGCCAGCAAAGTCGGTCCGTCCCCGGTGCTCTCGATGGAGAGCCGCCTCGTGGTCGTCTTGCCGGTGACTCGATCGACGATACGAATGTCCGCCGTCGTGCCGCTCTTGCTGCGTTCCAGGGAAATTGCAGCAAAGGCTCCGCGCGCCTGAGCTTCCGCCTCGAGCACGTCGGGGGAGAGCGCCTCTCCAGCGTTCGGCAGCACCTCCACTTCGAAGCGCTGCAGCTCGACCTCGGCGCGCAATCGCCCGAACGCTTCGTACAACGCGGGATCCGTCGCCGGCGGCGTGACTAGGAGCACGCGCTGCGCCAGCGCCGCCGAAGACAGGAGCAACCCACAGGCAAGCCAGAGCAGAATGAGGCGGAGCTTCCGCGTCATGTCAGGGGCGATCAGCGAGCTGTCGTGCCCGCGCGGCGTGAACGCCGGTGGGGAACCTCTGCAGGTACTCTTCCGCAATGGGGCGAGCGCTCGCTTTGCCTTCGAGGGCGCTCACCATGCGCATTTTTCCGGCGAGAGCCTCCGACGCAAAAGAGCCACTCGGCGCCTCGCGCAGGGCCGTTTCGTACCACTCGCGCGCCGTGCCTTTGCGCCCCTGACCCTCGTGGAGCCGTCCCAAGAGGAACGCGGCTCTGCTGCCCGCCGCAGAAGCAAAGCGCTTACGGAGCGCCAAGAGACTCTGCTCGGCGAGCTGTTCGTGCCCCGTGTAACGCGCAGCGTCCGACAGCGCGACCAAGTCCGACGCGTCACACGACGCAAGGCAGCGAGCCGTGCCGAACGCGGTGGCGTCGTCCACCACGCGCTGAAACTCGCCCTTGGCGACCCACTTCGCCCAAGAACCTTTGGTGGGCGCGCCCGGTGAACGCACCACCGAGGGCGCTGTGGAATCACTGGACGGCGCGGGAGGAGCCACCGCTGCGTCCTCCGCGCCGTCGGCGACGGGCGCCGCCTGCTCCAGCACCTGCTCGGGCTCGGCGACGGTGACCGGAGCCGCCACGTGGTCCGTCACCGAAATGGTGCGCGCCCGCGCGTCTCCCACGAAGCGTTGGCCCGCCTTGACGGAGACACGTCCGGAGCCCGAGTAGCCCTCCACGTCCACAGAGCCTTCCAAGAGAACGACCTCGAGCCGCTCGCGCTGCGCGTCCCAGCCGAGCTCGAAGCGCGTGCCCGTGACGTAAACCTGGAACGGGCCTGCGACGAAGCGCCAGTCGCTTTCGGCCACGTGCGTCACGTTCGCCTCCAGCTTGCCCTGCTCGACGGAAACGTCCGCGCCGTAAGGCCGGGTTTCCCCGATGCGGAGGCGCGTTCCCGGCAGCGCCGTCAGCTCTGTGGCGTCCGTGAAACGAACCACCGCGGGCTCACTGGCGGACGCGTGAACGTAGCCGCCCTCGTTCGGCGCGCCCGCCACTTCGTAGCCCACGCTTCGCTCGGGCCAAGCGAAGAACACGGCAAGCAACACGGCTGCCGCGGCCGCCACCGGCACGAGCCAGCGCCGCGCCGCCGTGCGCGCTGCCCACCTGCGCTCCTCGGCTTCGTCCAGGCGGGCCAAGAAGGCTCGGCGTGCGGCGAGCTTTTCCGCGTCACTCTGCGCGCTGCCTTGTTCGAGAAGACGCGCGAGCGGATCGCGTTCGGGTTCGGGAATGCTCATTGCCAACCCCCCTGCACACGGGAAAGGAATTCTTGGAGCGCCGGCTCGCGTTTGGCCGCGTGAACAATCAGCTCACGCGCCGCGCCGAGCTCGCGCCGCAACGTCGACTCGGAAACGTCGAGAGCGTCCGCCGCCTCCCGCATTTCCAGGCCCTGCACTTGCCGTAAGACGAACGCCATGCGCCGACGATGGCTCAACTTTTCGAGCACGCGGTGCAGCGCGCGCAGCGCCTCTCGGTGTTCGTGATCCACGCGCTCCGCGTTTTGCTCCGGGAGCTCGCCCGTGGGGGAGAGCCCTACCCAGCGACGCACCTTGCGCTTGCGAATTTCGAAGGCCGCCTGGCGCACGGCCATGGACGCCAAGTAGCCGCGCAGCGCCGCACCCTCCTCGATGCGCGCTGCCCCACGAATGAAGGCCAAAAACACCTCTTGAACCAGGTCCTCAATCGCGTCGTCGGGGCCCAAAGCTCCGTACAGCACGCCGCGGACGAGCCCCGCGTAGCGATCCCAAATCACGCCAATGGCTTCCCGCTCTCCTGACGCCGCGCCCGCGACCAAGCTCGCGTCCGAGCGCTTTTCGTCGGGAAAACGCGCCACGGCGGGACCGGGCGGTGGGGGAGCAGGAGAAAGCAGAACCACGTGACTCGAAAGCCAGGTTGCCCGAGCCCTCCGTCACCAGCCAGGAATTTTGCAGACGACTCGGCACCACGTCGGGCCACGTGCCGCCTCGTCGACCTACGCGCGCGGCCGCTCTCCCACATGCACCGCGCGAGTCGTGCGTTCGCGAAGGAGCACCGAGGCCGCCTCGCTAACGATTCTTGAATGGTCTGGGTGCCGCCCGGCAACTTCGGGGGGGATGACAAGTCTCGTCCGACGAACTCGCCGCCCCTACGTCGCGTGTCTCTCCGGCTGGACCGCTGCGGGAGCACTCGCCCTCTTTGCCTGCTCACCGGCCGCGGACGACGAAGCCGACGGCAGTGAGCTGCCGGGCGGCTCCGGCGCCGCAGCCACCGGCTCGGGCTCGACCAACGGAGTCGGCGGCGCAACCAGCGGCGGAACCACCGCCGCGGGCGGCAGTGAGCCGGGAGGCGGCTCCGGCGGCTCCGGCGGAACCGGCGGAACCGGCGGAACCGGCGGAACGGACACGGGCGGCGCCGGGAGCGGTGGCAGTGGCGGCACCTCCACCGGTGGCAGCGGTAGCTCCTCTGGCGGCAACGGCGGCACGCCGGGCAACGTGGACTGCAACGACGTCACGAATCAGCCCATCATTCACGTCGACAAGAGCGGCTCGGGCAACTTCACGACGGTGCAAGCGGCCATCGACAGCTTGCCCAAGTCCAACACCACGCCCACGCAAATTCGCATCGCGCCGGGCACCTACACGGAAAAGCTGCGCGTCGATCGCCCCAACATCACGCTGTGCGGACGAGCGGGCCAAGCCAGCTCGACCCTCCTCACCTACGGAGACAACGCGAACACGTCCAACGGACAAGGCGGCACGCTGGGCACCACGGGCAGCGCCAGCACCAACATTTCCGCCAACCGCGTCTCCGCAGAAAACATCACCTTCAAGAACGACACGCCGCTCGGCGGCTCCCAAGCCGTAGCGCTCCTCGTCAGCAGTAGTGAGGTGCAGTTCAGAAACTGCCGCTTCCTGAGCTACCAGGACACCCTCTACGTCAAAGGCGGCACGCAGTACTTCAAGGACTGTTACGTGGAAGGCAGCGTCGACTTCATTTTCGGCGCCTCCACGGCCGTGTTCGACGAATGCACGATTCATAGCGCCGCGGGCGGCGTGGCCATCACCGCGCCGAGCACGGAAGAAACGACGCGCTTCGGTCTCGTGTTTTTGGGTGGCGAAGTCACGGCGGCTGCCAACGTGAGCAACGTGGCGCTCGGGCGCAACTGGCGCCCCTACGGCGCCGCCGCGTACATCGGCACCGTGCTCGGCGGACACATCAACAAGCTGGGGTGGATCCCCATGGGCTCGAACACGCTCGATACGGCGCGCTTCTCCGAATACCAAACGACCGGACCGGGGGCGCGCCCGAACGATCGAGCCTCTCAATCGTCTCAGCTGACGCAAGGGCAAGCCGCCGACTACACGCTCAGCACCATCTTCGGTTCGTGGACGCCCAGCTTCAGCCAGTAACGGCAACCCGGGTCGACCCCGCTGTGAATTCGCCGACGCGCCTCGCCCCTTCGGGCGGCGTTCACCTTTTTGGGGGACGAGGCGCGCGGCACAGCCCGGTGCTCCCGCACTGGGTCAGAGTGACGAGCTCAAAGCACCTGACGGAGCCAGTCCTCAACGTTGTAGTAGTTGGTGACGCGCGCTACGCGTCCCTCTCGCACCTCGAAGAACGCGCCGCCGGCCAGCTCGTACGTTTGGCCGTGCGCTTCCGGCAGCCCCTCGTCGGTTTCGAGGTACGTGCCCAGCACCGTGTATTCGGCCGCAGCGCGCGCTCCGTCGCTGCTCACGAAGAGGGTGATGTCGACGATTCGTTCCTTGTAGGCGCGGCTCATGCGCGTCGCGAACGCGCGAAAGGCTTCTTTGCCGCGCTCACGTCCGCCTTGGTTCACGTCGTGCACCACGTCGTCGTCCAAGAGCGCAAAAAACGCCTCGTGGTTTCCCGCGTTGAACGCGGCGTAGTACTGCTCAATCAGGGCGCGAGTCGAAGATGCTGTCATGAGAGGGTCACCCCGCGGACGAGCTCACCCTGAGCCGTCTCGGCGCGGCCGAACGCTACCACGCGGCCCGCGCTGAAAAGCACCCAGTCCCGAGCAGCCCACTGTCGCGGACCGTCATGGACCAGCCCAGCGCGCTCGCCCAGCGCGCGTCGTGCACGCGCAGGGCCCTCGTGCGATGCTCGACTCATGGCAAACGCGGGTCGTCTCGTGGCTTTTGCGGGGGTCTTCGTCTTTGGAGGGCTCGGCGGCGCCGCCGCTTTGCACTTTGCGACGGCGCGCGCACACGAAAGCGACCCGACAACGAAAGCCGCCGCCGCGCAAATGCAGCTCCGGAGGTTCGCGCTGAATCCGCACGCACAAGACGACGCAGTCTCGGCCGCTACGGAATCAGCCGCTTTCGAAGAGACGAACGCCGCACGCGAAGGCGCGCCCAGCGAGGCGGAAGGCCTTCCGCTCGCCGACGTTCTGTCCGGTCTCGAAAACGCCTACCAAGCGTCACTGCGAAGCGTGGCCGCGACTCCGGAGGAGGCCCCGCGCGAGGTCGCCGCCGCGCCTGTGGAGCCGCCGGCAGCGCCCCTCGAAGAGCATGACGACGAAGCGCTACCGGCTCCGGTGGCCGCGGCCACGCCGCAACGTGCCCAGCAAGTCGAACAGCCGCGCGTCGCCGTTCAGGCTGGGGACGTGGACCAAATCAACGTGAGCCCCGGCACCGTGAACGTGAATCACGTGACCGTGACGCACGTGACGGAAGCGCCCACGAACCAGATTTCGGTCGTGGCCCTGCCCGCCTACATGCCCTTCGGCTACGCGGCGGTTCCGCCCGGCGTCGTGGCCGCAGAAGGCACCCCACGCGCGTACGGTCGGGCGAGCACCCTGCCGCCCGGTAAACGCTACGACTCGCTCAAGCCGCCACCCGGTCGGGACTCTCCCATGTTCCCCGCGCACGCCAGCGCATCGCTCGGACCGATCTTCGGCGGGCTTCCGTAACGCGTTGCGCAGCCCCTCGATCGTCTCGTCGAAGAGCACGGCTCCGCACGAGCCCCGCGGGCGCTCCTTGTCCCCGCGGTGGCCTGCGTCATGGTGAATCTCATGCGAGACGACACGCTGGATCTTTCGTCACCTTGCGATCACGTGGAGCAAATCGCGGTGTCTCATGTCGAGCGCCCGGCGCCTGGCTGCGAGGAGTGCCTGCGGATGGGCTCGAGCTGGGTTCATCTGCGCGAATGCCTCATTTGCGGTCACGTCGGCTGCTGCGACAGCTCGCCCAACAAACACGCCACTCGTCACTTTCGAGAAACCGGACACCCTCTCATTTCGTCGGCAGAGCCCGGCGAAAACTGGTGTTGGTGCTACTTGGACGAACGCGCCCTCGGTTGACGCGCCGACAAGGGCGCCCTCGGTTCACGCATGAACGCGGCCCCCGTTGACGCGCCGACGACGGCGCTGGGCGCCGCCTCCTTGGGGGGCTCGCTCCAAGCGCCGGCCTGAGCCTCGTCACTCGGGCGGAAGCTGGTACGAATGGTGCACTTCCGGGCGCCGTGCGACTCGCGCCCGTCTTTTCGTGTTCGTTCCTCCCCACCTGAGGGCGGGCGCGGGTCAACCAAACCTTCAAAGTGTTTCCTTTTGCGCCACAGTGGTTCGAAATGAACCACCGCCCCACCGAGCTCCCCCTCGACTCGCTCCGATGAAACTCGCCCACAAGCTCGCGCTTGCACTGCTTTGCGGCGTGTTCTTCGTCGTCACCGGCTTTGCCGCCTGGCGTGTCCAACGCGAGGTCACGCTGTTCGATCAAGACGTGCTGCGCGACCACCGCGTGCTCGGCATGACCGCAGCCGCCGCGGTGATGAACGAGGGCTCGGCCCACGACGCCATCCAGCTTTTGCGGCGCATCGACGCGTCTCGCGAAAACGTCACCGTACGCTTCGTGTCGTTCGCGCCCGATGCGCCGCCCGCGCTCCGCCCCGTCGCGCCCAACGCGCTCTCCGCGCCCACGGAGCACGCCACACACGCCGACCACGCCGCGTTTCCTTCCGTAACGCAGGTGTTCGAGGAGCTGCCCACGCGCCCCAGCGGCAAGCTGGAGCGCCACCTCGTGACGTACGTCAAAACGCCGGTGGCCGACGACCGCGACGGCGCGGTTCAAGTGTACGAGTCCATGGCGCCGCGCGCCTCGTACGTGCGCGGCAGCGTGCTCAACATTCTGGCTTCCAGCGTGCTCATTGCGCTCGTGTGCAGCGCCATCGTCGCGTCCATTGGCACGCGCATCGTGGGCAAGCCCATTTCCGAGCTCATCGCCAGTGCCCGCGAAATTGGCTCCGGAAACTTCTCCGCCGTCCGGGCCCTCGATCGCGGCGATGAGCTGGGCGAGCTCTCGCGCGCGCTCTGCCAAATGAGCGAGCAGCTGGCGCGAGAGCGCCGGCGCACGCAAGAAGAGGTCGAAGCGCGTATTTTGGCTCTGGAGCAGCTGCGCCACGCAGACCGCCTCGCCACGTTGGGCCAGCTCGCCTCCGTGCTCGCGCACGAAATCGGAACGCCGGTGAACGTCATTGCGGGCCACGCCAAGCTCATCGCCACGCGCCGTGTGAGCGGAGAAGCCGCGGAGGAAAGCGGCCGCGCCATTGGCGCCCAGTGCGACCGCATGACGAAGCTGGTCCGCAGAATTCTCGACTTTGCGCGCCGCAAACCCGGACGCCCGGAGCGAGTGGACCTGGTCGACTTGGTGGAGGCTTCTCGTGAGCTCTTGGAGCCGCTCGCCGAGAGCCAAAAAGTGGTGCTCGAGAGCACGTCTCCGGGCCCCGCGTACGTGCAAGCGGATCCGGGTCAACTGCAGCAAGTCATCACCAACGTCACCTTGAACGCCATTCAAGCCAGCGCCCCGGGGGACGTCGTGCACGTGTCCGTGGAGTCTGCAGCGGCCGTGCCCCCGAACGGCACGGAGCCCGCACCGTGTGTTCTCTTGCGCGTCACGGATCACGGCTCGGGCATGCCGGCGGAAGTCGCGGCGCGCGTTTTCGAGCCGTTTTTCACCACCAAAGCGCCGGGCCAGGGGACGGGCCTCGGCCTCAGCATCGCCAAAGAAATCGTCGAGGAGCACGGAGGCTGGATGATCATCGACACCGAAGAAGGCTCCGGCACCCGCATCGATCTCCACTTCCCCCAGGAGCCGTCTCATGTCGCCTAAGGTACTCATCGTCGACGACGACCCCGCCACCTGCCACATGCTCGAGCTGGGCCTCAAAGCAGAGGGGCACCAGCCGCTGAGCGCCAAAAGCGGGGATGAAGCGCTCGAAATTGCGCGCTCGTTCGAGCCGCACGTCGTCATCACGGACGTGAACATGCCGGGCCTGGACGGCCTGTCGCTCTGTACGCAGCTGCGCGAAGAGTGGCCGGACGTTCCCGTCATCGTGATCACCGCGTTCGGCACGATGGAAACCGCCATCCAGGCGATCCGCGCGGGCGCGTACGACTTCGTCACCAAGCCGTTCGATTTGGACGCGCTGGTGCTCGCCGTGCGTCGCGCCTTCGAGCACCACCAGCTGAAGTCCGAGGTCAAACGACTCCGCGCCGCCGTCGGCGAGCTCGGCTGGGGTCAAGATTTGCTCGGCTCGAGCTCGGCCATGATGCAACTTCGCGCGCTGCTCCAGCGGCTCGCCGAGAGCGACACCACCGTGCTGGTGACGGGCGAAAGCGGCACCGGCAAGGAAGTCGTCGCGCGGCTCTTGCACAGCACCGGACGTCGCAAGTCCGGGCCGTTCGTGGCCATCAACTGCGCGGCGCTGCCCGAAGCGCTGCTCGAAAGCGAGCTCTTCGGTCACACGCGCGGTGCGTTCACGGACGCGCGCGCCAGCCGATCCGGGCTGTTTCAGGTGGCCGACCGCGGCACGCTCTTCCTGGACGAAGTGGGAGAAATGCCCATGAGCGTCCAGGTGAAGCTGCTCCGCGCGCTGGAGGAGCGGCGCTTTCGTCCCGTGGGCAGCTCCACCGAGGTCGCGTTCGACGTGCGCGTGGTGGCCGCCACCAATCGAGACTTGGAGCACGCCGTCCAAGACGGGCGGTTCCGCGAGGACTTGTACTACCGCCTGAACGTCGTTCACGTGCACATGCCGCCGCTGCGTTCGCGCGGCAGTGACGTGCTTTTGCTCGCGCAGAAGTTCTTGGAGTCTTTCGCGTCTTCTTCCGGGCGGGAGGTCCGTGGCATTTCCAAGGCTGCCGCGGAGCGGCTGCTCGCGTATCCGTGGCCCGGCAACGTGCGTGAGCTACGCAACTGCATCGAGCGAGCGGTCGCGCTGACGCGCTTCGACACGCTCGCCGTCGACGACCTGCCCGAGCGAGTGCGCCGCTTCGAAAGCCGTCACGTCATCGTCGCGGGCGACGACTTGGACGAGCTGGTCACGCTCGAAGAAGTGGAGAAGCGGTACATCCTGAGAACGCTCGAGGCCGCCGGCGGCAACAAGTCCTTGGCTGCCCAGCGCCTCGGCATCAGCCGAAAAACCCTCTACCGCAAGCTCTCCGAGGCGGGCTCGAGCGGCGACACCGAGCAGTAAGAGCACGCAAGGCGTCGAAACGCGCTGCTGGCGATCGGCGCCGTTCGCCCACGGCGGGGCGCCGTTCGCTACGACTCGCGCTGCTGCGACTTGGCGCCGTTCGCTGCGACTTGGCGCCGTTCGCTACGACTTGGCGCGTTTCGACACACTCGCAAGCGCGCGCAGAGCGCCACAACAGCGACACCGCGCCCAAAGAGCTTGCTGGCATGCGGCGTGCAATAGGGGGGCGCCCCCGTTCGAGTTTTCTTATGGCCAGCTTGCTCACCACCGCCTCACGTTTCGCCATTGTTGCCGCCGTCCTCACGCTCGCCGCGTGCTCGTCGGAGCCGTCCCCGCCGCCTCAGACCGCAAACGACGTGGCGCCCCCGCCGCCGAGCACCGCTTCGAACCGGGATTCCTACGAGCAGCCGGCCACCGTCGCCGTTTCGGAAGACATCCGCAAAGCGTGCGGTCTCACCACCTCGGAGGCCCGCTTCGCGTACAACTCGGCCAAGCTCCGCGATTCCGAATCGGGAGTCATCCAAAAGCTGGCCGCGTGTTTTGCCACCGGGCCGCTGCGCGGCAAAACCATGAGCCTCATCGGCCGCGCGGATCCACGCGGCGAGTCCGAGTACAACCTAGCGCTCGGTGGCCGCCGCGCGAGCAGCGTCGAGCGTGCGCTGCTTTCGCACTCGTTGCCCCAGTCGCAAGTCGTCACCACGTCACGCGGCGCGCTCGACGCCACCGGTACGGACGAGTCGGGTTGGGCGTGGGACCGTCGCGTCGACGTGACTTTGGCGAACTGATGGACGCCGGGCACATCGGAGCCGGGCGCACCGGGACAGAGCGCAGCGAAGCAGCGCGCAGCGGGGCAGCGTGTCGCCGGGCAGAGCGCGTCGGGGTCGAAAAGGACGTGGAGGCTTCGCCGCTGCAGCTGCTCCGGCTTCTGCGCGACCAACCCGGCCGCTCGTGGACCATCGAAGCGCTCTCCGACTACCTCAAAACGTCGGAGCACAGGGCCGCAGAGCTGCTTCATGAGGCCGCCAGCTGGAGCTTGCGCGAACGCACCTCGCGCTGACTCTGCGCCAGCGCCGCGCCTCGGCCTTCCGTTCGGGGCGCAAGCCCCAGAACCCCGCGGGTTCCGCGAGTTTGCGAGTTAGCCCGGAGCGCTTCCGCGTCCTGACCGATGCCCGATGGATCGCGCGTCCTGTTTGTTGTTAAAGAAGCGGCGTTCCGCCCCCACCCGCTTCCCCAGCAGGACCCCCCATGAAGCTCCACGTCTCCCCTCTCCTGGCATTCCTTGGCGCCCTTTCCCTTTCCTGCTCGGGAGCGGACGTCGCAGAGGACGACGTCAAAGGCTCCGGCGGCAAAGGCGGAACGGGCGGCGCCACGATTCTGGAGCCCGGCGGCACCGGCGGCAGCACCCAGGGCAGCGGCGGTGCCTACGAGCTGCCGGAGGAATACACGGAGGCGAACCGCGGCGGCTGGAAGGTGCTGGAAGAAATCCAAGAAGGCAGCTCCCCCACGGGCGGCACCGGCGGCATGCCCGCAGAGTGCGGCACGGAAATTCTCGGCGTGGTGCGGGACTTCAAGCGGGGCGACCAAGACGGAGGCCACCCGGACTTCGAAACGTTCCTCGGGCACGGCGAGAAGGGCATCGTCCAGCGCGAGCTCGGCGAAGACCAGAAGCCGGTGCTGGCTTCGGGCAACCACGAGTTCGTCACCAGTCGCGAGAGCTTCGACCAGTGGTACCGCACGGATCCGAGCGTCAACCGCGCGTTCCTCACGTCGTTTTCCTTCCGCCCCACGAACGGAATTCTCACCTTCGAGAGCCGCTCGTTTTTCCCGATTGACGACCGCGGCTTCGGCAACCAGGACCAGAGCCACAACTACGGCTTTACCACCGAAATTCACACCAAGTTCGTCTACAACGGCGGGGAAACGTTCACGTTCACCGGGGACGACGACCTGTGGGTGTTCATCAACGGTAAGCTCGCGCTCGACCTCGGCGGCGTTCACGAGCAGCAAACCGACTTGATTGATCTGGACGCGCAGGCGGACGAGCTCGGCATCGAGCGCGGCTCCATTTACTCGCTGGATCTCTTCCACGCCGAGCGCCACACGCACGAATCGAACTTCCGCGTGGACACCACGCTGCAGTTTACGAGCTGCGACATCGTGCTCATCAAGTAACGGTCGCGTTCATCACGATTTCGAGCGCCTCACGCACCTCGGCCGCCTCGCGCGTGGGGCCGAGCCACGTCCACATGAAGGCCGCTCCGTCCGAAAGCGTGACGAAGAGCAACATGGACGCGTGAGCGCCGGACGAAAACGTGGCCAGGCCGAAGCGGCCCATGGCGCACGAGCCGTGCGTGGAGCCGGTGGACCTGCCCCAGCCGTCCCCCAGCCGCTCTCCCACGCCAGAAGCGAGAACCCCGAGATCCGCGAAGCCTCGCGCGAACTCGCGGTTGTCCGCGTCCAACTCGGACACCTGCAAAACGCCCGTTTCGCCCTCTGGATCCGCCCAAAACTCGCGCACGTCCCGATCGGGCCGAGGGCGTTCGTTCCAGCCGGACGTGAGCGGAAGCTCGAGCAAATCCAACCCTCGCATCACCCTCCCCCTCTCGTTCAGGGCGCCGCAGCGCCCAAGTACCAACGGCTTTCTAGCACGAGCCTCAAATAGGCGCTGTACGCCAGGCCCGGAGACACCTCGTCGCCCGTGCGCACCTCGGTGGCGCGCGGCACATCGATGGCGCCGCCCAGTTGCAGCACCAGCCCCGACGTCAGCTTGTTACTGAACGCACGAAAGGGCTGATAGCTCACCACCGGCACGTCGAACTTGAAGCTGTTCACCTGGAACAACGAGTAACTTGCAACAGCGTCCGGATCCCCGCCGTTGAACCGCAAAAGCGGATCGTCTCCGTTGAAGAGCGTGAGGTTCAGCTCCCTCCCCAACATGAACTGAAAGGTTCCAAGGGGGGTCAAGAAAATTTGCTGCAGTCCGAGCACTCCGCCGTTGGCGGACACGATGGCCATGCCCTTGTAGAGGTGAAAGTCCAAGGCCAAGAGCAGGGGCGCCACCAGCAGCAAATCCCCCGGGATCAGCCAATACGGGGCCCGGTAGTGAAACAAAAGCCCGCTTCTCTCCGGCACTCGGGAATGCGTCAAACCGCCTTCGTCCACGCCGCAATCCGAGCACCCGGGCTCGTACTGGCTGGAGCTGCCCACGCTGCCGATGCCGACCTCGATCAAGCCGTCGCTGGCGATACCAATGGCGCCCTCGAGCCCGATGCCGAGCCCCGCAAACACCAGAATGTCGCCGCTGCCGCGCGCGGCTGCGTCGTTCGTGAAGTAGCCGCCCCACGTGGAGGCCACGCTCGCGCCCGCGCCGAACGCCACGTACGGTCCAATTTCCGAGCGAAAGCGCGGCATGTGCGCGTCGTCCTCGCCCGGCATGGGGTGGATGGTTTGCTCCCACACCGAGCGCGCAAAACGGTGCGCGGTGAGCTCCGGCACGGTGAGGCCGAGCTCCGTGGCCGTACACGTGTCGAAGCGAAAGCCCCAAAGCGCGTTTTCGATGTGCCAACTCCGTTTGATTTGCGCGCGGTATGCGCCGTCCGTGAGCACACGTGTGAGCTCGGAAAGGCTGGTGGCCACCGCGCGGCTCGTGCGTCGTGAGTCCTCGCTCGTGAGGTGCGCGTCTCCGAAGGCCGAGTACTCCTCGCCGGACCAGCTGCGCGCGGGCAGGCCTTGCATGGAGTACGCGTCGTGGGTGCCCTTCATCAGCGCGGCGCCGCCCCACGTGCCCACGTTGTGACCCGAGCTGAACGAATCCTCGAGAAAGTGCAGCGCAAACGCCTCGCTCCAGAGGGCCAGGCGCGCCCAGTCTTCGCTTTTACCGTCGCCGCTGGCCTTGCCGTCTGCGTACGCCGCCGCAAAGCGCAGCGCCGACAAGTGAAACACCACGAAGAGCCCCGCCGCGTTCAGCGGCTCGTCGGCGCGCACCGCCTCCCGCAAATACGTTTCCAGAGTTTCATTGGGCGACGCCGTGGGCACGAAGTGCCCGGCGTTGGACACGGCGCGGAGCGCGTAGTTTTTGTCCGCGCGCTCGAGCAGCAAGTTGGAGCGACTCCACGCGTTGATGCGCGCGCTTTCGCTGCGTGCGTCGCGAATTCTGCGCTCGGTGATGTTGCCCACCTCGAGCACGTCCTTCAGCCAGTTTTCCCCCGTGCCCTCCAAATACAGCTCCTCGGGAGTACACGAGTGATCGCCCGCTATGGCCGGCAGATCCGCGAACCCCAAACAGCTCACGGCGCCCGCGTCCGTGGCCGGCGCGCGCCCCAGGCCCACGCAGTACCGCTCCTCGTGACCGCGCCGCGCCGCGTTCCACAGCGTGAGCAGCCGGGCCCGCTCCGCGTCGGGCAGCATTCGCACGGCGTCCTGTGTGACCTGCGCGTGCTCCGGCAAAATCCAAGCCTCAGCGGGCGGCGCTCCCCCCAAGAAGGCCACCAGGCAAAAAGCACAGGCACGCGCCGCGCGGCGCCACGACGAAAGAGCACGAAGGTGCGGCATGAACCCGCCCAGGTACGACCACCCCGCGCCGCAGCGTTATCGACGCAGCACGGCGCTGCGCCTTCACGGCACCCAGCACGGCACGCGGCAGAGCACCCGGCAGAGCACGCCGCCGCCCTCGGCTCCCCTCCGCGCGGCACGCGGCCCGTCAAAGCTCGTCTTAAGTCCTCCCGCCCTTCGCCGCTCCGAAAGAACGGCCCCTTCGCCCCCACGCGCCGAGCGAGCCGTTCGACATGTCGCCCCCCCGCACGCAGCGCCGCGCACGGCCCCGCTCCTCGGAGCCCGACCGCGCCCACGGCTTCGTGCAGGTGCGCGGCGCACGCGAGCACAACCTGAAGAACGTCAACGTGGACATTCCGCGCGACGCGCTCGTGGTGTTCAGCGGTGTATCCGGCTCGGGCAAGTCTTCTTTGGCGTTTGGCACGCTCTACGCCGAAGCGCAGCGCCGGTACTTGGAGTCCGTGTCGCCGTATGCGCGCCGCCTCTTTCACCAAATGTCGGTGCCCGACGTGGACCGCATCGACGGTTTGCCGCCCGCCGTTGCTCTGCAGCAACAACGCGGCACGCCCACCACGCGCTCTTCCGTGGGCAGCGTGACCACGCTCTCCAACCTCTTGCGCATGTTGTACTCGCGCGCGGGCGACTACCCGCCGCGTTTGGACACGCTGCACTCGGACGCCTTTTCCACGAACACGCCGCTCGGCGCGTGCCCCGAGTGTCAGGGACTGGGCCGCGTGTACACGGTCACGGAGCGCTCCCTGGTGCCGGATCCGTCGCTCACCATTCGCGAGCGCGCCGTCGCCGCGTGGCCTCCCGCGTGGCACGGCCAAAACCTCCGGGACATCCTCACCACGCTCGGTTACGACGTGGACCGCCCCTGGAAAGACCTGCCCAAAAAGGACCGCGACTGGATCCTCTTCACGGAAGAGCAGCCCACCGTCCCCGTGTACGCCGGCTTCACGGCAAAGGAGGTCAAAAGCGCGCTGCGCCGCAAAGAAGAGCCCAGCTACCACGGCACCTTCACCAGCGCGCGGCGCTTCGTGCTCACCACCTTCGCCACCACCGAAAGCGCGCTCGTCAAAAAACGCGTGTCGCAGTACCTGCTGCACCGCGAGTGCCCGCTGTGTCACGGCAAGCGGCTGCAGCGCGAGTCCCTCTCCGTCAAGTTCGCGGGCCTCGACTTTGCGGAAATGGTGGCGCTGCCGCTCAGCCGGCTGCTCGAAATTTTTCGAGCCGCGCCCGAGCGTCTAGCGCGTTCGCGCAGCGCCGCCGCCCACCCGCAAAAGGTGCTCGTGACGCGGCAAATTGCGGAGGACTTGTGCTGGCGCCTGGAGGTGCTGCTCGAGCTCGGGCTCGGTTATTTGTCGCTCGAGCGCAGCACGCCCACGCTGTCGCCCGGAGAGCTCCAAAGGCTACGTCTCGCCACGCAGGTGCGCTCCAACTTGTTCGGCGTGGTGTACGTGCTGGACGAGCCTTCCGCGGGCCTGCACCCCGCGGACACGGAGGCGCTGTTGTCCGCGCTCGCGCGCCTCAAAGCATCCGGCAACTCGCTGTTCGTCGTGGAGCACGAGCTGGAGGTCATTCGCCGCGCGGACTGGCTCGTGGACGTGGGCCCCGCCGCAGGCACGGAAGGCGGCGCCATTCTCTACAGCGGTCCACCCGCCGGGCTCGCGCGCGTTCAAAACTCCGCAACCGCGCGCCACCTCTTTGGCCAAGTAAAAAAAGCGCCACGCTCACCCCGCGCCGCGCGCGGCACGCTGGAGCTCCGCGACGTACGCAGAAATAACCTGCACGGCGTGGACGTCGACATTCCCTTGGGTGTGCTCACGAGCGTCACCGGCGTGTCCGGCTCGGGAAAATCCAGCTTGATCAGCCAAGCGCTGGTGGAGCTGGTGAGCCTGCAGCTGGGAGCTCCCGCCGATTCATCCGCAGAAGCAGAAGAGCTCGAAGGCGGCCCCGCGCTCGGCTCCGCAGAGCCTACCGGCGGCCGCATTGGCGCTGGCATGAGCGCCCTTCGGCGCTTGGTGCGCGTGGATCAAAAGCCCATCGGTCGCACGCCGCGCTCCAACCTGGCCACGTACACCGGGCTCTTCGACCCCATTCGCAAGCTCTTCGCCAAAACGCGCCTGGCGCGCTCGCGCCGTTACGACGCCGGACGGTTTTCGTTCAACGTCGCCAAGGGCCGCTGCGCCACGTGTGAAGGCGAAGGGTTCGTCCTGGTGGAGCTCTTGTTCATGCCCAGCGTGTACACGCCGTGCCCCACCTGTCACGGCGCGCGCTACAACGAAAAAACGCTCGAGATTACCTACCAAAACAAGAACATCGCAGAAGTGCTGGCGCTCACGGTGAACGAAGCCGCAGCCTTCTTCGAGCACGAGCCCCTCGTACGACGCCCCCTGGACGTGGTGCGAGAAGTGGGCCTCGGCTACCTGCGCCTCGGACAACCCGCCACGGAGCTCTCCGGCGGAGAAGCCCAACGCATCAAGCTCGCCACGGAGCTCCAACGCGTCTCGCGCGGCGACACGCTGTACGTGCTGGACGAACCCACCACAGGCCTGCACCCCAGCGACGTCGAGCGCCTCATCGCCCAACTCGACCGTCTCGTCGAAGCCGGCAACACCGTGCTCGTCGTCGAACACGATCTCGACGTCATCGCCCAAAGCGACTGGGTCATCGATCTCGGCCCCGCCGCCGGCGAAGCCGGCGGCCACATCGTGGCCCAAGGCACCCCGGCTCAAGTCGCCAAGAGCCGCGCAAGCCGCACGGCGCCGTACCTGAAGCGGCACCTGGCGCAGTCGGCCGGGCGGTGACGGGCGGGGCGGACGGGCTCCTCCCTGTTCCCGGACGGGGTTTCGAACATTCGGTTGAGGCGCCCAGCTGCCTCCGGAGGGTGCTCCGCATTCGGTTGAGGCGCCCAGCTGCCTCTGGAGGGTGCTCGGTATTCGGTTGAGGCGCCCAGCTGCCTCCGGAGGGTGCTCGGCATTCGGTTGAGGCGCCCAGCTGCCTCCAGAGGGTGCTTGGCATTCGGTTGGGGCGCCCAGCTGCCTCCGGAGGGTGCCCGGCATTCGGTTGAGGCGCCCAGCTGCCTCCGGAGGGTGCTCGGCATTCGGTTGGAGGCGCCTAGGCGCCTCCGGAGGGGTCCGTCGATAGGGTTCGAGGCGCCTAGGTGCCTCCGGGGCAATGGTCGACATTCGTTTGAGGCGCCTAGGCGCCTCGGAAGGGTCCGAAATTCCGTTGTGAGGGCACCTAGGTGCCTCAAAACGGGTCGAGAGCACCCTTTTGGAGGCGCCTAGGTGCCTTTTTCGGGTGCGGAGCATCCTCTTCGAGGCGCCTAGGCGCCTTTTGTAAGGTCATGCGTGGTCATTCGAGGCGCCTAGGCGCCTCGGACAGGTCATGTGTGGTCACCGGAGGCGCCTAGGCGCCTTTTTGGTGGGGCGCCCCCTGTGTCAGGGAGGGGGCGCCTGCCGTGGCGCAGCGGCTGGAGGATTCTGCTGCGCTTCTGCGATGGCTCCGACAATCACTTGTCGTTGTCCTCGTTCGTGTCGCCTTCCTCTGCCGCCGAGAAGAAGGCGCTCAGTTTTTCTCTGAGCACCAGAATCGCCGCGGTCTCCGCCAGCGCCTTCTCCTTGCGGCGAATTTCCTTTTCCAGCTCCTTCACCCGCTTCGCGTCTGCGCTCGCCCCGCGCGGCGCCGCCTTCTCGCGCAGGCCCTCGAGCGCCTCCGCACGAAAACGTTCGAGGTCGCTCTCGTGCAGCCCTTCCCGCCGAAGCACCTCTCCAAGTCCCGCTTCGCCTGCGGCTCCTGCGGACAACACCACGCGGAGCTTCTCCTCCGCCGTCCAGCGCTTGCTCCCAGTTGGCTGCTTCTTCGCCATCGCCGGGACTTTCGCCTCCCTTAGCCACTTCGACAACGTGGACTGGTTTACCCCGCATTCCTTCGACAGAGCGTTCGCGGCTCCATGATGGGGGCGATCCACCTCAGCCCACCCTGCAGGTGGCTCCATGACCCTGGCGATCGGGTGGCTCCATGACGGTGGCGAAACCGTCGGAACCTGGCTCCATGAGGCTGGCGATTGGCAGCCGCGTGAATGCGACGGAAAGCAGCACCGCCGCCCTTGCCTCCGCCGCAGCTTCAACGGAGCCGTCGCGTGAACGCGACGGAAAGTCCGTTCTCCTCGCGCGTGCACGACAAGATGATCAGGCTTCAACGGAGCCGTCGCGTGAACGCGACGGAAAGGAGCGCTCGGGCCTCTCGCGCGCGTCCCCGACGTCGGCTTCAACGGAGCCGTCGCGTGAACGCGACGGAAAGGCGGAAGTTGCGCGAGCGCGCTCTTGAGCCTCGCGATCGCTTCAACGGAGCCGTCGCGTGAACGCGACGGAAAGCCGTTCGTGCTGACGGCGCTCCCGATCGCGACCGCCGGGGCTTCAACGGAGCCGTCGCGTGAACGCGACGGAAAGGTACGTGTTGACGATCGGCACGGGCGGTAGCCCTGGCTTCAACGGAGCCGTCGCGTGAACGCGACGGAAAGCGATGAAAACCATCGGGGTTGCAGGCGTTATCTACGGGGCTTCAACGGAGCCGTCGCGTGAACGCGACGGAAAGACGCTACGGCCGTCGTAGCAGAGGGCGCATCGGCGGGCTTCAACGGAGCCGTCGCGTGAACGCGACGGAAAGGCCTCCAGCTGCACGCATTGTGTAGCCGTAGGAGCGCTTCAACGGAGCCGTCGCGTGAACGCGACGGAAAGTCGGCAACAAGAGCTCGAGCGGCACCGCGGAGCTGCTTCAACGGAGCCGTCGCGTGAACGCGACGGAAAGCCACGACGGCGCTGTTCGGCGGAGCGCCTGCGCCGACGCTTCAACGGAGCCGTCGCGTGAACGCGACGGAAAGTCTCTGACGCTCGGCTCCCCAGTCCGAAGAAGAAAGCTTCAACGGAGCCGTCGCGTGAACGCGACGGAAAGTATGACCACGAACGCCGTTCCCGCCATTTCTCAGCCGCTTCAACGGAGCCGTCGCGTGAACGCGACGGAAAGAGACCGAGCCACTCCAGCGGGACACGGGCGTCGCAGCGGCTTCAACGGAGCCGTCGCGTGAACGCGACGGAAAGAGCTCGTCACGGAGCGTCGTGAGCTCGCTCGCCGCGCTTCAACGGAGCCGTCGCGTGAACGCGACGGAAAGGGGTGGTGGTTGTCCTCCTCGGCTCCCACCATGCCGCTTCAACGGAGCCGTCGCGTGAACGCGACGGAAAGCACCGGGACCGCCGGGACCGCCGGGACCGCCGGGACCCGCTTCAACGGAGCCGTCGCGTGAACGCGACGGAAAGGAGCGGACAGCGCGTGCTCATCACCGGCGTCGGCGGGCTTCAACGGAGCCGTCGCGTGAACGCGACGGAAAGGGCTCCGAGACGTGGTGACTTGCGCGTGCGCGCGCCCCGGCTTCAACGGAGCCGTCGCGTGAACGCGACGGAAAGGCCGAGCTTGCGCGCTTGAAGAGGTGGTTTCCCGAGGGGCTTCAACGGAGCCGTCGCGTGAACGCGACGGAAAGCCTGTAGCCACGGCGCTCGGAGCGCGTCGAGAGTCATCTGCTTCAACGGAGCCGTCGCGTGAACGCGACGGAAAGCTCTTGTTGCTCAACCACGTCGACCTCCCACCAAACCGCTTCAACGGAGCCGTCGCGTGAACGCGACGGAAAGATCACAACCACGCGAGCCCTCGCGCTCGATGAAAAACGCGCTTCAACGGAGCCGTCGCGTGAACGCGACGGAAAGACAATTTGG
>JAEYVE010000252.1 GCA_023432025.1 Pseudomonadota bacterium
GTACATGGAGCTGTCGCGACGGGGACGAGGTGGGCATCGTGGTGCTTCCGCCGGGACTTTCGCCGCCCATCCACACCAGCGCGCGCTGTGGCGGATCCATTCGCGCGGATCGCCGTGAAAACGCCAAGGAGCTCGATGAACGCGAGCTTGCGCGGCTGCTCGAAGACGAGTCGGTGGGTGCGGGGCTGAAAGATGCGCTGCGGCGCCGAGGCGCGTCCCGCTAAACGGCGGCTTCGGCGGGCTCCGTGGCTTGCTCGAAACGACGGGCAACGCGTCCTGTCGTCGGCTGCGCGAGAGGCACCGCGACCGCGCTCTTTCGCGTCACGAACAAGAGATGGCCTGCCTCGCCGTCGGGCGTCAGGGGCGACACACGAAGAATTTCCTCGCGCGCCAGGCGGAGGCTTTTCACGCGGACGCCGAGCACGCGACGTTCCACGAAAACGTGCTCGGGGTGAAAATGCAGAAACGTTGCGTTGAAGGTGACGAGCGCCGCCGTGAGCACCATGAACGCGAAGGAACCCATCGCGAGCCCCAGGCTGAACGTGCTGGGAGGAACCGGCGCAATCAAGACGAAGTAGCTCCACGTAATGCCCAGCCCCAGCGCGACCGCCCAGGTCATGCGGCTCGCCTTACGCTGGCGCGCGAAGGCGTCTCCGCGCACGCGGCCTTCCGGCAGCAAACCCAGCGGCCTCTCGCGCTTGAGCCAATCACCGAGCAGCGGCGAGCCTTCCGCCCAAGTCACCAGGACGGGAACTTGAGGCGCGAGCAGGCGGCCGAAGCGCACGAGCGGCGCAGGTGAATCCCCCTCGAAGAGCTCTTCTCTCTCGCCGTCACTTCGCACGGCGAACGCGGCGTAGCTGGGACGCGCGCGGCCGAGTGGCCCCCCCGCCAGAGCCTGGAGCTCGATGCGTGAGAGCTCGCCGGGGTCGAACACCGAGCCGCGGACGTCGAGTGAGCCGCTCTTGGGGTCGAAGCGGATCGGCTCCCAGCGCGGACATCCGGAGGCGACCAGCACCACGCCGAACGTGAGCAGCGAAAGTGAAACCGTGGCGGTGAGGGGTGTGACCGGGGCCCACCACGCCACACCCGCCAATCCGATGAGTCCGAGGCCTGTGAGCAGGCGAGGCTGAGGCGGGCGGCGGTGAAGAAACTCGATCGAGTTTTCGCGTCGCTGCATGGCTGAAGGTGAGGGGAACGCTACCACGTCGTTCCGGCTCGCGAAGGACGGTGCCCAGAGTGGCTCGGGATCTTGCTTATGTGCATTTCGAAATTGCAGACTTGAAACCTTCGGTGTGATTGGCGCTGCCAAGTGGTCGTAGTGTGGTCAATTGTTCGTTGGTACGCTGCTTGCTTAATACGGAGACAGCAGCAGGCCTGTGGCGTCCCCCCCCCTCCGCCCGGCCTGCTGCCTTCTTTTCGGCAGCAGCAGGCTGCGGCGTTCTCCCCCCCCTCCGCCCAGCCTGCTGCATGCCCTTTTTTGTGCTGATCCCCGTTTGGGGTGAGGCGAGCTTGGCCCGGCGGCCTCAGGAAATTGGACGATTCCCCCCCGGCCGTGGAAAGGGGCAGAGCGATGCGCTCTTCCCGACCCCTTCCTTCCGTCTCGGACGAAAAACGTTGGGTTCCCGCCGGGGGGTCTCTCCTTTGGCCGCTCGTGCTCGGGCTGTTCGGCTGCCGGGAGAACCCGGCTGAGATCACGCCCGCGTCGAGTCTGAGCATTTCGGCTGCGGCGGTCGCCCCGGCCCAGTCGGAGGCGTCGCCGTCCACGCCACCGTCGCCGCGCCTGGAGCCGAGTCGCGTGCGGCTCGACGGCACGACCGAGCCACTCTCCGTGAACGTCGTCGCGAAGGGGCCGCGCATTTACAGCCGTCAGCTGCGCACGTGGGTGTACGAGAGGCCATCATCTGGGGCGCGCAAGTTGGGTTACCTGCGCGCGGGCTCGTCGTCTCCGACGTCCACCACACCGGCCGGCTTCGAAGGCTGCAAACAGGGCTGGTACCCCGTAGAGCCGAGAGGCTACGTGTGCCTCGATCAGAGCGCGACGCTCGACAAGAACGACCCCGTCGTGCGCGCCACGGAGCCCTATCCGCCGCACTTCGAGCACAAGCTGCCGTACATGTACGGGACCGTCCGCAAGCCGGGCCCCGTGTATCAGAGGCTGCCGACCGGAAGTGAGCTCGTCGAAAGCGAAAAGGGCTACGCCGAGCGCATGGAAACCTGGTTCGGCGCAAGCGGAGAAATCGGCGCAGGTTACGCTCAAAACGTTTGGGCGTGGGGCGCTCCCGTCGACGATCCGCGCGAGGCTTTTGCGAACAAAACGTCGAAGGGGGTGCCGCCGTTCCTCGCGGGCTCGGCCGTGCTGCCGCGGCTCAGCACCGTGCCTCGTCCAACGACGCTCGTGCTCGAGCACATGCGCAGCAAGGTCGGCTACGCATTCCTCGATACGTTCTTGCACGAGGGGCGGCGCTACGGGCTCTCTACGCAGTTCGAGCTCGTCCCCACCGATCGACTTCGTCCCATTCAGGGTTCGGACTTCCAAGGCGTGGAAATCGGCAAGGACGTCGATTTTCCGTTCGCGTTCGTGCGCCACGAGAATGCCAAGTTCGTCGAGGCCAACGGCAAGGTCGGGGAAAATGCGCCGTACCGCGCCGTCATCAAGCTGACCGGAAAGCAAAAGTTCTTCGGCGGGGTGCTCCACTACGAGACGGAGGACGGCTCCTTCTTGAGCGATCGCCATGCCTCGCGGCTCGATCTCGCCAAGCGCATGCCCGGCTGGGCGCAAAAAGGCGAAAAGTGGATCGACGTGAACATCACCAAACAAACCCTGATGCTCTACGAGGGCACCAAGGCGGTGTACGCGACGCTCGTGTCGACGGGGGAGGCAGGGCTCGCTTCTGCCGACGAAACGACGGCGACGCGCCAAGGCATTTTCCGTATCCACACCAAGCACGTCACGGCCACGATGGCGTCGAGCGAATCCGGCGAGGAGTTCGAGCTACGGGACGTCCCCTACGTGCAATACTTCAAGGACGGCTACGCGCTGCACGGCGCGTATTGGCACGATCGCTTCGGCGTGCCGAAGAGCCACGGCTGCATCAACCTGTCCCCGGAGGACGCGCGGCGTGTGTTCGCTTGGACCGAGCCTCAGGTGCCCACGGGCTGGCACGGAGCGCTTCTTCCGCTCGAAGGCACCGTGATGTTCGTCCATCGCTGACCGGGACGAACAGCGGCTCTGAGCCTCGCGCCGGTTCAGCGCGCGCCGCCCTGTCCGTCCCCGCCGAGACCGCCGAGACCTGCCAGGCCGGTTTGTCCGCCGCCGGTTCCGCCGGTTCCGCCGGTTCCGCCGGTTCCGCCGGCGCCGGGGCCACATTCGGCGAAGGTGATGTCGAGCGTGGCTTCGACGCGGACGGGGTCGCCCTTCACGAGGAAGGGCTGTTCGGTTTGGCCCTGACGCAGCTCGAGGTGGACGCGGTATTCGCCGCTCTCGTCGAGAGTGCTCAGATCGAGGGGCAGGGTCGTGGCGGCGGAGCGCGTTTCGACGGCTTGCTCCGTGCTGGTCGACTCGACGCGCGCCGCGATGTAGCCGCAGGCGTTGCGGGTGCCGCACGCTCCCGGGGGACGAAGGACCCAGTTGTCGAGTCGCCCGGAGGTCGACTGCGGACCCACCACCACGCCCAGCTGACGGTCGCAAGGGAGCTCGATTTCGTCGTCTCCGGAGCTCGTCTCGCCCGTGCTCGTGCGATAGCCCAGCACCTTCAAGGTGGGGGGCGCGTCCGAGCTGGCTGGGTCGTCGTCACCGTCGTCCGAGCACGCGGCGAGCCCGCAAGCGACGGAAAAAGCGACGAGCCACGGGGTGGAGCGGAGAACACGAGGGCGCATGTGGCCCCTTCGTCCGTCGTGGGGAGTCACCTGTCAAGCCCGGAAGCGGCGCAGGAGGGGCGACTCAGGGTGCTGCGGCGGCCGGTGAAGGCAGTGGCGCATAGCGGCAAAGACGCGCTCGAAACGGCCCCGTGAGCCGCGTTGCAGCGTGGGGATCTTCCGAGGTGCCTTGGAACGCCAAGAGCCCACCGACGTGCCCGTGTGTGCGCAGCTGGAGCTCGGTCAGGTGGAGGCCACCGCCGGGCGCCAGCAGCTTGCCCTCGGTGCCCTTGCGCGCGAAGGGCAGGGCGTACGCACTTTCCGGGCGTCGCGGTGTGCCGCCCGCAGCAGGCAAACCTGCCCAGGGGTAGTCCCCGGTCGTGATGCGAACGTTGTCCGGCACGAGCACCGAAATCGTCGCGACCATGCCGCCCTCCGGTGGTGGTACGAAATGCGTGCAGGAGGCTTCGTACGACGCGAGTGTGATGCGCAGCTCGTCTGCTTCGCCCGACAGCTCCCAGTACTCCGCGAAAGCCGTGCGAATTTCGAAGCGCTCCGTTTCGCTACCCACGGTGAGCTCGACCGTGGAGCCCTCGGCCCCTTGGAGCCTGGAGCAGCCCGTGGCGCTGATCGCGAATGTGGCGAGCACGAAGAGCTGGGCGACGCGGGGAACCAACACGCGCACGGGAATGCGCTCGGCGTCCTGCTTCGTCAAGGTGACTCGAAGCGAGCTCAGGCGGTCGCGACGTGCAAAGAGGGGCGAAGTGGCCATTCCGCCGTTTGGAGACGGGTGCCCTCGGGCGCAAAAAGGCGGCGGAGCTCGGTCGCCGTGGGCCTGAGGCGCGGATCTCGGCGAAGGCACATGCCGAGCATGCGGGCCACGCGGGCGTAGTCCGGGTGGTCCCCGAGGCGCGCCAGTTTGTCGGGCCAGCCATCGTGACTCACGTGGGCCGCGACGAGCGAAAGCTCGTCGCCAGCATCGAACAAGAGCTCTCCCGTGAGCATTTCGTAGGCGAGGCAGCCGAACGCGTAGATGTCCGCGGGCGGGGCGCTCGGAACGACTCCTTCGGTCGTGACGCCGAGCACCTCGGGCGCCGTGTATTCGATGGTGCCGCAACCGGGCCGCAGCTGCCGGCCGCTCAGGCCGAAGTCCACGAGCACCGGCATCGTTCCGTCCCGCAAAATGACGTTCGACGGCTTCACGTCCAAGTGTCCGACGCCCACGGCGTGCATAGCCTCCAGCCCCGCCAAAATACCGTCCAAGTAGGCGAAGACCCGCGCGGTGGAGAGGCTCGACGAACGGATGAGCCGCTCGAGCGACGCGCCGCGAATCAGCTCCATGACCAAGATGGGTTTCGGGCGGGCCGAAAGATCGAACGTGACGAAGCGCGCCAAGTTTTCGTGCGCGGGGAGCGACAAGAGCGCCCCGGCCTCTTCACGGAAGAGCTGCAAGAACTCTTGCTCGGACAAGCTGCGCGCCGTGGTGGGGTCGTATTCGGGCACCTTGAGGGCGAAGGACTCCGCCTTTGCGTCGTGGCGCTCCTCCTGTCTGCGCACCATGAACACCGAGCTGACTCCGCCCGAGCCAAGCGGTCGCACCACGTAGAACGAGCCGAGCGTGCGTCGGGGCAAGAGCCACGCAGGCAGCGGCGCCCGCCGTTTTTCGAGCGGAGTCGCGTACACGTCGCTGCCCGGCGACGTGGGAATGCTGTTGATGTTCTGGAGTACTTGCTCCACCACCCGGCCCAGGAAAGACGGGAGCGGCGCCACGAGCTCACGCGCCGAGTGAGCGAGCTGATTCTGGTTGGCAGGCACCCCGCCGCGCACGGAGCGCTCCAGCAAGGACGAGAGCGGCGGGGCCTCCGTGGCGACTTCGACCTCCAGCGTGCTCTCGTTGGACAGTACGCGGCGCCGCGCGCTGCGAGTGAGCTCCGCGAAGGCTTCCACCGTCGCCTCGAGCTCGTCGATGATGACCCGCCCGGAACCGTTTTGTTCGACGAGCTCCGACTGCCCGCGTGCCATCGCGACCGCCTCCAGCGCGCGGCCGAGCCGAAACACGACGCGGCGCAGCGCCTCGCTGCGGTAGCCGCCGCCGCCGCTCAACCCTTCACTCAGCCGCACCACACGCCGCGTCTGCCGAAGGAGCTCCTCGACTTCTGCCCGACGGACGAGCGACCCATCCAGCGCCGAGTCACCGAACGTTTCCGTTGGCTCGCCTGTGGCGTCGAGCTCGGGGTTCATGAACGCAGCCAGCGCACCGATGGGGCCGGCGACGTCGGGGTTGGTCGAGGCCTCGGCGATGGTGGCGACGGAGTAACCGTCGTCGAGCTTGGTCGCGAGCACGAGAGCGAGATCGCTCGACTGAGCTACGCCTTCTCGCACCGCCGCGTCGAACGTACGCGCCAGCGCGGCGCACAAAAGGCGGTGTACCGATGCGTCCGGACCCTGCACCAACCGATCGAGCAGGACCTCGATGGAGCGCTTCAGCCGCGTGATGAGCGGATGCGCCTCCGCCTCGCGCGCCGCCGACTCGGCGTCCACGAGGTGCAGCAAGGCCACTAGGCGCTTTTGGTCTGCGATGGCTCCGTCACGCGTCCACTCCGAGCGCGTGGCTTTTTTGGCTCCTTCGAGAACCCACTGGCCCAGGCGATTGTAGAGCCGCTCCATCGGCTGGACGTTGGTGTCCGTTTCGCCGGCGCGTCGCCCCAAGAGAAGCAAATGGGCGAGCGTCGGGCGCTCGACGGCCGCAGCGTCGATGTCTTGCAGCGCCGCCAGCGCTTGTGGTGACGCCGTGTGGCTGCCGGGCTCCAGCGTTTCGATGAAGGCGGCGACCTGGTGCGCCTCCGAAATTGCGGCCGTCGCGAGCTCGTACGCGCGCTTGGCGCCTTCCGTTTCGAACGCCAAGAGTGCGGCTTTCACCTGCTGCGAAATGCTCGACTCGTCCACGTCGGCGGGGCTCAAGAGCCGCAGCGCTCGCGCCGAGAGCGCGCGTCCGAGCGGCGAATCCGTGCGAGCGCGCTCGGCCAGCGCATCGCGCAGCACCGCGGCGGCGCCCATGCCGAAGCCCGGCTGGACCACCTCCGTGAACAGACGCGCCACCGACTCGGCCACGTCGGCGCGGCGCGTCGTCGCCAGGCGATCGAGCAGTTCTTCCGCGCGGTCCGGCTCGGCTTCGACCACACGCGGCAAGCCCAAAACGAGCGTCGCGATGAGCCCCGGGTCACGTTTGGCGAGCTCTCCGTCGAGGAGCGAGAGGCACGACTGGAGCGTGTCCTCGTCGTTGTCGACGAGCGAGGAGACGAGCGAAACCGCCGCGCGCCGCCACTCGGTCGGCGTGAGCGTGGGCTCGAGCGCGGCGATGACCTCTTCGCGCGTCGCACCGTGAACCGAGGCGAGTAGGCCACGTGCGACCGCGGCGTGGCGCCACACGAGCGGCTCACGATCGCAAAGGAGGCGTCGAAAAATGGGACGCAGCTCTTCTCCGCGAAGGAGCGTGAGCGGGTGCGCGTCACCCAGCTGGTGGCGCACGACGGCCTCACGCGCAGCGTGCTCGAGAATTTGCGCAGCCAACCTGCGCGCCGGTAGGGCCTGTGTCGAGGGCAGCGAAAGCCAGGCCTCTCGAAGCTCGAAGCGTGTCGCGAGCGCGAGCGCGAGCGGCGCTGCGTCCACCGAAGTGCCGGCGGGCAGGTCGAAACAAAGCGCGACGCGCGCACGCAGCGTCGGCGACTCGAGCGGCTTGGCGCTGCCGAGCGCCATGCGCGCCGCCACCGTGGCAAACGTGGACGCGGTGCCCTCGTAGAGGCGTGAAAAGACCTTGCGACGCAGCTCGCGTTTGATTTGCCCTGCGGGCAAGCAGGAGCTCAGCTCGTAGAGCGCGACGGCGGCGGAACCGGGCGCAATCCATTCGAGGTCGTCGGCGAGCCCCGTTTCGACGGCGACGTGCGCCGAGCTTTCGAGCACGCGTTCATCGACGCCATCCAGAGGGGGCGGGCCCAAGCGACCCGCGCTCTGCGCCAGCGCCGCGATGGCCTGACGCCAGCTCGCTTGACGCGCGCCGTGGTCGTCATGGCGCGAGAGCTGAACGAGCGCCTCGGCGGGGTTGGGGCGGTTACGCATGCGGATCGAACGGGCAGTTTACGGGCGAGAGGGCGAGAGCCCTAGTAAAAACCGAGTGCTTTCGCGGAATTGCCTGCGCCGATGCTGCGCAGGAAACGCACGGGCGCGCATGAAGTGCGACACTTTGACGAGGCACCGGACGTCCAGCGTGACGCTGGATGCGAGCGGGGCCAAGTCTCGAGTGCGGGAGTGCTCCCGAAGAATCCGCTCGAGCCCACGAATTGCTATACGGACGCTCATGGCAGTGCAGGACCTGGGTGGCGCACCCCTTTCTCTTGCGGACGGCTCAGCCGCTACTTCGGACTGGGGGGTCCTTCTGGTGGCGCATGGCACCGTGAGCCGGCTCGAGGAGCTGCCGGACTTTCTCGACCAAATTCGTCGAGGGCGTCCGGCGCCGCAGGAGCTCATCGACGAGCTGGCGGAGCGCTACCGCCACATCGGCGGCTCGCCGCTGCTCGAGCTCACCCAGCGTCAGGCCGAAGCGGTGTCCGCGCGCTTGGGCGTGCCTGCTTTCGTCGGAATGCGTCTTTGGCATCCGTTCGTGGAGGAGGTGCTGCCGCGGGCTCGCGGGCTGCGCAGGCTGTGCGTCGTTCCCATGGCGCCCTACAGCGTGGACGTGTACCGGGCAGCGGCTACGAGCTCATTTTCCGCGGTGCCGGGCGCGCCGGAGCCCGTGTTCGTCGAGCCCTGGGGCTCGGAAGCGGCGCTCATCGAGGCGCACGCGGAGCTCATTCGCACGACGCTCGGACCTCACCTCGCGTCCACGGAAATCGTGCTCACTGCGCACAGTTTGCCCCTCGTCGCCATTCGCAGGGGCGACCGCTACTGTCAGGAGTTCGACGCTTCCGCGCGCGCCGTGGAGCGCATCGTCGGCAAGCGTTGTCACATTGCGTACCAGAGCCAGGGCGAGGGGGGCGGCGAGTGGCTGGGGCCAGGCATCGAGGAGACTTTGGTGAGCCTGGCGGAGGCAGGCGCGGAAACCGTCGCCATCGCGCCCATCGGGTTTTTGGCAGAGCACGTGGAGACGCTCTACGACCTGGACGTGGCCGCGCTGGAGCAGGCGCGCTGCTTGGGCCTTTCGCTGGTCCGCGTTCCCACGCTCAATACGCACCCCGGTCTCATCGAGGCCGTGGCGCGCGTCGCGCGCCGCGCGATGGCGCAGTGAGCCGATCGAACGCCATGGCAATCAAAGGCTTTCGAACCGCCTGCCGCTCTGGTGTACCGTGAGGGCGGCTATGTGGACGTTCGAGTGGCGGCGCTGGACTCTGCGGTGGATGGGCGTGCTCGCCCTCGCCAACATCACGGTGGGGTGCCCGTGCGCACGTGGGCCGATCAACGCGAGCCCGGCGCTACGCTGGTGGCTGTTTTCCACCTTCGGCGCCGAGCGCATCTGCCCTGAAATTCTCAAGCGCGGCGCGCCGCTCAAGCTCGATCAGGCCGGCCCGACCATCGGCCGCTTTTTTCCGGATCAGTGCCAGCACGTCGTGAACGAGCAGTCGCAAACCGTGACGTTGTCGTTTGGCGGCACGGGCTACGCGTGGACGCCCGTGGCGGGTCGCGTCGGGTTTCGAGCGACGGCGGCGGTGGAGTACCGCATGGATTTCTACATGGCCGAGGACGCCATGTACGTGTGGGGAAAAACGGCGCGCCTCGTCTCCGGGCCGGACTTTCAGGTGAGCTCGGTCGAAAACAAAATGGTCGACTGGGCGACGCGCACGCCCGTCGGCTACATGGCGCAAACTTTCGGTGGCCAGATCGTCTCCAATCACCTGGCCAACGGCTTCACCGTCGTGCGCACGGACGAGGGAGACGAGTTTTCCCTCGGGTACTTGGCGCCTCCACAGCGCCCCGCCAAGCCCTTCGATCTGGAAGAAGGCGACCGGCTCGTTTACGCCAACGAAACGACCGAGGTGCGGGCCGAGCAAGTGGACTTTCTCGGCCCGTTCGAGGTGGCCGACGACGATCAAGCGCTCTTCATGCGGTTCCGCCTCATGGGCTCACCCGCGGAAGTGCTGGTTTATGCGCGCGGCAACGCCGACCTGTGGCGCCAAAATCTCCAGCTCGGCGCCGCGCTCGCTCCGCCCCCCCTGGCGCCCATCACTGGCTTTGCTCTTCAGCCGGGCCTGGAACAGCGCCAGCGCCTGCCTTTGCCACGCGGCCAGTACGTTCTGGTGTTCGACAACTCGAGTCGGGTTGGCGTGGTCAATCCCCCGTGGAATCCCCTCAACATGGTCGGCGCGAGCGCCGCGGTGCTGAGCTACACGGTGGAGCTGGGCGACCGGGACGAGGACTTTTGACCGGCGGCGTTGACAGGGCTTCGCCCGTGCGCAAGAAATCCCCGCGTGATTGAGCCGAGTGAAGTCGAGCGAATGCTCAAAGCCGCTTTTCCCGATGCCACAGTCGAGGTGGAGGATCTCACCGGGACGAAGGACCACTATTCGGCCACGGTCGTGAGTGAGGCCTTTGCCGGCAAGGGCATGGTTCAGCAGCACCAGCTCGTGTACCAGGCGCTCGGCGCCGCCATGCACGGTCCCATTCACGCTCTCGCGCTCAAGACGTACACGCCTGCCTCGTTCGCCGAGAAGCAAGCCACCAAGAAGTAATCTGGAGAAAACCACCATGGATCCAGCACTCGCCGCCCGCATCAAAGAGCTGCTCGAAGCCCAGCGCGTCGTCTTGTTCATGAAGGGCAACAAGCTGTTCCCGCAGTGCGGGTTCTCCGCGCAGGTGCTCGGCATCCTCAAGCAGAGCGGGGTTCCGTTCGAAACCCACAACATTCTCCAGGACGCCGACCTGCGGCAGGGCCTGAAGGAGTACTCGAACTGGCCCACGTACCCGCAGCTCTACGTCGATGGCAAGCTGGTCGGCGGCTGCGACATCGTGACGGAGCTGCACGAAAACGGCGAGCTCTCGAAGTTGCTCGCCGGGCAGTGAGCTAGGCGCGCTTCGCGCGCGCAGCTTCACGTGGCCCGGGGCCACGTGAAGCGAAAGAGCGAGCGCGCTCTGAGCGACGTGGTCGTGGGGTGGCGCGCGCGGGGCGCGCGGGGCGCGTCTCGTTTTTTCGTCGTGAGTCGGCGCGGGGTGGCGCGGGGCGCGCGCGGGGCGCGCGCGGGGCGCGTCGTGTTATCGTCGTGAGTCGGCGCGCCCGTTTGCGTGCGCCGCCCGACCACGCGGCGATACCGGCGCGGGACGTGCTCTGAAATCAGCCGAAGGTGCGTTCCTCGTCCTCGAACGTCCTCGAACGTCGACTCCCGGCACTCAGCCGAAGGTGCGCTCGTAGTCGTCTTCGCGGAACCCGACGAGCGCGACTCCGTCTCCGACGACCAGCGGTCGTTTGACGAGCTTTCCGTGTTTTGCGAGCGCGTCGAGAGCTTCGGTCTCGCTCATGGATGCGAGGCGCTCTTTGTAAT
>JAEYVE010000073.1 GCA_023432025.1 Pseudomonadota bacterium
CTTGAGCCACCCGACGCGCTTCGAAGTGGGCACGGCAGAAGCCACGGCTGGGCAAGAGCCGCGATTGTTCGTCGACGTTTCGGGGGCGAGCTACGACGGCGCGAGCAGCTTCGACGTTGGGGGGCTCGTGCGTCGCGTGCGCCTCGGGAAGCGGGACGGCGGAACGCGCTTGGTGCTCGATCTGGAGCAAGCTGCGTATCACCGGGTCTTCTATCTGCCGGAGCCTTTTCGGCTCGTGATCGACGTGAGCAAGACCGCTCCTCCACTCGAGCGAGCAAGACGTTCCGTATCGCGCGTCGTGCTCGATCCGGGGCACGGGGGAAGTGATCCGGGAGCGCAAGGCCCCAACGGGCTCCGGGAAAAGGACGTGACGTTGGACATCGCGCATCGCGCGGCGCCGCTCTTGGCGAGGGAGGTGGGCGTTTCCACGCTGCTCACGCGGGACGTGGACGTCTACGTTCCGCTCGACGAACGCGCCGCGCGCGCCAATGCGTTCAACGCAGATCTTTTCATTTCGCTGCACTGCAACGCCAGCGAGAGCGGCACTCCGCATGGCGTGATGACCTTCGTGCTCGACGCGTCGAAGGACGCGCTGTCTCGGTCGATCGCGGCGCGCGAAAATCACTCTTCGGAGGCTGCGGCGGCGGAGCTCGCCAACTCGCTGAGTCGCGTGAACGACGCTGGGCGTCTACGCGCGTCGGAGCAGTTCGCCGAGCTCCTGCAACGCTCGGCGCGCGCTTCGCTGGGCCAGCGCTACGGCGACGTGCGCGACCACGGGGTGCGGCGCGCGGGCTTCTACGTGCTCGCGGGCGCCCGCATGCCCGCCGTGCTGTTCGAAGGCTCCTTCATCTCCAACCAAGAGGAAGCGAGGCGCCTGAACAGCGGCGACTACCGGCAGCGCCTCGCCGACGCAGTCGTCAACGCGGTGCGCGCCTATCGCGAAGGCCGCTAGGTCATCGTATCGAGCTGACCTGTCTCGGTGGCCATCGTGGGCTGGGTGTGGGTCGACGCTGCCTTTGGTCCGTGCCTCGGGCTTGCACGAGACCGCCCGGAGCGGCACACCTAAAGGCAGTCCGGGCGAGCCAAATGACGGAGGGATGTCGGGGCGAGTCTGGCAATGGGGCAGAGGCGATTACCTCAGCCGTATTGACGTGAGCCTCTTCGCTTTTGCAGAGGCTTTTTGATCGGACGCAGCGGGAATCGACGGCGCACTGAACGGATTGACGTGATCGCGGTCGGTCCTTATGTTGTCGGGCCCCAAAAAAGGGAGGGGCGCTCGTTCGGTTTTGCCCCACGCGAGCTCGCTCGCGGGGGGAGCGCCGGCGGGACCACCACGTGGTGACTCGTGCGAAGGCAACCGGCATGGGTCCGGACGGCGGGGCGACGGATCACCCCAGTATCGAGTGGCGGAATCATGACGAAGGCTCAGCTCAAGAAGTTCAAGGATCTCCTCGAGTCCAAGCAGCGCGAAATCCTCAAGCGCGCGCAGCAGACCCTCGACGAGGACATGACCCTCGACGCCGACGATTTGCCGGACGAGATGGACTTGGCTTCCAGCGAGTACCTGCAGTCGTTCACGTTCCGTCTGCGCGGCCGTGAAAAGGTTTTCCTCGAGAAAATCCAAAAGGCGCTCGAGCGCATCGAGGACGGGTCCTTCGGTGTTTGTGAGGACTGTGGCGAGGAAATTTCCGTCAAGCGCCTGGAAGCGCGTCCGGAAACCACGCTCTGCATTCGCTGCAAGGAAGACCAGGAGCGCGTCGAGCGCGACTTCGGCTGAGCCGGAGCTGAGCTTGGGCTCGGCACGGGGTGCTTGAGCTGGGTGCTTGAGCTGGGTGTGCTTGGCAGCTCGGAACTGTGTGCGTTTGGGTTTTGGGCGCTGGGTCAACCGGAGCTCGGGCGCGGTGCCGAAACTTTTCCGGGCAGTCGACGGCGTAACGCCGCACCGTGGATCGCTTTCCGATCCACGTGGTGCGGCGTTCGCGCGTTTGCCGATCGGGTCAACGTTTGCGCGTCGTCTTCTTCGAGCTGCGCGCGGGCGCGCTCGCTGTCTTTCGAGCGCTCGTGGCTTGCGTGCGAGGTTCTTTGGCGCTGGCTTTCTCGCTGAGTGGCGCTGCCACGGGCGGGCGCTTTGCGCGCGCGGACTCGAGCACCTCACGCAGCGCTTGGCCCGTGTGACTCTCCGCGCATGCGGCGACTTCTTCGGGCGTGCCTTCGGCGACCAAGTTGCCGCCGCGCTCACCGCCTTCGGGGCCCATGTCGATCACCCAGTCGGAGCAGGCGACCACGTCCAGGTTGTGTTCGATCAGCACGATGGTGTTGCCGGCATCGCGGAGATCGAGCAGCGCTCGCGTGAGTAGCTCGATGTCCGAGAAGTGAAGGCCCGTGGTGGGCTCGTCCAGCACGTAGAGCGTATTGCCGGTGGCCTTACGGCTGAGCTCGCTGGCCAACTTCACGCGCTGCGCTTCGCCGCCGGACAGCGTCGTGGCCGCTTGACCGAGCTGAATGTAACCGAGGCCAACCTGCCGCAGGGTCGCGAGCTTGTCGAAGATGCGAGGGATGGCCTCGAAGAGGTCGTACGCGTCATCCACCGTGAGGTTCAGCGCGTCGGCGATCGAGAGGCCTCGGTAGCGCACCTCGAGCGTTTCGCGGTTGTATCGCTGACCGCCGCACGCGTCGCACGCCACGTACACGTCCGGCAAGAAGTGCATTTCGACGCGCAAGACGCCGTCGCCCTGACACGCCTCGCAGCGCCCCCCTTTGACGTTGAACGAAAAGCGGCCCGGCTTGTAGCCGCGCGCGCGTGCGTCCGGGAGCGTCGCGTAGAGCTCGCGCAAGTGAGTAAAGATGCCGGTGTACGTCGCCGGGTTCGAGCGAGGCGTGCGGCCGATGGGCGCTTGATCGATGCTGATGACTTTGTCGATGTGCTCGAGGCCTTCGATGGAGTCGCAGGGGCCCACCCAGCCTGCGGCGCCGTACAGCTTGGCCCGCGCGGCGCTGAGCAACGTGTCGACGATGAGGCTGCTCTTGCCGGAGCCGCTCACGCCGGTGACCGAGGTGATGAGCCCGAGCGGAAGCTCGACGCTCACGTTCTGCAGGTTGTGAGCGCGCGCGCCGACCACACGCAACGTTTTCTTGGTGGGCTTTCGGCGCTTTTCGGGGATGGGGAGTTTCTTCTCGCCGGACAAATACGGGCCCGTGATGGACTTCGGATCGGCCAAGAGCTGCTTCGGCGTGCCTTGCGCCACGATGCGGCCGCCGTGGACGCCCGCGCCGGGCCCCATGTCGAGAACGTAGTCAGCCGCCAAAATGGCGTCGCGGTCGTGCTCCACCACGAGCACGCTGTTGCCCTTGTCCACCAGGCGACGCAGCGCGTCGAGCAGGCGCGTGTTGTCACGCGAGTGCAGTCCAACGCTCGGCTCGTCCAACACGTAGAGCACGCCCACGAGCGAAGCGCCGATCTGCGTGGCCAAACGGATACGCTGGCCCTCGCCGCCCGACAGAGTCTGTGCGGCTCGATCCAGGCCCAAATAGTCCAGGCCCACGTCGATGAGGAAGCCAAGGCGCTCGGTGATGGCGCGAATGAGCGGCTCGGCGATGGCGGCGTCGCGCGCCGACAGAACGTCGCTTTGCAGCACCTCGCTCAAAAATTGCCGCACCTTGCGCAGCGACATGCGCGACAGCTGCCCGATGTCGTGGTCGGCTACCTTGACGCACAAGGCTTCATGGCGAAGGCGCGTGCCGTTGCAGGTTTTGCACGTTTGGGTGACCACGAAGCGCCCGAGGTCTTCGGGGCCGATCGCGCCGTCCTCGGCTTCTTCGCCTTCTTCGATGTCTCCGGTCTCGAGCAAGCGCGACAGCCGCGGCACGATGCCCACGTACTCGCCGGACTTTTTGACTTCACCGTACAAAAGGGCGTTCCGCTTGGCCTCCGGAAGCTCGTTCCACGGCTTGTCCGGATCGATGCGGAGCGCCTCCACGGCGCGGTGCACCTCGGTGGCGGTGGCGACCGAGCCGCGACGACCGAAGGCGGCGACGGCACCTTCGCGCAGGGTGCGGGTCTCGTCGGGCACGATGCGCGCGGGGTCGACGGCGGAGCGCACCCCCAACCCGCTACACTCGGGACAGGCACCGTGGGGGCTATTGAACGAAAACAGTCGGGGCTCGAGCGGGGGCAGAGTAATGCCGTGCTCCCACGAAACCAGCCGTTCGCTCATGACCTGGGGTTCGGAGCCGTCGAGGGCGTCGACGAGGACCGTGCCGTCTCCCAACTTCAGGGCCAGCTCGACCGAGTCGGTGAGTCGCCCCTTCACGTCGTCTTTGACCACGATGCGATCGACGACGACGTCGAGGTCGTGCTCGCGGGCCGGATCGACGGAAATGTCGTCTCCCAGCTCCACGTTTTCGCCGTCGATGCGAGCGCGTACGTAACCTTCGCGCCGCAGGCGCTTCAGCTCGTCGGCCAAGTCCCCCGCGCGGTTCCGCGCCACGCGGGCGAGCAGGACGACGCGCGTTCCTTCACCGCGGTCGACGATTGAATCGACGATTTCCTGCACCGTATAAGCCGTGAGAACACGGCCCGAAATCGGGCAATGAGGAACCCCGACGCGAGCAAAAAGCAGGCGGAGGTAGTCGGCGATTTCGGTGACCGTGCCGACCGTCGAACGCGGGCTCTTGCCGAGCGCCTTCTGTTCGATGGCGATGGCGGGACTCAGGCCGTCGATGCTCTGAACGGCCGGCTTGGGAAGCTGGTCGAGGAACTGACGCGCGTAGGCCGACAGAGACTCCACGTAGCGTCGCTGTCCTTCGGCGTAGATGGTGTCGAAGGCGAGGGACGACTTTCCGGAGCCGCTCGGGCCGGTGATGACGACCAGCTGATCGCGGGGCAGCTCACAGCTGACGTTCTTCAGGTTGTGTTGCGTCGCTCCGGTGACGACGAGACTCTGCATGGGGGCCGCATATCACGGAGTGCGGCCGCGTGCCGACGTGTGGTTGCTCCTCCCTCGCCCTTCGACTACGTTTGCTGGCGTGGTGCTCGCCTGGAGCATTCCCCTTGACCAGCTCGCCCTTGACCACTCCACGGTTTTCAGCCGGGAGCTCGATGGGCGGGCGTCCAGCCATAGCGGCGGTTTCGGGGCAACTCCGGTGTCGGATTCGGTGCGAACCGAGCAAACGGGGTGGGGTCAGGCGAGAACTGACTGCCCCACTGAGGTCTGGCTCAAGCCGAGGGCCTGCCTCGAGCCGAGCGCCACGGTGTCGGATTCGAGCCATGTCTCGCGTCCGCACGGAGTACCGAGTGCAAGGAGCTCGGGTCGGGGCACGCCGCTCCGTCCGAGCTCATTCCGATCGCGGGCCTATAGCTCAATCGGTCAGAGCCCCCGGCTCATAACCGGGTTGTTCCTGGTTCGAACCCAGGTGGGCCCACTTTCCGCGCCTCGCTGGTCGAGCGCGCTTTCCGCGAGTGTCCCGAAGGGGGGCCTCGGGCATGTGGCGGAGAAGTCGTGAACATCCAAGCGCAGATTGAAGTCTTGAAGAGTCTCGCCGAGCTGGACGCGCAGCTCGCAACGTTGGACGGGGAGCTTCGCTCCGAGCAGTCGGTGCTCGCCGGAAAACAGACGCTCTTGGCCGAGCTGGACGCACGCGTGGAGAGCGGCTCGTCCAGCTTGCAGGAAATGGACAAAACGCGCGCCTCGCTGATCGGCGAAATGCGCCAAATGAACCAGCAGATCGACAAGGCGCGCGAAAAGCTGGCGCGCTGCCGCAACGAGCGGGAGGCCAACGCGGCCACGCGTGAGCTGGAGGAGCTTCGCAAGCTCTATCGGGACCGCGAGCGCGACATCGAAAAGCTCGTCGAGTTGGCGGAGAGCGCCCGCACGGACGTGGACACCACCAGCGAGCGTCGCACGCAGGTGGCCGGCGAGCTGGGCCAAACCGAAGGACAAAGCTCCGAGCGCATCGCCGAGCTCGAGGCACAATGCGCCGAAAAGCAGGGCTCCCGCGCCGAGCTCACCAAAAAGCTGGATCAAGCGCTCTATCGCAAATACGAGCTCGTCCGAAAGCGTAAGGGCAGCGGCGTGGCTCCTGCCGCTGCCGGTTCGTGCACGGCCTGCCACATTGCGCTGCCTCCCATGCTGTTTCAACAGATCATGTACAACCGCGGCCTCCACCAGTGCCCGAGTTGCCACAGGGTCTTGTATTTCCAGGCGCCTCAGGCGCCCGAGAATGCGGGGACGGACGAGAGCGGCGGCTCCGCGAACGGCAACGACTCGGAGGCGCCGGTCAATCAGGCCGGCTGAGTACGTTTGAAAGCCTGTCCTACTTGCGGTCGCCTGTATCCAGCCGACGCTGGCTTTTGTCCGGTCGACGGCTCGCAGCTGACGAGCGCCACTCAGGTGCCGGTCGCGCCGGACGACAAGGACGCGCGCATCGGGCAGGTGCTCTGTGAGCGCTATCAAATCCGCCGCGTCGTGGCCGACGGCGGTATGGGGCGCGTGTACGAAGCGCTCGACATGCACGAGCGGCGCAACGTCGCGCTGAAAATCCTGCATCAGGACGTGGCGCGCGACGGCGTTCAAGTCGAACGCTTCAAGCGCGAGTTCGCGGTGTCCGGCGAGTTGCCTCACGAGCACATCGTCGAGGTGCTCGATTTTCAGCCCACGCCGGACGGTTCGTACACGTTGGTCATGGAGTTTCTCTACGGAGAAGAGCTCCGGGCCACCTTGAAGCGAGAAGGCGTTCTGTCGCCGGCACGCCTGGTGCGCATGTTGAGCCAGGTCGCCATCGGGTTGGACGAAGCGCACGCGCGCAAGCTGGTCCACCGCGATCTCAAGCCGGACAACATCTTCCTCTGTCAGACGCACGACGGCGACATCGTCAAAATTCTGGACTTTGGTTCCGTGAAGGACCGAGCGGAAACGGCGAAAAAGCTCACGGTGATGGGCACCACCATTGGCTCGCCGTACTACATGTCGCCCGAGCAAGCGCAGGGTCTGGATACGCTCGACCAGCGAGCGGACGTGTGGGCGCTCGCCGCCATCGCATACGAGTGCGTCACCGGGCGCGTCCCGTTTCAGGGCAACAACGGCCCCAGCATTCTCTTGGAAATCCTCACCAAGGAAGCCAAGCCGCCCAGCGAAGTGGCCAAGAGCCAAAAGCACCCCGTGCCGCCTACGCTCGATCCGGTCGTCGCCAAGGCTTTCAAAAAGGCCGCGGCGGTACGCACTGCATCCATCGGCGCGCTCGCGGACGCGGTGGGCCAAGCCTACGGCCTGTCGGGAAATCACAAGGCGTGGGCCATCACCCCGGAGGCGGAGCTCTCCGCTCTCATCGACGCGCGCATGCCGAGCTTGCTGGAAACGCGCATCCAAGAAAAACCGAGGGACGCCGTCGACGACTTCTTCGGTGAGAGCGAGTCGCTCGGAGACGTGCCCCCGCCCAGCCGCGAGCCCTCGGCGCAAGCAACGGAAAGCGCGCGCCTCCCGGACTCGGACGAAGACGCGAGCCTAAACCTTCCGGCCCTGGGGATCCCCGGTGTCGGAGGTGCCGGACGAGCGCCGACTTGGGTCATGCCCGTCGCTATCGGCGGCGCAGTCGTGCTGGTGCTCTTGCTCGTCGTCTTGGTGGTCGTCCTGTAGTCGCCCGCCGGCTCGTGCGCGCTGGGCATACTGGCTCGTCGAATTCGGACGTCGAACCGTACGTCGCCCGTCGAATTCGGACGACGTCGCCGGTCGGAAGTGAGACGTCGAAGTTGCCTCCCCCGGATTTCGCGCGCTTGGCGTGCTCCGCAGGGTGAGGGGACGGAGCCGACCCTCGGCGCGCGGTGCTCCCGCACTGGGTCGTGGAAAGACCTTGGCGCGCTCACGCGTAGAGAGCCACCATGTACGGCGTGGCTCCCAGCTGCTTTCTGCGTGTGGTATCCCCTTTGACCATGAGCGACAACGTGAAGACGAACGAAAGGCAGCGCGGCGCGGCATCCGAGTCGTCGTCGGTTCTTCAGCGTCTGCGCGGCGCCTCGCGCACTTGGGCGGGCGCTGTCGTCGGCTCGCTGGTGGTGTCGGCGGTCAGCTTCGCCTGTGATCGCGGCGAGGACGCTCGCGCCGAGAGCGCGGCGCCCGAGGTCGTTTCCGTCGAGGCCAAGGCTGCCGAAACCAAGGCTGTGGCTCCGGCTCCCGGTGCGGACCAGCCAGGCGCTCCGGCGGACAACGCTGCCCCCGCGGCCGGACAGGCAACTTACAAGGAAGAGGGCTTCGAGCTCGGCTTGGAAGCAGCCGGGCCATTCGCCGTCGGCAAAGCCGGAGAGGCGCAAGTCGTTCTCGTCGCCAAAAACGGCTTCAAGGTGAACGATCAGTACCCCTTCAAGCTCACGCTGAGCGACGCGGCGGGCCTCGAGCTGCCCCGCAAGGTGGTCACGCGGGACGCCATGGCGCTCGAAAAGCACAAGGGCGTCATGAAGGTCGCTTTCACGCCGAAGAGCGCTGGTGCTCACACGCTTTCCGGTCGTTTTTCCTTCAGCGTCTGCACGGACGAGCGCTGCTTGATCGAAAAGCGAGACCTCGCCGTTCAAATCACCGCCCAATAAGATCCAGCGCGCAATACGTGGAGCGACTCTTCCCGGCGCTGGCGCGCGGCCGTGATATCTTCGCTGCATGGCCAAGAGCGAAGTAGGTGAGGATCTTCGGCACATCGCCGACTCGGTCCAGCGAGACTTCACGAGGCAGCGCCGTGTTCTCTCCTTTCAGGAGTACCTCGAGCTCTTTGCGCAAGATCCGGCGCGCCACTCGCGAGATTCCGCCACCTACGTGCGCGATCTCTTCGATTTTTATGGTCGGGAAGAAAAGGAAATGCCGTGGGGCAAGACCACGCGTTTTCGCCTCTTCGATCAGGTATTTTCGGAAGACGGAGACGCCGCGCACGACGCGCTCGTCGGGCAAGAGGTCGTTCAAGGAGAGCTCTATCGCACGTTGTCGAACTTCGTGCGCGAGGGCAGGCCGAACCGCGTGCTGCTCCTGCACGGCCCCAACGGCTCCGCCAAGAGCACGCTCGCCGCGTGCCTCATGCGAGCGCTCGAGGACTATTCGACGCGCGACGAAGGCGCGCTCTATCGCTTTCACTGGATCTTCCCGAGCCACACCACGCTGCGGGGCGCCATCGGCTTCGGCGGCCCCAAGGCGTCCGGGCAAGCCGCCGCCAGCTACGCGCACCTGAGCGACGACCAAATCGACGCGCGTTTGTTCGTGGAGGTGCGGGACCATCCGTTGTTCTTGTTGCCGCGCGGGCCGCGTGAGGAGCTCGTCTCGCGGCTTTACGCCAAGTTCGGCGTCAAGAGCGCACCACCGCGCTGGCTCACCCATGGAGATCTCTGCCACAAGAGCCGCCGCGTCTACGATGCGCTCTTGGCCAGCTACGGCGGCTCGCTCGAGGAGGTGCTGCGCCACATTCAAGTGGAGCGTTACTTCATTTCGCGGCGTTACCGCGTGGGCGCGGTGACTTTGGGACCCCAGCTGTCCATCGACGCCGGCGAGCGCCAAGTCACCGCCGATCGCTCGGTCGCCAGCTTGCCCGCGTCTCTGCAGGGGTTGGCGCTCTTCGACGCCTACGGTGAGCTCGTGGACGCAGCGGGCGGCTTGCTCGAGTACTCGGACCTCCTGAAGAGGCCTCTGGATGCCTTCAAGTACCTGCAAATTACCGCAGAAACGGGGGAGGTCGCGCTCGAAACGCAGACGCTTCAGGTCAACTGCGTGCTGCTCGCCAGCGGCAACGAAATTCACCTCACGGCGTTTCGTCAGCACCCGGAGTTCGAGAGCTTCCGTGGTCGCCTCGAGCTCATTCGCGCGCCGTACCTGAGAAGCTGGCGCGAAGAGGTGAAAATTTACGACGCCCAAATCGTGCCCCAAGTGCGCGGTCACGTGGCTCCGCACGCCACCGAGGTCGCGGCCATGTTCGCGGTCTTGAGCCGCATGAAAAAGCCGAGCGCGGACCGCTACCCACGCGAGCTTCGAGACCTCGTGAGCGAGCTCACCGCGTTCGAGAAGATGGACCTCTACTCCGACGGGCGCGCGCCCGAGCGGCTGGACGAAGACTCCGCGAAGCTGCTGCGCGGCGCCATCGCCGACTTGTACCGGGAAACCGACACCGTCACGGACTACGAGGGCGGAAGCGGCGCCAGTCCACGCGAGATGCGCGCCGTGCTCTTGGACGCGGCGCAGAGCCGTCGCTATGGCTACCTGTCGCCGTTCGCCGTGCTGGACGAGCTCGAAAAGCTGTGTGAACGCGTGAGCGAATACGGCTTCTTGCAGCAGGAGCGCTTGCCGGGCGGGTACCACGACCACGCCGCGTTCCGTGACGCGCTCGGCAAGCGCGTGCTCGACGCCTTCGAGGACGAGCTGCGCGCGGTGAGCGGTATCGTCGAAGAGACACGCTACAGCGAGCTCTTCGATCGCTACGTGACGCACGTGAGCTACTGGGTGAAGGGCGAGCAGGTTCGAAACCCGCTCACGGGCGCCTACGAAAACCCGGACGCGGGCCTGTTCGCCGAGGTCGAGCGTTTGCTCGGTGCGTCGGACAAGCCGGAGCAGTTTCGACGCTCGCTCATCAACTCGATCGCGGCTTGGGCCATCGATCACCCGAACGATTCCATCGACAATCGGCGAGTGTTCGCCGATCACCTGCGGCGCTTGCGCGAGGCCGTCTTCGCCGAGCGGCGGGGGGCCATGGCCAAGCTGTGCCGAGATCTGGTGCTCCTGCTCCGAGAAGACGGCGCTGGCTTGGACGCAGAGCGTCGTCGCGCGGCGGAGGCCGCGCTCGGGGATCTCGAGCGTCGCTACGGCTACAGCACGGATTCCGCGGCGGACGCGGCGGCGTTCCTCATTCGCGATCGTTACGCGGACCTTCTCACCTGAGACGAGGTTCGGTACGAGGGCGCCATGCTCGTCGACACTCATTGCCACCTGGATCCGGAGCACTGCGGGGACGGACCCGCGCCGGTGCTCGAGCGCGCCCACGCGGCCGGGGTTGGCGCTTTCGTTTGCGTGGGTGTGGGCGGGCTGGCCCAGGCCCGCTTTGCCGTGAAGCTGGCCGCCGAGCGCCCGGACGTGGTCGCCACGGTCGGAGTGCACCCGCACGACGCGGCAGACCACGACGAGGCGCTGGAGGGCGCGCTTGCCGAGCTATTGGGGACGCCGCGCGTCGTGGCCGTGGGGGAGGTGGGCCTGGACTACCACTACGACCACTCACCGCGGGAAACCCAGCGCGCGGTCTTCGCTCGCTACATCGCTCGAGCGCGGGAGCTCCGCCTTCCGCTCGTCATCCACACGCGCAATGCGGCAAAAGACACGCTCGAGCTCCTTCGCTCCGAGGGCGCGAGTGACGTGGGCGGCGTCATTCATTGCTTCAGCGAGGACCGCGCGTTCGCCCAGAGCGCGCTCGACCTCGGCTTTTACTTGTCGTTTTCGGGCATCGTCACCTTCAAGAAGGCGACGGACATTCAAGACGCCGCCGCGTACGCCCCAGCCGATCGCATTCTGGTCGAGACCGACAGTCCGTATTTGGCGCCCATCCCTCACCGCGGAAAAAAGAACGAGCCGGGCTTCGTCGTGCACACGGCGCGTTTTCTGGCGGAGCTGCGCAAGGTGTCGTTCGAGGAGCTCGCGACGTCGACGACCGAAAACGCCCGTCGCCTCTTCGGCGCGTCGTTGCCCGCTGCGTGAGTCGCCTCCCTGATCCGCCCCTTGACAGCCCCCGGCGCGGCCGATCATAGTCCCGGTCCCCGAAAGCGGGCGCCCGCGGGCGCCGTGTTTTTGGCTTCAGCCGAGGTAGCTCAGTCGGTTAGAGCATAGGCTTCATAAGCCTGGGGTCGCCGGTTCAAGTCCGGCCCTCGGTACCCAAAATCGAACCTCAGCGAGGCGCCCGTCGGAACACTTCCGCACGGGCGCTGCTGATTTTGGACGTGAGCGAGTGCCGTAGGCGCGCGAGGGTGCCCTAGAGCGACAAACGGTTCGCCGGTAGGCGGGCCGTTTGCCCGCGACCAAACAAGCAACTGGAGCGCCGTTTCGTGAGCAAACGCAGGCTGTGGCGTAGTTTGGCAGAGCCCCCACCTCGGTGGGGTCTGCCAAACGAAGCCGCAATCGAGGCGAACTGATCGGCGCTCTAGTGGGGGAGCAGCGCACGATGATGCGGGCTGGTCGCGCGCGCTGCCGCTGGTCGCGCGCGCTGGCGTAGTGCGGGAGCACCGTACGGCGGAGCGTGGCTATCGCCCCCCGAAAAAAAATAAGAGCGCCTCTTCGTCGTCGAGTGGTGCACTCGCCCTCTGCCTGCTCGGTGAGGGCCAAATAAAGAAGAGCCGCCCGGGGGGGCGGCTCTTCCAGGGGTCAAGCGAGGAGGGAGGACCGACGCATCTCGCACGGCCGGGGGAGCCGCACGAAGATAAGGACCCGTTCAGTTGTTGCCGAACAGGCTGTTGATCTTCGAGTCGAGCGCCACCGCGATCTTGTAGAGGCTCGAGATGGAGGGGCTCGATTCTGCGCGCTCGATCTGCGAAAGGAGCGAGATGCTGAGCCCGGTGCGGCGGCTCATTTGCTTGAGCGTCAGCTCTTGGTCTTTGCGCATACCGCGGATGGTATCGCCGATGATCTTGTGCAGCTGCTCCTCGGGAGTCCGCGCGAGGCCCTTCTTCTTCATCACGCGCGAGAGCACCTCGCGGAACTCGTCGACGTTGAACGGCTTCTTGATGTAGTCGACCGCGTCCAACTTCATCGAGGCCACGGCCGTATCGAGGTTCGGGTGCGCGGTGAACATCACTACCGCCACGTCCGTGTCGATGGACCGGATGCGCTTGAGAACCTCGATGCCGTCGAGCTTGGGCATCATCAGGTCGAGGATGATGACGTGGAACGCGCCTTGGCGAACCTCGTCCTCGACCAGCGTCGGATCGCTGACCGCGCGCACCAAGAAACCATCCTTTTCCAGGAGGGTCTGCATGTACTCGCAGATGGCGGGGTCGTCGTCGACGATAAGGATTTGGATGGAAGGTACTTCAATGGCCACGTGAGATGACTCCCGGAGTCACCGCATTCGAGCGGCAACGGCTTTTCAGTGTGGGCACAATAACTCTCCCCTGTTACCGTGTCACTGATTTCCTGAGGGGGGATGCACTTTTTTTGTAACCGCTGAGATTTGTTAATGATTCCAGGAGGCTTACCCACGCCGCCCCGCCGCGAGTAGGTTCTCGGCAAGGGAGCAGAGACGGAAGTCTCGGATTGGGTGCCAACTACTTTTTCAGCAACGGTCGATTCTCAGGGAACGAGCGACCCCGGCGAGGACGGGGCGAGCCGGACTCGGCGAAGCCGCGCAGCGAGCGGTGCTCCCGCAGCACGGCCGAGCGCGGTGCGGTCTCTCCGCAAACGGGTCCGAGCTCATGCGAGCGAGACTCAGTTGCGTAAGTCAGCGCGCCAAAGTCTTCTCGGCTGAACCCGTCCGAGCGGGTTGCTCGGCCCGGGCGACGACTCGATGCGGAGCTGCTCGAGCCGGTAAAGGTCGCGGCGCGGATCTCACGGTCGGTGCTGGGCGCGACGTCGTTCAGGGTGCGTGGCTTAGCGAAGCACTTCGTGCACGGCGCGAAGGTGCGTGGCTTAGCGAAGCACTTCGTGCACGGCGCGACGCCTTGGTCCCACGCGGCGACCGAGCGCGACGCCTTCGTCCACTTCGTGGACGAAGGCCCCCGAAACGAAAAAACCCACCGCTTGTGGCGGTGGGTTTTTTCGTTTCGTCGGGGCGAGAGGATTCGAACCTCCGGCCTCTTGGTCCCGAACCAAGCGCGCTACCAGGCTGCGCTACGCCCCGGCTCTTTCAGACGCACACCTTCGTGAATCGGGCTTCACGAGGCGCCCGTTCACCTAGACCACCTGGGAGGGTGAGCTCCGGTGAACGGGCCGCGGAGAATGAGGGCAGAGGTGCGTCCTGTCAAGACGACTTCAACCGCGCGCTTTCAATGCGGAAACGAGCTCGGGGACGGCTTGGAAAAGATCCGCCACCAGGCCGTAGTCCGCGAGCTGGAAGATGGGCGCCTCGGGGTCCTTGTTGATGGCCACGATCACCTTGGAGCCCTTCATGCCGGCGATGTGCTGGATGGCGCCGGAAATGCCGACCGCGATGTAGAGGCGCGGCGCGACGATTTTTCCGGTTTGTCCCACTTGGAAGTCGCCGGGGGCGTAGCCCGCGTCTACCGCCGCGCGGCTAGCGCCGATGGCGGCTCCCAGCGCGTCCGCGAGTGGCTCGATCACCTGGAAGAACTTGTCCTTCAAAGCGCGTCCGCCCGACACGACGGCCTTGGCCTCCGTGAGCTCGGGGCGCTCGCTCTTGACGGCGTTCAGCGACACGAACTCGACGCGTGCAGCCGCCGAGCTGGGGCTGGCCTTTGGCACGGCTTCGATGGCGGACTTGCCGCCTGCGGGCGCTGCCGGCTCGAATTCGCTCTGGCGGGCGGTGGCGACCTGGATGGGCGTTTCCAGCGTGCAGTAGCCGTAGGCGTTGCCGGCGAACATGGGCCGCTTGTAGACGACCTTGCCGCCGCTCACGCTGGCGTCCGCGCAGTCGCCCGCGTAGGCGGCCTCGAGGCGCGCCGCGACGCGCGGCAGGAGATCTTTGCCGAAGCTGGAGGCGGTGGCGACGAGCAGGGTGTAGCCCTTGCCGACGGCTGCCACGGTGGGAGCAAATTGCTCGGCCGTGTAGTGCGCGAAGCTCGCGTCGTCGGAGGTGAGCACCTTGCCGGCGCCGTACTGAGACAGCTCTTCGGCGGCTGCGCCGGTGCTCGCACCGAGCACGAGAATGTCGAAGGAGCCGCCGACAGCGGGCAGCGCCTTTTTGGCGAGAGTAATGGCCGACAGCGTGGCTTTGCGGAGGGTTCCGTCTTCGGCGAGCTCGGCAATGACGAGTACGTTGGGCATCGCTGGTCTCCTTTCAGATTACGCGCGCTTCGTTGGCGAGCTTTTCGACGAGCTCGGCGACGTCCTTCACCTTGATGCCCGCGCTGCGCTTTGGTGGAAGCTCGAACTTTTCGTAACGAATGGTGAGCGGAGCGTTGGTGAGCTCCGAGAGCTGCTTGGTTTCGAGCGGCTTCTTCTTGGCCGCCATGATGGCCGGCAGCGGCGCGAAGCGGACGCCTTCGCTGTACTTGAACGAAGGGTCCGTGTGCTTCGAGTACACGCTGACCGGAGAGACGATGCGCAAGTCGACCGTGACGACGGCCGGCGGCGTCAGGCGGAGCGTGAGCACGCCGCCGTCGACCTCGCGGCCGACGAGCAGGGTACCGCTCGGCTCCTCCTGGAGGGTCGCTGCGAAGGTGGCCATGGGCCAATCGAGTAGCTCGGCCAGCATTTGGCCGACCTGGTTCGAGTCCCCATCGACCGCCTGCTTGCCGAGGAGCACGACGTCGGGCTTTTCGGCTTCGACGAGCGTCTTCAACGCCAGGGCAACGATGCGTCCGTCCAGCGCGCCATCTTCCGCGTCCACACGGAGCGCGCGGTCGGCGCCGGTCGCCAAGGCGGAGCGCAGGGTCGTTTCCGTCTCCTTGGGCCCCAGGGTCACGACCACGACTTCGCCCTCACGCTTCTTGGGCGTTTGTCCGTTTTCCGTCAGACGGAGCGCCGCTTCGAGCGCGTACTCGTCGAAGGGATTGAGTTTCCATTCGAGACCCGCGGTGTCGATTTGGGCACCTCCGCCCCCAATCTTCACCTTGTTCGCATTGTCTGGGTCTGCGACACGTTTGACGACGACGACGATTTTCACCGGGCCACCTCTCTTGGGAAGGAGCGCTTCTGAACCACGACGAACGGCCCCGGGCGCCAGGCCTTGCGGGGCAACCGGGCTCACGGTAGGCCCTGGGCGCGCCGCGTCAAGCGCCTCCCCACGTGCTTCGTTCGACAACAAGCCATGGGGATGATTGGGAAATTGGGTTCGAGCGGCGCGCACTCGGCTCGCTTCGACCCACCGAGGCCGTCATGTCCGTGCGCACTGATTACTTGGTTTTGGGCAGCGGTATCGCTGGGCTCTCGTTTGCGTTGCGAGCGGCGCGACACGGCCACGTGACGCTCGTCACGAAGCGCTCCGTCGACGAGTCGGCGACCAACTGGGCTCAAGGTGGCGTCGCTGCCGTCCTCGATCCCACCGACTCGTTCGAAAAACATGCGGCGGATACGCACGTCGCGGGCGCCGGCATGTGTCGCGCGGACGCCGTGGACCTCTGCGTGCGACGCGCGCCCGAGGTTTTGCGCTGGTTGATCGACCAGGGGACGCAGTTTACCTCGCGGCGTCCCGGTGAGCTCGATTTGGGACGCGAAGGCGGCCACAGCGAGCGGCGTGTCGCGCATGCGGGCGACGTGACGGGCCACGAAATCCAACGCGCTCTCATGGAGGCCGTGGCAGCCGAGCCGAACATCGAGGTGCTACCGTGGCACATGGGCGTCGAGCTCATTACGCACGGTCGCTTGGGGCAGCCGGACGAGTGCGTCGGCGCGTACATCCTCGACGAAGAGACGGGCCACGTAGAAACGTACCTCGCGCACGCCACCGTGCTGGCGACGGGGGGTTCCGGCAAGGTTTACCTCTACACGTCCAACCCGGACGTAGCGACGGGTGACGGCGTCGCCATGGCGTACCGCGCGGGCGCCGAGGTGGCGAACATGGAGTTCTTCCAGTTTCACCCCACGGTGCTCTACGAGCCGCGCGCCAAGAGCTTCTTGATCAGTGAAGCGCTGCGCGGCGAAGGAGCGGTGCTGCGGCTCGCGGATGGCGACGCCTTCATGCTGCGTCATCACCCCATGGCGGATCTGGCGCCGCGCGACGTCGTCGCTCGCGCGATCGACTACGAGATGAAGCGCACGGGATCGGACTACGTGCTGCTCGACATCACCTCCAAGTCGCGCGGCTTCCTCATGGAGCGCTTCCCGACGATTTACGACACCTGCAAGAGGTACGGCATCGACATCACGAGCGACCCCATCCCGGTGGTGCCCGCGGCGCACTACCAATGCGGCGGCGTGACCTCGGATCTGTGGGGAAGAAGCAGCGTGCCGGGTCTGTGGGTCATCGGGGAGGCCGCGTGTACGGGGCTTCATGGCGCCAACCGCTTGGCGTCCAACTCGCTGCTCGAGGGGCTCGTGTTCGGACAGCGCGCCTCGGAAAAGCTGGAGAACCTCATCGGTGAGCTCCGCGCGCGAGAGTTGCCCGACGTGCCGGAGTGGCAGACGGGGTCGGCCTGTCCCAGCGACGAGGCCGTGGTGGTGACGCAGAACTGGGACGAGATCCGTCGTCTGATGTGGAACTACGTGGGCATCGTGCGGAGCGACAGCCGGCTCGAGCGCGCCAAGCGACGCATCGACCTCCTCGAGGACGAAATCCGCGAGTACTACTGGAAGCACCTCGTCACGCGCGACTTACTCGAGCTGCGCAACATTCAGACGGTGGCCAAGCTCATCGTGGCGTGCGCGGCGAGTCGCGCCGAGAGCCGCGGGCTTCACTTCACCATCGATCACCAGGGCACACGGCCCGAGCTCGCCGTGGACAGTGTCGTCAAGCGGGGCGTGGCGGCGCGTCCCCGAGGAAGCTGAGCGCTCGTGTCGAACCCTCGTGGTCCCTTCGACGCGGAGGGCCGTCCGCTCGGCCTCGGCGGCGCGGTGGCGTGGATGCTGCTTGCGCTCTTCACGCTCATGCTCTGCGCGCAGCTGCTCGCCTACATGCGACCAGTGGCGGCGCGGGACTTGGTGAGCCTGGGCATCATCGACGCAGCGGTGTACCTGCTCTTCGCGGCGCTGCTCATCGGCCTGCACGGCCCGCAGGCATTGCCAAAGGCAGCGGAGGGGACGGCTCCGGAGACGGATGGGCTCGCGAGAGCCGTGGGCGTGCGTCGCACTCATGGTGCGGCAACGACGCTCGGACTCTTGCTGGGGGTCGTCGCGCAAATTCCGGCGGACACGTTGCGCCTTTCGATCGAGTACTTTTGGCCTCCCAACGAGCTGGATCGCTTGGAGCGTGCCGCGCTGCTCGAGACCGAGTCTGCGCTGCAGGGTGTCGTGCTGGTGTTCGTGGCGGCGTGTTTGGTGCCGCTCGCAGAAGAAATTTTCTTTCGCGGGGCGCTCTATGGCGCCCTTCGCCGCTCGGGTCGCTCGGCGGCCGTGACGGCGGTCGTGACGAGCTTGGGCTTCGCCGTCAGCCACCTGGACCCGCGGCTCTGGTTGCCCATCGTGTTCGTCGCGGCGCTTCTGGGCTTCCTACGCGCAGCGACTGGTTCTCTCTTGCCGTGCCTCGCGCTGCACGTCGGGTTCAACTCGGTGACCGTGGTCGCGGCCGTGAGCGGCCTCGCATCCACTGAAGGTGGCGTGAAATTGCCCCTCGCTGTGGTCGTCGCCGGGTGGTTGCTCACGGGCGGGCTTTTGGTCACAGTCGCCTGGCTCGCCAAGCAGAGCGAGCATGCTGCCCGCTCTCGCCGGGACGACGCAGATGGCCGCTGACCGAAATATCGCTTTGTGCCTGACTGGGGGTGGCCCTACGGGCGCCATGTTTCAAATTGGCGCGCTCGCAGCACTGGAGGACGCCATCGAGGGCTTCTCTGCCCACGAGCTTTCGCTCTACGTGGGTACGTCGAGCGGCGCGAGCGTCGCGGCGACGCTGGCCGGGGGCCGCACCATCCAGCGTATTTACCGGGCCTTTTTGGACCCTGCGGACGTCTACTTCAGCCTCGAGCGCAAGCACTTGATGCGCTTCGATCTGGCCGAGTGGCGGCGCACCGTGCAAACGGGGTTCGAGGCGCTGCGCCACGCAACGGCCAGCCTGTGGGCGCGTCTCCCGACCGCGACGTCCGATCTGCGCTCGGAAATCGAGCGGCTCGAGGACTCCATGCCGGCGGGCTTTTTGACCCTCGACGCGTACGAGCGCTTCCTCGAGGACTTCTTCGTGCGGCGCGGGGTGCCCAACAACTTCCACGGCATGCCGCACCCGCTCGTGGTCATCGCGTACGATCTCGATACGGGCGCCGAGGTGAGGTTCGGCTCGCCTGGCTTCGATTCCATCACCGTCACGCGCGCCTGCATCGCGAGCTCGGCTTTGCCGCCGTTTTTCTCGCCGGTTCGCATCGGTGAGCGGCACTACATCGATCCGGGTGCGGCGCCGGTGTCGCATTTTCAGGTCGCCTTCGAGCGCGGCGCGGACGTCATCGTCTGCGTCAATCCCATGGTGCCCGTGAGTCCGGAAACGGTCCCGACGGGACACGGCCGACGCTCCAGCGTGCGGGACAAGGGCCTCTTCTGGGTCTCCAACCAGTCGCTCCGCATCGGGGTTCACCACGCCGTGCACGCCGCGCTTCATCGCGAGCGGGTCGCCGAGCGCGCCACGCTGCTCTTGGTGGAGCCGAGTCCCGAGCAGGGCCACCTCTTCATGTACAACCCCTCGAGCTACGAGGCGCGTCGCCGCTTGCTCGAGTACGCGTACCGCTCGACGCGCTCGCTCGTCGAGTCGTGGTTCGCCGATCCGGATTCGGCCCTGGTGCGCGCCGGGTTCCGGCCCAACTCGGGCGACAGCGCGCGTGACCCCGGCTCGCGTCCGTCGACTCCAGCGCCGTCGTCGCGGCCGAACCCAGGGTCATGAGGGAGTCGAGCTCGTCCCGTGGAGCGCTCGCGGCGTGGCTTTTGTGCGGGGCGCTGCTTCTCGTCTCGTGCAGCAAACCCTACCGCGTCGGTGAGTACGTGTGGGTCGAGTGGGAGGAGGGGTCGTATTACCCGGCTTACATCGTCCAAAAGAAGAGTGAGAGCCGTTACCGAGTACACTTCGACGGTTACGAAACGCGCTGGGACGAAGACGTGACCCTGGACCGCATCCGTGGCCGCATCGACGGCGGCCCGGTCGCACCGCCACCGCCACCCAAGAAGGTGCAGCGCGCGCGCGAATCCGCCGGCGAAAAGACGTCGCCCGCCGCCAGCGTGCCCGCGCCGGTGAGCAACTACAAGGAAGGCGACAAGCTGCGCGTGCGCTGGCGAGGATCCATCTACAAGGCGACCGTCGTCAGCGTGGTCCGAAGCGATCAAGTGCTCGTGCACTACGACGGACTCGAGTCCGCGTGGGACGAGGTCATCTCCGTCGATCGCATCGTAACGAAGCTGTGAACGGAGGGGAGCGCCGCCCCGGCGACGCAGGGCGCTGGTCACGAGCGTGCCAGAGCCCAAGAACCCTCGCTCCTTCTGGCCGCGCCCTTGACGCACCGTGAAGCGCCTGGGAAGGGGCGCTATGCAGAGATTCGGGTCTTCCGAGCCTCGTTGGGGCGCCGTAGCCGAGGCGAGCATCGACGCCTTCGAGCGCGCGCAACGCTCGTTCATGGGGGCCGCGCCGATCTACTTTCTCGCGGCGCTTTGTCTGGGGGCGACTTTTCATCCGACCCTGGGTGGGGCCTTGGGCGTCGAGCCCAAGACGGCGCGCGTCGCCTTGGCGGTCTTTTTCGTCGTCTTCACGGTGACGAACGTCGCCTACCTCTGGCGAGGCTGGCGCTCGCGTCTGTACCTCACGCTAGACAGGGGGGAGACGTTCGTCGTCCACGGCATGCTTCAGGTGTTCATCTACGCGTCGCGTGGGGCACCGCTGTACTGGATCCTCTTTTTGGTCTTCGTGATGGCCAGCTCCACTCAGCCGCGAACGAATCGCTTCACGTTGAGCCTGGTCCCGCTGGGCTCGCTCGCCTCGGCGCTGTCTCTCTTGCTCGTCGCGGGCAATCTGGAGGCGTCGCTCATGACGCTGCTCTTTGGCGCGGCGGCGACGTTCCTGGCGTTCCTCGTCTCTGGTCAGCGAGAGCGGTTGACGCAAGCGCTCGAGGAGCGTGAGGAGCTCAGGGCCGCGCTCGGCGCGGTGCGCGTGGCGGAGGAGCGGGGACGCATCGCCCGGGATCTGCACGACGGGGTCGCCGGCGACTTGAGCGCGCTGACGGCGCGGCTCGACTCACTCCGCGCGACTTCGGAGTCCGGCGACACGCAGAGTCTCGGCGCGGATTTGGCCGTGCTCCACGAGCGCGCGACGCGCGGCATCGACGACCTCCGTTCCATCGTTTGGGCGCTCCAAGCCCCGGAAGGCTCCTTGCAACAAACCTTGACCTACGCGCGCACGCGCTGCGCGGAGCTCTGCCCGAGCGACGTTCACTTCGAGCTGTCGGCGGGGGACGAGGACGCGTCGCTCGACGGTGCGCTCCGGCTCCACGTGCTTCGCGTGCTTCAAGAGGGCGTGCGAAACTCGGTGCGCCACGGTCGGGCGGGCCGCGTGGTCGTGCGAGCCCGCGTGCGCGGCCCGGTCCTCGAGCTCGTCGTCGAGGACGATGGTGTCGGCATGTCCGAGCGCTCGAAGCGCGAGCGTGGCGGCCTTTGGAACCTGGAACGGCGCGCGCGGGAGCGCGGCGGGTCGTTGACGCTTTCCGTGGGATCGGGCGGGCGCGGTACGAAGCTCGTGGTCGAGTTCCGCCTTCCGCGGGATGAAGCCGAGCACGCGTACGACGACCCCCTTCAGGCTTGGCCCGTCGGGCCCGAGGTCGCGCGGGGCAGCCTGGCGATGGAGGCACGAAAATGAGCGTCTCTCCGCCGAGGGTGCTGGTTCTGGAAGACGATGAGGCGACGCGAGCACGGATTTGTCGCGCGCTCGGCGCGAGCACCCACGCCCTCGACGTCGCTTGGAGCGGAGCTGCGGCCGAAGACGCGCTGGTCTGGCTGTCGGAGATGCACTCCTTCGTCGACGTGGCACTCGTGGATCTCGGGTTGCCGGGGCTCAGCGGCCCCGACATGGTGAAGCGGCTCAAAGAGCGCGCCCCGCACATGACGATCGTGGCCCTCACGATCTTCGACGACGCCCGGACGGTGCTCTCCGTGCTCCGTGCGGGGGCCGCGGGGTACGTGGTCAAGCATCTCAGGGACGACGCGCTCGCGGAAGTTACCCACGCAGCGGCGCGTGGGGGCTCGCCCATGACGCCTTACGTGGCGCGCGTGCTCCTCGAAGCGTGGCAGGAGGGGCCGAGCGTCGATCCGTTCGAGAGCCTCACACCGCGCGAGCGCGAGGTGCTCGCCCTTTTGGGGTCGGGCTGCACCTACGGCTCGATCGGTGAGCGTTTGGGTATCGGCCTCGGTACGGTGCAAAGCTACGTCAAGAACGTGTACGGCAAGCTCAGCATCAACTCGAAGGCCGAGGCGACGGCGCTCGCGCGACGGCGCGGCTTGCTTTCGTAGGCGCGCCCGCGAGGCGCGCATGTTATCGTGCCGTCATGTCGGACGATATGTCGACGGCGCTCGCCGAAAACCTGAAGCGGCTGCGCGAAGCAGGCGGACTCAGTCAACAGGCGCTGGCCGAGCTGAGCGGAGTGCCTCGCCCCACCGTGGCTCATCTCGAGTCGGGCGCCGCCAATCCGACGCTGGCCGTGGTGACCAAGCTCGCGCGCGCCCTCGGCGTCGGACTGGACGGTCTAGTGGAGCCAGCCGCCCCCCCGATCCGAGTGCTCGATGCGAGCGAGCTGCGCAGCGAGCGACACGGCAAGACGCGTCGCTCGCGCTTGCTCCCGGAGGGCGTAGGGCGCGACGTCGTCGTCGAGCGGATGGTGTTCGCGGCGGGGGGCCGCGCCCGCGTCGAGGTGAGCCCGGGCTCGGTGGACGTCATCGCCTGCGAGAGCGGAGAGCTTCAAGTGGCGTCGGGCGCGGTGGCCGCGGCGCTCGGCGCGGAGCGGGTCGCCGTGATTCGGGGTCGGGTCGAGTGCTCGTCCATTCGCGGCGCCGTAGCTTATCGCGTCGGTGGATTGCCCTTCGGGTGAGCGTCGCTCTCCAAAGAAAAAAGCGTCGTGTTTCGTCCCGGTAACACCCGATTTCGGCGAAATCGACGCTGGGGCGCCTTGCCCAGCGGCGGGGGACGGGGTAGCGAAGCGCCCCCGCCCATGGCCACGACCCGAAGTGATCTCCGAAACATCGCCATCATTGCACACGTCGACCACGGCAAGACGACGCTCGTCGACGCGATGCTGAAGCAAACCGGCGTGTTTCGCGCCCACGAGGTCGTCGCCGAGCGCGTGATGGACTCGAACGACCTCGAGCGCGAGCGCGGCATCACCATCCTCGCGAAGCACTGCTCCACCGTCTACAAAGGCGTCACCATCAACATCATCGACACGCCGGGTCACGCCGACTTCGGCGGCGAGGTGGAGCGTACGCTCAAGATGGCCGACGGCGTGCTGCTGCTCGTGGACGCGGCCGAAGGACCGCTGCCGCAGACGCGCTTCGTGCTCGGCAAGGCGCTCGAGCTCGGCATGCCCGTCATCCTGGTCATCAACAAGATCGACCGTCAGGATGCGCGCCCCGACGAAGTGCACTCCGAGGCGTTCGATCTGTTCTGCGAGCTGGAAGCGACGGACGAGCAGGCGGACTTCGCCACCGTGTACGCCATCGGCAAGCAGGGAATGGCCAAGAAGCGCCTCGAGGACGAGGGCACGGATCTGGTTCCGCTCTTCGACACCATCCTCGAGCGCGTGCCGCCCAAGGTGGTGGACGTCGATCAGCCGCTTCAGTTCCTCGTGCACAACATCGAGCACGACGAGTACGTGGGCCGCCTCGCCATCGGCCGCATCGCCCGCGGCGCCATTTCCGTGAACTCGAACGTGGCGTGGATCGGCGAGGACAAAACGTCGAGCGCGCGCATCAGCGCCGTGTACCGCTACGAAGGACCGCGCCGCGTCAAGGTGGACCGCGTCGAGGCGGGAGACATCGTCGCCGTGGCCGGCCTCGAGGACGTCAACATCGGCGACACGCTCGCCGATCCCGCGAAGCCCGAGGCGCTGCCGCGCATCAAGGTGGAGGAGCCCACCATCAAGGTGCGCTTCATCGTTTCCAACTCGCCCTTCGCGGGCAAGGTGGGCAAGTGGGTCACGTCGCGTCACTTGAAGGAGCGGCTCGAGAAGGAAACGCGCCGGAACCTGGCGCTTCGCCTGGAGCTCACGCCCGAGCCCGACACCTTCATCGTGTACGGCCGCGGTGAGCTCATCCTCGCCATCTTGGCGGAAACGATGCGCCGCGAGGGTTACGAGTTCTCGCTCGGCATGCCCGAGGTCGTCGTGCGTGAAATCGACGGCAAGAAAATGGAGCCGGTCGAGCGCGTCGTCGTCGACGTGCCGGACGACTACGTCGGCGCCGTCACGCAGCGGCTCGGCGAGCGTCGCGGTCAAATGACCAAGATGCAGAACATGGGCGCCGGCCGCAGCCGCATCGAGTACAAGGTGCCCTCGCGTGGCCTCATCGGCTTTCGCTCGCACTTCCTCACGGAAACGCGCGGCTTGGGCCTCTTGAACACCCTGTTCGACGGCTGGGAGCCCTACGCGGGCGCCATGCTGCGCCGCCCCGTCGGCGCCATGGTGTCGGATCGCGCGGGCACCGCTACGCCTTACGCGCTCTTCCACCTCCAGCCGCGCGGCGTCCTCATGATTCCGCCCGGCAGCGACGTGTACGAGGGGATGATCATCGGCGAGCACAATCGCGAGAACGACCTGGACGTGAACGCGGTGCGCGAAAAGAAGCTCACCAACATTCGCGCTGCCGGCAAAGACGAAAACATCGTCATCACGCCCCCCAAGACGCTCACGATCGACACCGCGCTCGAGTGGATCGATCGCGACGAGCTCGTCGAGGTGACGCCCGACGCGATCCGCGTGCGCAAGAAAGTGCTCTCCTGCAATCGCCGCCCGCGCCGCGACGAGGAGTAAAGGCGCCCGCGCCCCTTTTCGAAGCTCAGACCGGCCAGGGGCGGCACATAGCGCCCTGGCCGTTGCTCCCGCATCACGGAAGTTAGCTCTCGAAGCGGCGCAAAATCCGAGGCGGCTAGCGTTTCTGACGGCTCCTAAAGCGGGTGTGGTCTGGGGCGGCACTTAGCGTCCCTGGCCGTTGCTCCCGCACTAAGAAAAGGGCGTCGCGGAGAGCGGCGCGAACCAACGCGCGCTCGTCTCGACCTGCTCGTCACAGCGCGCGTCCGTCACAGGGCGCGTCCGTCACAGCGCGCGCTCGAAGCGCAGACGTACCTTGGAGGTGGACGCGACGGGCTCTCCGGCGCCGTTGGTGGCCGGATCGAAGTGGAGGCGCGGCACGCATTCGCGCGCCGCGGCGGCAAACCCTTCACCACTCGGGAACTCCGCGGTCACTCGCGGGGCACGCGGCGTGCCGCGGGAGTCGACCTCGAGCGCCACGACCACGCTGCCGCGTGCGCTGGTGCTTCCGTGCGGAAAGAGGCCACGGCACACGTCGCGCGTCGGATGGAGCAGTGGCCCATGCGCCTTCGAGCCGAGTCCGGCGCCTCGTCCCGAAGCGGACCCGCCGTGCCCTGCGTCTCGGAACGAGCCCATCGAGACGCCTCGCGAACTACCTGTCGGTCCCACGACGAGAGACCCCTGGGTCGCTACGTCTCCAGGCGAGACGGCCTCCGATTCGGATGAGCTGCTGTCAGCGGCAGTTTCGACTGTCGTCGAATTCGATGCCAGGCTCAGGGGCGGGGTCGATGGCGCCTCGGGTGGTGGTTGGCGCACTTGGTGGGGCGATGGCGCCGAAGCGAGGCGGCTCGGGCCGGGAAAGGGCCCCGAGGATTCGGCGCCCGCGACTGAGCCGACCGAGGGACCGTGAGGGCCAGCAGAATGCGGAGAGTCGGAGTCGCGCAGAGGGGGCTCTGGGTGAAGGTCGATTTCGGCGAGGAGAGGAGAAACCGCGGGCGAAGGTGCGGAGGCCATCGACTTGGAGAGCTGGCCACCCAGGAGGGCCGCTGCGTGAAGCGCGACCGCCGCTCCCAGCCAAATGAAGAGTGAGTGTCCTTCGAGGGCTCGCGGTGCCACCGCATGAGCGTCCTCGGACGACGATTTCTGGAAGTTTTCGGAGGGGCTTCCGGTTCTTGCCCCAACGGCGGGTACGGGGCCCCTCCGGATTCAGGGCCGCAAGGATCAAAAGTGACGACGAGTCACAAGACCGTTGTGGCCTTTGAGCTGCGTCAGTAATGTTTCATGGAGGTTTCAAGCATGATTCGCAAAAGCATCAAAGTCGTGGGCGCGCTCATCGCCCTGGGTGCGGTCGGTTGCTCGACGACGACCACTTCAAAGCCAGCTGGCGTCGCGTCTGCCGGCTGCTCACAGCTCGGTAACGCGAGCGAGGCTGCGGCGCCGCAGCTGAACCAGGTGTACGCGAGCCGCGAGGTGCAGGAGCAGGTGTTCCAAGCTCGCGCGCTTCAGCCGACGCGTACCTCGGGTGCAGAGCTCTACCTGCACGCTACACCGGGCACGACGAGCGAGTACCTCGAGCGTGTCTTCACGTGCCACGCCGCCGAGGGGCAGGCCGTCGGAAGCAACGATCCGTTCCACCCGAGCGCGGGCTACGTATCGTCGGTCAACGTCCGCAAGGCGGGCGCCGGCTTCGCGGTTCGCGTCACGGGCAACGACAGCGCGACGGCCAAGGAGATCTGGCGTCGTGCGGATGCTCTCGCGGGTGGCAGCGTCGAGGTCGAGCAGGTTGCGGGCCGTTCGGCGCAGAACGCGCTCTGATTTCGGCGACGGCTCGATTGACAATGGAAAGGGGCGGCGGCACTTCGTGCCGCCGCCCCCTTTTTTCGTGAAACGGCCCAGTTGGCCACATCCGTCCCACGACCGGATCGCGCGAGCCGCGCGTAGCGTCGGCTGCGGTCGATGTCCTCCCAACGCGCTGGCCTAGATCCTTGCAGGAGCGTTCAGTCGAGCTGGTCGTCCAGGTCGCGAAAGAACGCGGCGTCGTCGAGCTCGTCTTCGCGCTCTTCGGTGGCGCCGTGGGGAGCGCGAGCGTGTAGCTTCTTCGCGAGGCGCCGCTCGATGCCTTCGAGCAGCGGGTCGAGCGTCTTTCGCTCCAATGCGGAGACGAGCACGACGTCTTCGTCGAAAGTGAGGTTCTCGAGGGCGTCGGGGGCGAGGCGGTCGATTTTGTTGAAGACGCGCAAGCGCGGCAGGCGCTCGAGGTCGAGCTCTCGAAGCAGCGCATCGGTGGTGCGCCTGTGTTCTTCCTCTTCCGCGTCGGTCGCGTCCACCAGCTCAATCAAGAGATCCGCCGTGGCCGCCTCTTCGAAGGTGGCGCGGAACGCTGCGAAGAGGTCCTTCGGCATGTCGCGGATGAAGCCGACGGTGTCCGTGAGAACGACGTCCGCTCCCGAAGGCAGGTGAAGCCGGCGCGAGCGCGTATCGAGCGTGGCGAACAGCTTGTCTTCGGCGAGGACGCCCGCGCTGGTGAGCGTGTTGAGCAGCGTGCTCTTGCCGGCGTTCGTATAGCCGACGATGGCCACGACGGGCGTGTCGCTTCCCTCGCGCTTGCGGCGACGCTGCGCGCGCTGACGCCCGAGCTCGGAGAGCTGCCGCTCGAGCCGCGTGACCTTCTCTCTCGCGCGACGACGGCCGATTTCCAGCGTCGTTTCTCCGGGGCCGCGGCCGCCGATGCCGCCAGTGAGTCTGCTCAGCGCGTCGTCCTTTTGACCGAGGCGCGGCAACGTGTACTTCAGCTGAGCCAGCTCCACCTGCAGCTTGCCGTCACGCGTTTCGGCGCGCTGGGCGAAAATGTCCAGGATGAGCTGGCTGCGGTCGATGACCTTGAGATCGGTGTGGGCGGCGATGCCACTCGCCTGCGCGGGCGTGAGGTCTCGGTCGAAAATGAGCGTTTCTGCGTCGAGGCCGATGGCGCGGATGACCACCTCCTCGAGCTTGCCCTTTCCGAGCACGAGCTTGGGATCGATGCGGTCTCGCATCTGGATCACTCGATCGACCACCGCTACGCCCGCCGTGGCCGCCAGGGACTCGAGCTCCTCCATGCGCGCCTTGGCCTGACGCAGGGCGCCGCTCTTCTGCTTTTCTCCGACGTGAACGAGGATGGCGCGTCCATCCTTGGCCTCGACGGCGTGGACCTGGCGCTCGCGCGAGTACTCGTCTTCCAGCGCGCTGATGAGCTGGCCGAAGTCCGGTTCCGGGCGACCCCAGGGGCGCGGCGGGACGATTTCGTAGCCGTTCCCCTGGGAAACGGAGCCCTCGGCCTTTTTGTGCCCGGGCGGAACGTTGTACGCCCACGTAATCGAGCGCGGCTCACCCGTGGGCGTGAGCAAAATGGCGCACACCAAGTCGAGCCGGAGCCGAGTCAGGTCGGTGAGGTCGTCGTGAGTCAGGCCCTCGTTGAACAGGTGCGTGTGCACCAGTCGGAGCGCGCGGAAGCGACCTTGCGCCGCGCGCAGACGGCCAATGTCCGGAAGCATCAGGCCTGTCGGCGTACCGACCACGACGTAGTCCACGACGCCCGAGCGGTGGACGAGAGCCCCGACTTGACGCTTCGACTCGAGGGATGCCTCGGCGAGCGAGCGAACGAGCTCGGGGGTGGTGATGCTGTCCGGGGGGACCCTGCGGCGATAGATGCGCTCGAGCGCTCGCGTCGCGCTCGGCGACAAGCCTGCGGTATTTCCGTGGATTTCCGGCATGAAGCTTTGCCGTACTTAGCCTGCCAAGTCTCGCGGCGCGCGTCGAGGGGCGGCTATCGCGCCCGCACCCGAGGGAACGGTGGTGGGGAGCAGGCTCGCTCTTGCGAGCCTCGCCGGATTGGCTCAAAACGCGGGGCCCATGGCGCTACTGACCCGCATCGACGAGCGAGCCGCGCGTGACCTGCTCCGTGCTTACGGCCTCGAGCCCGAGACGTTCGTGGCGCTCGAAGCGGGCTCGGTGAACTCGAACTTTCGCTTCACGACGACCGACGGGCGCGCGTTCTTCGCTCGCGTGTACGAGGAGCAAGGACGACGAGGCGCGCTCACGGAGCTCCGGTTGCTCCAGGTGTTGGCCCAGCGCGGCGTGCCCGTGGCGCTCCCGCAGCCGATGACGAACGGCGAGCTCGTCCACGAGCACGAGGGCAAGCCGTTCGCCGTGTATCCGTTCGTGGAGGGGGACATCCTCTGTCAGGCGCGCGTCACCGCGGAGGCGTGCGCCGAGGTCGGTCGAGCGCTCGCCACCGTGCACTCGACTCCCGTCGAAGGGCTGGGGTTGGGCGAGGGGCGTTTTCGTTTCGAGGATCTCGAGCGTCGTCTAGTGCTCGTGGACAGCTCCGGTCGAGCCGAGCTCGTCCGTGCTGCGGCCCGCATTCGCGAGCTCATGCGCGCGTACGGGCCACGCCGACAGACCGACTTGCCGGGCGGCCTCATCCACGGGGACCTGTTCCGGGACAACGTGCTCTTTCGCGGTGAACGCCTGGCAGCGCTGCTCGACTTCGAGAGCGCGTCGCTGGGGACATTTGCGTACGATCTGATGGTGACGGTGCTCGCCTGGTGCTTCGGTAGCGAGCTCGACGTCACGCTCGCGGGGGCGATGATCCGCGCTTATCACGAGGTACGCCCCCTCTCGGACGCCGAGCGGCGCGCTCTCGCCGTCGAGGGCGCCGTCGCCTGCGTTCGCTTCGCGACCACGCGTTTGACGGATTTTTCGTTGCGTGTGCCAGAAGGAGCGACGCCAAAGCGCTCCTACCGGCGCTTCTTGGACCGCCTCGAGGCCCTGGAGGCGGGCGCCTTGGCGCCCATTTTGGCGAGCCTTCCTTCCACTCCACCGAACCACTGAGGACGTGACATGAGCGTAGCGCGCGGCGGGCGTTTGCCCGCGTCGATCGACCAGGCAATGCAGGACCTCAACACGAGCGTCCACGTGGACTCTGCGCTTTGGCGCGAAGACATCGCAGGCTCCAAGGCGCACGCGCGTGGTCTGGCGCGCGTCGGCGTCATCGACGCGGCGGACGCGGACGCCATCGTGGCGGGATTGGACCAAATCGCCGGCGAGATCGAAGACGGAACGTTCCGTTGGGATCCGGTCAAAGAAGACGTCCACATGAACATCGAGTCGCGGCTCATCGCCATCGCCGGCGCCTCGGGAGCGAAGCTCCATACGGGCCGCTCGCGGAACGACCAAGTCGCGACCGATCTCCGGCTCTTCACGCGTCGTCGTGGCGAGGAGGCCCTCGCGGCGCTGCGTGATCTGGCGCACGTGCTGCTCGATCGCGCGGAAGAGCAAATCGACGTGCTCATGCCGACGTACACGCACCTGCAGCGGGCGCAGCCGAGCCGTTTGTCGCACCACCTCATGGCGTGGCAAGAAATGCTCTTGCGCGATCACGGGCGGCTCACGGACGCGCTCACGCGTCTGAACGAGTCGCCGCTCGGCGCGGGGGCGGTTGCGGGGAGCGGTTTTCCCCTGGATCGTGAGGGGGTGGCAGCGGAGCTGGGCTTCGTTCGCCCGATGCGCAACTCCATCGACGCGACGGCGAGCCGTGACTTCTTGATGGAGGTCGCCTCGGCGCTCGCCATTTTGGGCGTTCACTTGTCGCGCATCAGCGAAGAAATCGTCATCTGGTCGACGGTGGAGTTCGGCTTTCTTTCGCTGAGCGACGCATTCTCCACGAGCTCCAGCATGATGCCGCAAAAGAAAAACCCCGACGTGGCGGAGCTGGTGCGCGGCAAGGCAGCCAAGCTGATGGGCAGCGTGACCACGCTGCTCGCCCTCGAAAAGAGCCTGTGCTTCGGCTACGGACGAGAGCTCCAAGAGGACAAGCGTCCCATTTTCGATGCGTTCGACGACGCCATCGTGAGCTTGCGCGCTCTCACAGGCGCGCTCGCGACCTGCACGTTCCGGGAAAAGCGCCTGCGACAAGCCCTGGAGGGCGGGCACGTCTGCGCGACGGACTTGGCGGACTACTTGGTGCTGCAGAAGGTGCCGTTCCGCGAGGCCCATCACATCGTGGGCGGGTTGGTGAGGGCAGCGGAGGAGCGGGACGTTCAGCTGGGCGAGCTTCCGGCGGAAGTGCTCTTGGCCGCTCATCCGTCGCTGGGCGGCAACGAAGTGGCCGAGGTACTGGATCCCGAAGCCGCGGTCGAGCGCCGCAAGCTCGTCGGCGGGCCCGCAAAGGCTCGCGTTTTGGCGGAAATTGCCGCGGCGCGCGTGCGTTGGTGAGGTGGGGCTCGCTTCACGAGGCCGCACGGTGCTCAACGCACGCCTTGGTAGACCCAAACCGTGCGGTCCCGCTCTTCGGGGCGGGTTGCGCTCCAAATGAGCGCCGTTGCCGTTGCGGCGACGGCGACACCCAAAAACGTGTAGCCCCACGGCGCCCAGCTCCGCGTTTCAGCGGCGGGCTCATCGGTTCGCAGTGCACGCGCCGGTGCGGCGCTGGGCCACGGCGCGAACGGCTCGCAGCTGCCGCGCCGACAGCGGGCGAGCTCGAGTGAGCCAGGACGTCCGGGACGCGCGGCGACCCACTCGTCGCAGCGAACTCGAGCCAGCGTGTCGCTCGCTCGGCCGAGGGCCAGATCTTCTGCGCCACACGGCGCTGGCGTCGCCAACGCCACGGAGAGCAACGGGCTCTCTTCGGACGCGTTGACCCAGCCCGCCCAGAGCAGGCGAGTGCCGCGCAGCACGCGCAGGTGGTGAAGTCCGGAAGTGCTCTCGAGGTGGGCGCGCTCACGGGGCGCTTGGATTGCGGCGCCGTCCCACTCGACCACGTCGCCTTCGAGCCACCCGCGCAGCGACAGCTCGAGTCGAGTGCGCTCCGCGTTCACGGCGAGCGCGGGCTCCACGGATTCGTCGAGCTCGGGAGCACGCGCGCCGCCGAGTCCTTGCGCGTCTCTCTGCGCCGCTTCTGCGCTGTCGTCGTTTCCGAGGGCGCGCGCCGCTTCGGCGAACGCGGCGCGCGCTTCCGCCATGAGCCAGTGTGCTTGAGGCAGCTCGGGATGCTCGCGAAGCTCCGCTTCTGCAGCGGCGGCGTGCTGCTCTGCGTTCTTCGGATCGCCAGCGTCGAGCGCGACGCGCGCTTCCTCGAGTGCTCTCTCGATGTGAGACACTATCTCACTCGCGTAGCTCGCCGGAGCACGCGCCGGTGTCGCCCTGGACAAACGCAGGGTCGCGCCTTGATGCCGCGCCCAGTCGTCGAGCAGCTGTTGTTCGGAGGGCGTGGGCCCTGCCGTGAGCGGCAGCCACAAGAGGACCCAGGTTTGGCTCACTCGAACCCCATGGTAGGCTGCCGGCCGTGAATCCGCCTTGGACTAGGGTGGCCGCCGCTGTGAGTGATTCGGCGCACTCGAGGCTGTTCGAGGAACCGCGGCACTCTCGGAAGGTACACCGTGCAGCTTGACTTCGCTTCACGCGAGCTGACCATCAAGCTCGTCTACTACGGGCCGGCCCTCAGCGGGAAGACGACGAATCTCCAAGCGCTGCACTTGGCTGCCGAGTCGGAGGCGAAGGGGCGCCTCATGACGCTCGAGACCAAGGACGACCGCACCTTGTTCTTCGACTTGTTGCCGCTGCGTTTCGAGGACGAAAGCGGCTTGTCGGTGCGCTTGAAGGTGTTCACGGTGCCCGGCCAGGTCATTCACGCCTCCACGCGTCGCCTCGTGGTGCAGGGCGCGGACGGCGTGGCGTTCATCGCAGACTCCCGGAAGGGTGAAACCTCGAACAACGCCGAGGCCTTCGTGGATTTGCGAAGGAACCTGGACGCTCAGGGCATTTCATTGGAGCGAATGCCGCTCGTCATCCAATTCAACAAGCGTGACTTGCCCGACATCCGCAGCGAGTCGGAAATCGCGGACATGGCCCGTCATGGCAAGGAGCCGGTGTACCTGGCCG
>JAEYVE010000275.1 GCA_023432025.1 Pseudomonadota bacterium
CCGCCCCCATCGCCTCTGGTGCGGCGCCTCAGGCGCTCGCGGTGGCGCCTACGCCGGGCGGCATCGTCGCGGACGTTCCGCTCTTTGGCCCCAAGGCCATGGCCACGAGCGAACCCGCTCCGCTCGCGGCGGCGCCCGACACGGCGACGGCGGAGCGCCTGGCGGCGGCCGCCGCCACGCCCGACGAAACGTGGGAAGAGGACGCGCCCAAGGAGACGGTAAGCGACGTCAAGCCGTGGGGGCGCGGCAAGCTCCACCTGCCGACGATCCACCGCGTGCGCCTCGACGGCGCCGGCAAGCAGCTCGCAGGTGCCATCGAATCCACGGGCTTTACGGTCGTCATCCCCGGCCGCAAGGCGATGGAGTCGGGGCGCAACATCGAGAAGCGCGACAAGCGCATCGCGCAAGTGAAGGCGAGCAACACCGATCGCGGCGCCAGCATCACCTTCAAGTTCCGCGGCAAGGTGCCGGCGTACCGCGTACGCCTGCACCGGGATTTCGTGGAGTTCTTGATCAGCGCCCCCGAGGGCGAGAGCGCCAAGCTCTGAGGCTCGAGCTCTGAGGCTCGAGCACTGAGGCTCGAGCACTGAGGCTCGAGCTCTGAGGGCGCCGCGCCGTACGGCTCAGTGCGACAGCGCCTTGCGGGAGCGCGGCTTGCGCGCCGCCGAGCGCCGCACTTGGGCGGCGGCGGTGCCACGCCGGCGCCGCGGCGCCGGCGTCTTGGAGGAGGAGCCGATGGAGAGCTCCGAGAACGTCTCCACGAGCCGCAAGAACGTCATCACGGCGTGGCCGGTGCCGCCCTTGGGGTACACGCCGGAGGGGCGATCTCCGTACACGGCGCCGGGGATGTCGCAGTGGATCCACGGAATGCCGTCCACGAACTCGCGGAGGAAAAGCGCCGCGGAAATGGCGCCGCCGAAGCGATCTCCGACGTGCTTCATGTCGGCGATGTCGCTCTTCAGCTGCTGCGCGAGCTCCTCGATGAGCGGCATGCGCCAGAAGCTCTCACCCGCCTCGCGTGCCGCTTGCTCCATGGCGCGCGCCAGCTCGTCGTTGGTCGAAAAGAACGCCGAGTAGGGTTGGCCCAGCGAAACGAGGGTCGCCCCCGTCAGCGTCGCCGCGTCCACGATGGCGTCCGGCGAGAGGCGCGCGGCGTAGGTGAGCGCGTCCGCCAAGACCAGGCGCCCCTCGGCGTCCGTGTTGATGATTTCCACGGTCTTGCCGGACAACGACGTGAACACGTCCGCAGGGCGGTAAGCGTTACCATCGGGCATGTTTTCTGCGGCGCCCAAAATGCCGTGCACCTCCACGTCCGGCCCCACCGCCGCCACCGCTTGCATGAGGCCGAGCACGGCGGCAGCTCCCGCCATGTCCGTCTTCATGTCGGCCATGCCCTGCATGGGTTTGATGCAGAGGCCGCCGGAGTCGAACGTGACGCCCTTGCCGACGAACGCGATGCGCCGCTTCGGGTTCTTGGGCGTGTAGGTGAGGTGGACGAGCGTGGGGCCGTGGGCGCTGCCTTGTCCCACGGCCACGTGCAGCGCGTGGCCGGCGGCGCGCAGCGCCTTTTCGTCCAGCACTTTGATCTTGAGCTTGCTCTGACGTGCAACTTGCTTGGCGAGGTCCGCCAGGGTCTCCGGGTATAGCGCGTTGGGCGCTTCGTTCACCGCGTCCCGCGCCACGCACACCGCGTCGGCTACGGCGTGTCCGAGCTCCAGGGCGTCGCGGTCGGCTTGCGTGACCTTGCCTTGCACGAACACGTCCACGCGCTCCAAATCGCGCTTCGGTCGCCGTTCTCCCGTGAGGTATTTGGTAAAGCGGTAGGCGCCGAGAACGACGCCTTCCGCGACCGCTCGAAAGCTCACCACCTCGGCCGGCAGCACTACGCTGAGCGCGCTCGGGTGGTACGGGAGACAGCCACGCACGACGGTGGCGAGCGCCGCCGCGAGACGACCGCCCTCTCCGTCTCCACGGGCGCCAGCGCCAACGACGAGCACGCGGGGGGCAGCGACGCGTCCCAAGGTGGGAAGCTCCACCAGCTGCCCCACCTTTCCCGTGAACTCCAGCGCCTTCAAGTGGACGGCGAGCGCGCCCCCGAACGCGGCGTCGAGGTCCGCGAGGCCTGCGGGCTCCTCACCCTGAAAACACACGAGGCCGAGGGCGTCCGTGCGAGAAGTAGAGGGATCGCCTGAGGTGAGCTTGAGCTTCAAGGTCATCGGGAGCGGTATTCGTAGGGAATGGCGGAAAATGGCGACTTCGCCGGGGGTGGCCGAAGGCCCAGCGAGGCTACTCCCGCCTCGTATCCGGCAACAAGGGCGGGGCAGGTCGTGACGCGGGGTGCCTTGCGCTATAGCGCACGCGTCATGCGCGTACTGGGCATCGAAACTTCCTGTGACGAAACGGCCGCTGCGGTCGTCGAAGGAACGCGTGTTCTCTCGGACGTGGTGCAGAGTCAGGTCCAGCTGCACGCCGAGTACGGCGGCGTCGTGCCCGAGCTCGCCTCGCGGGACCACCTGCGAAACGCCCCACCCGTCGTCCAGGCGGCGCTCGAACGAGCCGGGGTTACCCTTGCCGACATCGACGCCGTGGCAGTGACGTGTCGCCCGGGACTTTCTGGGGCGCTGCTCGTCGGCATTCAGGTGGCTCAAGGCTTGGCGTGGGCCGCGAACAAGCCGCTCATTGGTGTGGACCACCTGGTGGGCCACCTTCTGGCGGTCTTCTTGCACTTTCCGGACAAACCGGAGCCACAGCCTTTGGAGTTTCCGTTCATCGGGCTCTTGGCTTCCGGCGGCCACACCGCGATCTACCGTGTGGTGGGGCCCTTCGCCGCCGACATCGAGGAGCTCGGCGCGACGCGCGACGACGCCGCAGGTGAGGCCTACGACAAGGTCGCCAAGCTCTTGGGGCTCGGGTATCCCGGCGGGCCCATCATCGACAAGCTGGCGCGCGAGGGAAATCCGGAGGGTGTCGATCTCTCGCCCCCCATGCACCGCAAGGACTCACTGGAGTTCAGCTTTTCAGGACTGAAAACCAACGTCATGCGTTGGGTGACGGACAACGGCTTGCCCAGCAACGACGCGCGGCTGCGCGACCTGTGCGCAACGTTCCAACGGCGCGTGGTCGACGCGCTCATGGGCAAGGCCATCGCCGCGGCTGAACGAGAAGGAATTCGCACCATCGTGCTCGCGGGCGGGGTCGCGGCCAACAGCGAGCTGCGTGAGCGTGGCGCTGCGCTCGCGAGTGAGAGAGGGATCCGTTTGGTGGTGCCGCCGTTTCGCGCCTGTACGGACAACGCTGCGATGATCGCGTATGCGGGCGCCGCGCGCGCAGCGCGCGGTGAGGACGACTCGAACCGCATCGAGATGAGCCCTCACACTTCGCTCCCTCGTGTCACTCGCAAGGGCAGCGGCACGCGCTGAGGCTTCGAGCAGCGCGGGCTTCGCCCAGGGGCGATTCCGGCGTTTCGTTTCTTCTTCCGTTCGACGGGAGCGCTTCGCGGAGCGTGAGACGCGTCGGCCCGTGAGCCGTTCCGCGCGAAGGTGCGTGGGGCAGGGAGCGCGCTCGCGCGCCTGAGGCTCGCGGAGGCCAGAGGTGCGCACCTAGGGCGTGTGTGCAGGGCGCAGTCAGGCGCGGTAGCAGGGTATTTGTGACCCCATTTGATTCGGGATGACCTCCCGGGTATTTCGGTGAGTGGGGTATGAGGGTGTTTCGCGTCCGTGGCGCTTCTGGCGCTTCGTGCCACCGCGGCGTGGAGCGGTCACTCCTCCATCTCGCGTCCGCGCTCTGGATGGGCTGGGCGACGATGGCGTGCGGCGGACACGCCTTTCCTGGGCGAGGAGACGAGGGCGCGGGCGGCCAGGCCTCGGGCGGAGTCGGCGGCGGTCTGTCTCCCGTGAGTGGTGGGGCCGGCGGCGCCCTGGGGACGGGAGGCTCCACGGACAGCGGCGGTTCCGGCGGTAGGGCCCCCGTCGACTGTCCCACCTGCGACAGCGATGGGGACGGCCTGACTGACGCAGAGGAAGTGGCCGCCGGCCTCGACCCGTACGACGCGGATACGGACGACGACGGTCTCCTCGATGGGGAAGAGGACTTCGACCGGGACGGCGTCGTCGACGCGCAAGAAACCAATCCTCGTGAAGCCGACAGCGACGGCGACGGCAATTGCGACGGCTGGCTGGAGGACGTGGACGGAGACGGCCGCATCGCGCGTGGCTGTCTGCCGGGTGAGGTGCTCTTCGTCGATTGCAGCGCCCCGCCGGGTACGGCGCGGGACGGGCGGAGCTGGGCCACGGCGTTCACACATCCCCAGGACGCGCTCGATCAGGTGCGCTCCGGTCAGCAGCTCTGGGTGCGTCGGGGCACCTGTCGCCCTCGAGACTTCCAGGAGTCTGTCGTCACCGTCGTTCCGGTGGACGTGTCCATTCACGGCGGCTTCCGCGGCAGCGAGGTGTCCTTCTCCGCCCGGCCCACCCCCCCCGGCGGGACCATCTTCGATGGAGACCTGCTCGGCGACGATCAACCCGGGCAACCGCTCATGGGTCGTTTGGACGACAGCCGCCACGTTGTCCGCATTTTTCCGGGCGCCAAGGTCGTGCTCGATGGACTCGAGGTGCGAAACGGTCACGCTCTCACGGATCCGTCGAACGACCGAGGTGGCGGAATCTTGGCGGGAGCGGGCGCTGCGCTTTCTCTGAGCGACGTGAGCTGTAGCGACAACATCGCGGTCGATGGAGGCTGCCTGGCAATGACGCAAGGCACGCTCGCCGGGCGTCGACTCGTCTTCGAGCGGAACCGCGCGATGCTTGCCGGCGGAGCCGCGCTCCTCGACGGAACCAGCTCGGAGCTCAGCGCGCTCGACGCTCGGCAGAACGAAGCGGCTCGTGGCGGCGCGCTCGGGCTGCTCGACGCGCACGGCAGCCTGCGGGACGCGAGGTTTTCGTCCAACGCGGGCACGGGCGAAGGCGGCGCGCTCTACGTGGAGCGCGGAGAGTGGGTGCTTCAAGACGTCACGTGGCAAGACAACGATGGCGCCGAAGGCGGCGCCGTCAGCCTTCGTTCCACACACGTCGCCGTCGGAGGCTCGCTCTTGCACTCCAATCGCAGCACGGGGCCAGGTGGGGCCATAGCGGCGGAGCAGAGCGTGCTTTCACTCCTTCAAACCGCGCTCGTCGGTAACTCGTCGCGCGTCGGCAACGGTGGGGCCATCGCGGCGAGCAGCGGCTCGCTCACGCTGGAGCGGGCCAGCTGCGTCGGGAATACGGCGCAGTCCGGGGGGTGCCTTTGGGCCGACGGCGTGCTCTCGCTGCGTTTCTCCGAGCTCCGGGGAAATCGTGCCGCGTCGTCCGGGGGAGCCGCGTACTTCGGTGGCACGCGGGCCAACCTCATCAACGGGATCCTAGCGGGCAACGAGGGCAACTCGGGCTCCGCGCTGACGCTCGCGAGCGGCGACGTGCAGCTGGCGCACCTGAGCATCGTCGGCAACGACACGTTCACGTTGGGCGCAGGCATCGTCGAGGTGCTCGGCGGAACGACGCGCATCGACAACTCGCTCTTGTGGGGGAACGGCCCGAACGACACCTCGATCGTCGTGACCAAACAGGGCGCCGCGGTGGCGGGGCAAGGCAACTGCGCGCCGGAGCCGCTCGCTGGGCTCTGTCAGTCGTCGGCGCTTCTCACTCAGTTGCCCCTCGCTTGCAGCGCAGCGGACGGAGACTGTCCGGCGCATCACGACAACCCGTGCGTGGACGCCGGCAGTGACGAGCGCGCGTCCGCCATTGGCTTCGACTCCGACGGTCTGTCGACCACCACGCGGGGCGGCGACGACGGCTCCATCGACGCTGGCTACTACTACTCGCCGGAGGAGGCGCGCATCGTCACCTTCACGGCGGCGGCAGAAGTGGCTCGCTACGTGACCGTGAACGCTGCGTCGTGCGTCTTGGTCGCCGTGAGCGAAAACGGCGTCAGCACGCAGGTCATCACTGTCGGCGACGCGGCGTCGGGGGAGTTGCCCCACGAGCGCTCGGCGGACGCGCTCCACCTGGTGTGCTGGGACGTCGGCGGGCGCCCCAAGGCAGCGTCGCTTCAAGTGGCGGCGCTCGAGCAAACCTGGGTCGAGCGCTGGTGAGCTGCCGACCCGCGCCTCACGGGAGCTCGAGTGACCCGCCGACGAGCGATCGTTCGTGCCCCGCCGCACGTCGAACGGCGCTGGTGAGGCGTCCGCCATCTGCCGGCGACAGGCCGACTTGGTAGTCCACGAGCGTCCCGTCGCGTCCAATCACGGCCACGACCGGTACCGCGCCCATCGGGTCGTACCCCAACGTGAAGCGCGGATTTTCGAGGCCGCTGGCCAAGAGCGCTTCACCGAGGCGCTGCTCGCGCAAGAAGCCGGGCACGTGACGCCAGGTGTCGGGCTCGTCCACGCTCACCAGGAGCAGCGTCACCTCACGCTCGCTTTCGAGCGCCGCGCGGACGAGCGGTAGCTTGACCTCGCACACTTGGCACCAGGTCGCGAAAAATACGATGACGAACGGCCTTTTGCCGACCCACTCCGCCGAGCGGAAGACCTCACCATCCGCCAACATCAGGTCGAAGTCGGGGACGGGGCCGGAGCTCGAGCCCACGACTTGCAAGTCCTCGAGATCGACCTCGGGCTGTAAAAGCGGCTCGCGCAGGAGACGCTGCGGCTTCTCGGAGTCCATTTCTCGTCCGAGCCGATCGGTCGCGGCGCGGGTCAGGGGAGAAGTGACCGTGGGGAGCTGAGCCGTGCGCCTTTGCGCGACGCGCGGCGGCTCCTCCACCTTCGCCCCGGCGCAGCCCCAGGTGGCCGTGACGACGAACGCAAGCGCACACAGCCCAGAGCTCCACCGTTCCACTCCTCAAACATGAACCGAGCGTCGACGACGAGCACGCGCGCTCGTCCGAGCCAGACGGGATCACGCTGGCTCATTGAAGGCTCACCGAAACGCGAGCTCTGCTTTTGATGCATGTTCGGCGCGTGCCTGCGTCCCAAGCTGCGACGACTTGACTCGACTTGGAAATGGCAGCTGTGGCTTTTTCGCGCGCGAGCCGTTCGAAAGCGCCGCCCGTGCGGGGCCCGGAGAAAAACCGCTACTTTTTTCGTTCTGGTGAGCCCCGCGAGAGCTGCGAAAGCGAACGCCTTCGCGCGGCCTCCGCCTCAGAAGTCGCAGCTGGTTTCGCTTTTCCGCTCGAGCGTGAAGAGTCCGAAGCCGGGGAGCGCGCCGCTCGGCGTGTCGCTCTCGGGCGCAGGCGCCGGCTTGAAGAGCCGCACCTCGACCCCGCCCGAGCGCATCAGCGATACGACAGCCATCATTTGGTGGCCGCAGGAGCTGGAAACGTACGTGAAAAAGCTTTGCTCGCGGCCCTCGCCGATGACGGCCTGCGAGATGGGATCGTGCAGAACCTCTTGAATCGTGCGGAGCGGCGCGTTTTCGAAGAGCGCCTTGTCTTCGCCGCTGCAGAGCCCGCGTTGGGAGTCGTCCGTGGTGATGGTGCCGGGCACGGTCGTCAGGTTGTCCACGTCGAGCGACAGCCGCATACGCAGCGACGGCGGAGTGTTTTCGGGCAGGAGGCCCTCCTGAAACACGGGCGTGCTCACGAGTGAGCCGCAGTACGCCTCACCCGGCTCCAGCGCGAAGCGGTCCACGTCCCGACACCCGACGAACAGCGTGAGGGCAGCGAGCCCGATGGCTGCGACACCCGTCCGGGACGGGCGGGCGTGACGTTGGAGCTCCACGTTACGGGGCATCCCGTTCACTTTAGGGGCGGGGGCGGCGCCTGGTCCAGCCGACGAGCGGCGGCCTTCGTCGCCCGTTCGAGCGCCGCAGACGCGGTGTCACGCACGAGGTGGGACGGGTCGCGCGCGGCCGTGCGTTCGAGCGCGCCTACGGCGAGTCGCTTTTCGTCGCTCGGCGCGCCTTCGGCCAGGGAAGCTCCGAGCGCCGAGGCGGCTCGGTGGCGTAGACGCCAATCCTTCGAGCTCTCGAGCACCCGCACCAGCACCGCGCGCTGCGCCGGGCCGCCACGTCCCAAGGCCGCCAGCGCCGCGTCTTGGACGCTGGGGGCCGGGTCGCCCAACGCTTCTTCGACGGCTGCGCGCGCCTCCGCGTGGTCGGGCAAGAGGCCCAGCGCCGCGATGGACGCGGCGCGCAGCTTGGCGTCGCCGTGTCGCGTGAGATCCAGGTACGCGGGCGCGGCGTGCACGGTGACGGCGCGCGCGGCGCGCTCGGCGTCCTTCTGCAGCTCTTCGGGGACGTCGTCCAGGTGCGCGGTGAGCGCACCGAAGGCGGGCTTTCCTTCGCGCGCCGTGAGCGCTCGCGCGACGACCTCTGCCCGCTCCGAAGAGGTGCGCACGGCGAGCAGCGCTGCGGCTTGCAGTGCGTCTTCGAGACGAACCAACGCACGCACTGCGGCTTCTGGGGCGGCCGCGCGCGGCAGTGACGTCTCGAGCAACGCGCGCACGTCGAGGTGCTCGTCCTGCATCACGTCCAGGGGGCCCTCTCTCGCTGGCTCCAGCGCGTCTCCGTAAGCTGCCGCGGCAGCCAGAGCGACCGAGCGAGCGCGTGCGTCGTCGCTCACCAGAGCTTCGGCCAGCGCGCGGAGGGCGTGCGCGTTCCCCGTGCGAGCCAGCGCCCACAGCGCGTGGTCGCGCACCAGGCCGTCGGAGGCGTCCAGCAAGGAGACGAGCGCCGCTTCCGCCGCACGCTCGCCGGCTTCGACGGACTTGCCGCCGCGCCCGGAGCGCGAAAGGAGCTCGCCCAACGAGTGCGCCGCGGCCGCGCGAGGTACGGGGCTCTGCGCCGGTGTCGTGGCGATTTCCGAGAGCAGCGTGAGCGCTCGCACGACCTCTTTTTCGCTTTGCGCTCGTCCGAGACCGAGCGCGCCGAGGGCTCGTTGCTCGGAAACCTCGCTCTTCGTCAAGCGGAGCGCGAGCGCTGCGGCCTCCGGCGTGCGCAGGCGCACTCCAGCCCACGCCGCCGCGATGGCGACGGCGTCGCCGCGTGCCGGTGGTTCCGTGCGCTTTTGTCGTGGGGTGTCGCCGTCACGGGCGTCGAATACCAGCGCCTCGAGCTTGGGGAGCAGCCGCGCGTCGCCGCCCTTGGCGACCGTGACGACGGCTTGCTCGCGGAGCTCTTCCGGCGCTTCGCCTGCCGCGTACGAAAGCAGCGCGGTGCCGGCGCCGCGCGTTTGCAAGTGCGACAAGAGCGAGAGCGCCGTGCGTTGCAGCTCGACGCGTTCATCACCGAGCGAGTCCAAGAGCGGTCGGATCGCGCGCTCACCCAGCCGCGCGAGCTCCGCGCGCGCGGCGGCCTGGTCCGCGGCCGAGCTCGACTGCGCGCGATGGACCAGCGGGTACGCCTCCGCGCCGTACACCTCCAAAAGAAGGCGCCGGTAGAGGGGGCGCTTGGGTTGACCGAGCGCGAGCGGCAGCAAGTCCGCCTCGAGCTTGTCCACGCTGCGGCGCGCGAGGTTGATTTCCAAGCTGAGTCGCGTGGCGCGCGACACGAGCTCGTCGTCCGGCGCCGTGCGCAGCGCGCGGCGCAGCCAAAGATCCGCTTCCTCGTCTTTGCCGCGCCCGAGGAGCAGCTCCGCCAGCGCGAAGTAGGCGGGGTAGAGGCGATCGTTTTTGGCGATGGCCTGCCGGTAGGAGGCGATGGCGAGCTCGTGTTCTCCGCGCTGGCGGTACATTTCCGCGAGCCGCTGGTGACCTCGAGCGTCGTCCGGGTTCAGCTCCACGGCCTTCACTGCGTACTGCACGGCGCGCGCGTCCTGGTAGTCCTCGGCCGCGTGACGCGCCATGCGTTGGTAGTACTCGCGCGCGCCGGCGGGATCCGCTTGGACGAGCCTCTTCAGCGCGCCGATGGCGTCCTCCCGTTTGCCCTGAAGAGACAACACACGCTCGAGTGCGCCTAGGCTCGCGACGTCTCCGGGCTCGGCCGTGGTGAGGAGCGTCAGCGTGCGTTCGGCGGCCGCGTAGTCTCGCGCCAAGAGCTCGGCCTCCGCCAAGAGGCGCGCCGCTTCGAGATCCGGAGGCTTTCGCCGCGTGCGCTCCGCGAGCCCATTGCGCCTCGCTCCCAGCTGCCCCGTGCGCTGCCAGAGCTTCACGATGTGCTGGCGTGCTTCCTGCGCCGCGCGTCGGCTGGGCGCGTCGATGCCTCTGGAATGGCCGGCGAGGAGCTCTTCCCACATCGCGCGGGCCTCATCGAACAACGCCACCTGGGCGCGATCGGTTTTGGTCGCGCCGATGCGCTCCAGCGCCAAGGCAAGAGAGCGCCGCGCGCGCGTGTCCGTCGGGCGAAGGCTCACGGCCTCCCGCAGCGACTCGAGCGCCTCGTCGGGAAAATCGTGGTCGAGCAGCACTTCGCCCAGCGTCACCAGCGCGCGCGTGCGGTCTCGCTCGACCGTGAGCACGCGTCGCCATATCCGCTTGGCTTCGTCCGGCTTGCCGTCGCGATAGTGGCGGCTTCCGAGCTCCACGAGGTGCCCGGGGTCGCGCACACCCGAGCTCACGAGGGCGGCGAGGAGGCGCGCGGCGCGCGCTTCCTCGCCGATGCGCTCGTAGAAATCGATGAGCGCGACGGCGGTGTCTTCGTCGCCGCGCGCCGCGCGCTCGAGCCGTTCGAGGTGCGTCAGGGCGCGCGCGCGCTCACCGCGCTGCAGCAAGAGCTCGGCGAAGCGAAAGACCAAGCTCGCGTCGCCGGGCGAACGGCGCAAAAGCTCGTCGTACTGCCGCACGGCTTCGTCGAGCTCACCCTGGAGCTCGAGCAACCGCACGACCTTGAGGCGCGTCTCCACGTCCGCGGGGGCCTTCGTGAGGGCGCGACGGTAGCTCGCGAGCGCGCGCTCCACGTCGCCGGTTTCTTCGTACAGACGTCCCAAGAGGCGGAGGCGCTCGGCGTTCGGGTTGCCCTTTTTTTCGAGCGCCGAGATGAGCTCCGGCAGCCGTCCTTCTCGGCGGTGGGCTTCCACCGAGAGCTCGTCGATTTCACGCGCCAGACCCGGCTGCCCTGCTGCGGCGGCCTGCGCGCGACCGAGGACTTGAAGGGCCTCTCGGACGTCTCCCGCAGCCAAGAGCGCCGCGCCGAGATCACGAAGCGCGGGCGCGAGCGCGCGGTTGTCACCTCGCGCGGCGGTGGCGACTTTGCGAAGCTCGGTGACCGCGCGCGCGGCTTCGCCGCGCGCCAAGAGCTCGCGCCCGAGCTCCGCTTGCACGTACGCGGAGCCGTGCGCGGCCCGCGTGAGCTCGGCGTGGAGACGTGAGGCTTCGTCGAAGGCGTGCTCGTCCAGCGCGAGGCGCATGGCGGCGCGCAGCGTGAGCTCCCGCTCCGCGCCCGTGAGGCGCGGCAGCGCGCGCCCGTAGGCCTCGCGTGCCCCGGCTTTGTCTCCGCTCTTTTCGGCCAAGCGCCCGAGCGCTAGGTCGACCAGCGTGCTTCGCGGGTTTTTCGCCCGCGCGGTTTCGTACGCACGGCGTGCGTCATCGCGCCGACCCGCCTGCTCGTAGAGCCCACCGAGCGTGATCGCAGCGGCGAGCCCTCGGGGGCCCTCCGCGTTCGCGCGCTGCTCGAAATCTCGTAGGAGGCGATCGAGGTTGCCGTCCCGCGCCCGCGCGAGCTCCGCGAGCCGTCGGATGGGAAACTCGGCGCCCGGTTGGTTGAGTGCCGCTTCCGTGTACCGCGTGAGGAGCTCGCCCTGGCTCTTGTCGTCGTCGCTCGCGCCGGGGCTGGGCGCTGGGCTGGCGGGCGTCTTCTTGGGCGGCGCGCCTTCCGTTCGGGGGCGAGCGCTCGGTGCTCGTCCAGGCGCGGGCCCGGTGGGTTTGGCGGTCGGCTTTTTGCGGCCCGCAGGGTTGAACTGCGCGTACGCATCGGTCGGGACGACCGGCCCCAGGAGGGACGCGACGAGGCCTACCGTGAGGAGCGGTCGCGGCCGACGTCGAGCCTTCATCGCGCTTCAGCGTACGGGCTACGCATAGGGCGCGCCAGTCGAGCGCCGGGTACTCTTCGCCCCCCGGTCCGTCGGTCCGGCCCCGGGCGCGCCTGCTCCGTGCTATGGCGGCGGCCGATGAGCGAGCCCCCCCTGCCGAATGGCGCGACGCGCCTGAAGCGTGCCGTGCGGCCGGTGATGATGGTGCTCGCGCTCGGATTCGTGATCTGGACGGGCGTGGACCTAGCTAAAAACTGGGAGTCCAAGGCGATTCACATCGACGCCCTGTGGCTCGGCGTTGCCATGCTTCCGCCGCTCGGTGCGCTGTACCTGCAGGCGGCGGCGTGGGTCGTCTTGATTGAGCACCTGAGCGGACGACGCGTGCCGCGCCGCGCGGCGTTTGCGCTGTACTACGACTCGCAGTTTGCCCGGTACACGCCCGGCAAGGTCGGCTTGCCGGCGGTGCGTCTGGCGGGCGCCGACAAAATCGGCGTCAGCGCGCGTACGGTGGGCGCCTCGATTTTGGTCGAGATGCTCTCGTGGCTGGCTTCGGGTGGCATCGTGGGCTGTCTGCTTCTCGTACTCGGTCCCACCGTGTCGGATGGGCTGCTCCACGTGTTCGCGCGCTTCGCGACCGTGCTCTTGGGGCTCGCGGTCATCAGCGTGTTGGCGCTGGCGTTCATCGATCGCACCCGGCTGCCCGCGCGCCTCAACGCGTTGCTTGCTTTGGATGGTCGGGGGCCGCTCGTCCCGCTGCGGGTGCCGCTGCTCCAGGTGGGTCACTGGTTGGCCTGGGGCGCCCACGGCGTGCTCTTGGCGCTTTCGCTGGGCGCGCCGCTGCATGCCGCTGCCGCCGGCGCGGGGGCCGTGTGTCTCGGCATCGTGCTCGGCTTCGTTGCGCTCTTCGCGCCGGCGGGTGCTGGCGTGCGAGAGGCGGTCATGGCGGCCAGCGCCGCGCCGGTGTTGGGTGCGCCGGCCGCGATTGCGCTTGGAATTTTGGCGCGCGCCGGCTCGCTCGTGGGCGACGTGGTCGCCTGGCTCACGGCGCGGGCGGCGCTGCGCTACGGAAAATCGGCCTGAGCGCGCCTTACGCGTTCACGAAGGGGTCTCGGCTGGCGCGCGCGCCGCTGGGCGGTCCCAGCGGCACGTGCCCACTCCCTTGAATGGTGTTGCGCACGTAGTACGGCCGCTTGCCTTGCGACTCGTGGTAGGTGCGCGACACCACGTCCGCGACCAAGCCCAGCGAAAGCAGCTGCACGCCGACCACGATGAGCAGCACGCCGAGCAAGAGCAACGGGCGATTGCCGATGGCGGCGCCGAAGACCAGCTTCTCGAACGCGAGCCAGGCGCACACCAAAAAGCCGACGAAGCTCGACACGATGCCGGCCAAGCCGAACACTTGCATCGGCCGCACCAAGTACTGCTGCATGAAGCGCACGTTGATGAGGTCGAGCACGACGCGCAGGGTGCGCCCGATGCCGTACTTCGTCGTACCGAATTGACGCGCGCGGTGGTTCACCCGCATTTCGACGATGCGCACGCCGACCCAGTTGGCCACGGCCGGGATGAAGCGGTGCATTTCTCCGTAGAGGCGCAGCTCCTTGGCCACCTCGCGCGTCATGGCCTTCAGGGTGCAGCCGTAGTCGTGGAGGCGCACCTTGGTCGTGGTGCTGATGATCTGATTGGCGATCATCGACGGAAGCCTGCGGTTCAAGAACGGGTCTTTGCGATCCGCGCGCCACCCCGCCACGAGGTCGTAACCGTCGTCGAGTTTTTGCAGCATGGCGGGGATGTCCGCGGGGTCGTTCTGGAGGTCCGCGTCCATGAGCACGAGCCGCGCGCCACGGGCGGCGTCCAAGCCCGCTTGAAGGGCCGCGGTTTGCCCGAAATTGCGGCGAAAGCGAATCACCGTGAGCGCGTCGTCGCTCTCGGACGCTTGCCTGAGAACCTCGTAGCTCCGGTCGGTCGAGCCGTCGTCCACCAGGATGAGCTCCCAAGTGAGATCGTGCTTGTCGAGCGCGGCGTGCATTTCACGCAGGAGGTGCGGCAAGCTTTCCTCCTCGTTGTGGACGGGGACGATGACGGAAAGGTCCAGTTGAGCGGGTTGGTCGATCATGGGGTGCCTCCCTCGGGGCCCTCGGTTTGGGGCTGGGCCGGCTCCTCGGGGCGGGTCGTGGCGGGTTCGGCAGCGGTCTCACCGTTGGGTCCCGGTTCGGCGGGCGCGGTGGTCTTGCGGGATGCCTTCTTGCGTTTGCTCGCCGAGGCCAGCGACCAATCGTCGATGAGCTCTTGGTTCTTGGAGGGATCCGCGCCTTTCTTCATGAGCGCGAGCTCTCCAATGCGCTTGATGACGCCGTACTCGTTGTCCTTGAGCGCGAGGTAAATGCTCTGCTTGGTGCGATCGAGGCCCAGCTCCTGCTGGCGCGCCAAGAGGTACTCGGCGCCGTGCGAGCCGCGGCGCAGGCTGTAAAAGCCGACGCGAGACGATACGTGGGGTCCCACGTGTTCGGTGGCAGCGACGGTCGCCTTGGGTGGAATGTCTCGGATGATCTCCTTGAGATCCGCGTAACGCTGGCGCTCCTTCTCGGTGAACGAGAAGGTGACCTTGGCGTAGCCCGAGGCGAGCCCCTTGTCGCGGGCGGCGAACGCACCGTAGTTGAAGCTGAGTACCGCGCTGGCGAACGCCATGGCGAGCACGGCGGCTTGGGCGCGTGCCTTGCCGAAGTCCGCGCGCTCGGCGATGGACGCAACGCACAGCACCGCGGCCACGAAAATGTACGGCGCCCAGTGCATGACGTACTGGAAAGAGAACATGGTGGGCGGCGCGTAGTCCGTGACGAGCAGCGTCAGAATGGCGCCCGGCACGAAGGCGGCCCACAGGTACCAGCGGCGCGCCGGCAAGAACATCAGGGGCACCAAGAGGTGCAGAAGGTAATAGACCTTCTTTTCGACGATGATGTGCTTCAGCGTGAAGACCGGGTTGGTAATCAGCGTCTTGATGACGCTCTTGAAGCCTTGCTCACCGGGCGCCCACAGGTCCTTGTACATGCTGGGGAACCACCACTGCCCGGCCTTGTCCATCACGTAGAAGCGAATGAACACGAACCAGGCCGTGGCAACGGCGGCCATGACCAAGCCCGCGCGCGGCCGGTGACCGCTCAAGAGGAAGAACCCACCGACAACCGCGAGCCCCACCGGCATGTCCTCACGCAAGAGCAGCGTGAGCGTGAACGACAGCCAGCACACCACCCAACGCTGGGCGTCCGCCGCCCAAATCGTGGTCAACAGGAAGGCGGCGGCGATGGGCACCGTCTTCACTTCGTAGAAGTTGGCGCCGTGCAGCGGATAGTAGGCCAGGTAACACACCGCGATGACGAGCGCGGCCCACTCCGGAATGCGCTTTCTCGCGAACAAGAAGAGCGGCAGCGCGCCGAAGCCGAGCGAGGTCGATTGAATGACCTGCAGCGTTTCGGACTGCGGATACAGGGCGTAAATGGGCAAAAACGCGTACAGCCCCGTCTGCACGTGATTGGCGACGTACTTGCCCGGGTCCTCCGGGAAGATGATGGGGCTGTGATTGAAGACGCCTTCCAAGCCCCCGTAGATGAGGTTGTTCGTGATGGCGAGGTCGAAGACGGCCGTGCCGAGCTTGTGGTGCCACCGAATGGTGTAAAAGCTCATGAACACGGAGTAAGCCGTGCAGCAGACGAGAATCGCCCCGAGCGCCCAGTGCTTCTGCACGATGGCGGGCACGTCACGCCGGAGCTCTTCGAGCCACGCCACCAAACGCGGCGGCGTTCGCCGGAGCGCCTGGAAGAAGAAGAGCTCGCACAGCATGCCGCCGAAAAGCACGACGGGCAGCAGCTCTTGGTGTTGGTCCTTCCAGGCCGAGTAGCGAAACAGCGCGGGCCCGGCGGGCAGCAGAATCAGCGGCGACAGGAACCACAGCGTATTTTCGACGACAGTCGCGTCCCGCCCCCGACTGAGCAGGCGGTAGCCCACACCGCCCGCGGCCAAGAGCGCGACGGCCGCGCCGACGAGCATGAGCCGCAAAAAGAGCATGCGGTCCGGCATGGGCAGCTCGTTCCCCTGCAAGAACGGGGTGAGCCACGAGTCACCGAACGCAACCTTGACCCACACCACGAGTGACATGCCGATGAGCGCCGCCAAGAGGGCGGCGCGCGCCAGGCTGCTCCATTGGCTGGCTTCTTCGGGTACTGGGTTCCGCGCCTCTTCCGGTTTCGGGGCGTAGGGCTCCGTCGGGACCTCGGAGCCGAGCGGAGCCTCACCCGCAGGCGGTTCGCCGGGCTCGACGGACGGAGCTTCTGGCGCCTTCGCGGCCACGGCCCCCGGGGGCGCAGTCAACACTTCCGAGGCTGGAGCCAGGTTCGGCTCGGTTTCGGAAGGCTCCGGAGCCGCTTCCAGAGGGATCTCGGCTTCGAGCGAAGGGTCGGTTTGGGTCATGGTGGGGCCCCCGTTTACCACGCAGATACGGCGTGGGGAAAACCGGGCGGGAAGAGAGTGGCGGGCAGGAGAAGTGGGGATTAGTTTCCGGGCCCCATGGCCCCCAAGGAAGCTGCAGAGGCTCGCGTCGCACCGTCACGTGCGGCGCGCAAAGTGAAGGTCGGTCTCGTTCAGATGAGCACGACCGACGACAAACGAGCCAACGTCGACAAGGCAGCTCGCGGCATCGTCGAGGCGCGCGCCGGAGGGGCGGACATCGTGTGCCTGCAGGAGCTCTTTGCGTCGCCGTATTTCTGCCAAACGGAAGACGCGGCGGCCTTCGAGCTGGCCGAGCCGCTGGACGGGCCGACGGTGACTGCCATCGCGGCTGTCGCGCGGGCCGAAAAGGTCACGGTCATGACGTCGATTTTCGAGCGCCGCGCCGCGGGCGTGTACCACAACACGCTCGTCGTGCTGGGGCCGGAGGGTGAGCGCTTGGGGGTGTACCGCAAGATGCACATCCCCGACGATCCGCAGTACCTCGAAAAATTCTACTTTACCCCGGGCGACCTCGGATTTCAGAGCATCAAGACGCCGCGCCTCGAGGTGGGGCCGCTCGTGTGCTGGGACCAGTGGTACCCGGAGGCCGCGCGGCTCACGGCGCTGCGCGGCGCGGAGGTGCTCTTTTATCCGACGGCCATCGGTTGGCTGCCCGAGGAAAAGGCCGAGCACGGCGTGGCGCAGCGCGACGCGTGGCAGACCATTCAGCGCGCGCACGCCATCGCCAACGGTGTGTTCGTCGTGGCCGTCAACCGCGTGGGCCAAGAGGGCGACCCGGAAAAGGGGATCGAGTTCTGGGGGCACAGCTTCGTGTGCGATCCGTTCGGTCGCGTCATCGCGCAAGCGGGCGCCGGCGAAGAGGTGCTCGTGGCCGAGTGTGATCTATCGCTGCTGGAAGAAACGCGGCAAATCTGGCCTTTCTTGCGGGACCGTCGCATCGACGCCTACGTCGGCCTCGACAAGCGTTGGCTCGGCGACCGCTGAGCGCGCGCGCGCGGCGCGCGCCACCGCGCGCGCGCCTTGCTCCAAGAAGACTTCGCTTTCGCTTCGTGAACCGGAAAAGATGACGACCAAACGCTCTGCGCTTCGCGCTTCCGCCACCCCCCGCGCCCAGGGGTTCTCCATGCCCGCCGAGTGGGCGCCTCACGAGGCCACGTGGATTGCGTACCCGCACCACCGCACCGACTGGCCCGGAAAGCTCGCGGCGTTGCCGCTGACCTTCGCCGAAATGGCGCGCGTCTTGAGTCAGGGCGAGCGCGTGCGGCTCTTGGTGCGCGACGCGGCGGAACGCGCCCGCGCTCGCAAGGTGTTCGAGCGGGCGGGAGTCGTGATGAAGCAGGTGGACTTCGTGGTGAGCCCCACGAACCGCTCTTGGACTCGCGACTACGCGCCGCTCTTCGTGACGGGTGGCCGCGGCAAGACGCGCCGCAAGTTGGCCGTGAACTTCCGCTTCGACGGCTGGGCGCGCTACCGAGATCATGGCTTGGACGACGCCTCCGGGGAGCTCATCGCGCGGCGCTTCGCTTCCGAGCGCGTTTCTCCCGTGCTCGAAGACGGGCGGCGCGCGGTGCTCGAGGGCGGCTCCATCGACGTGGACGGCGAGGGCACCCTGCTCACGACCGAGGAGTGCCTGCTCACGTCCAAGCGCGCGCGCAACAAGGGTCTGGGCCGCGACGGCACCGAGCGGCTCCTCAGCGAGTACCTGGGCGTCTCTCGGGTCATTTGGCTCCCGAACGGCGTGGCGGGAGACGACACGTCGGGTCACATCGACGACTTTGCGCGCTTCGTGGCGCCGGGGCGCGTCGTGGTGTGCGACGAAACGGACAAGCGCGACGAAAACTACGCTCCGCTACGCGCCGCGCAGAAGGCGCTCACGAGCGCGCGGGACGCGCGCGGCCGTGCGCTCGAGGTGATTCGCCTGCCCATGCCGTCGCCCGTTCACTATGGCGGCGTGCGGCTTCCGGCGAGCTACGCCAACTTCTACATCGCCAACGCGGCGGTGCTCGTTCCCGTCTTCAACGACGCGCGAGATCGCGTTGCCCTCGACGTGCTCGAGTCTTGTTTTACGGATCGCCCCGTGGTGCCCATTTATGCGCGCGACTTGGTGCTCGGCTTGGGCACGTTGCATTGCTCCACGATGCAAGAGCCCAAGTAGCCGTCGCTTTGGGAAAGCGGCATTTTTCGCGGTTCGTTCGCCCGCTTCACACCATGAGGCGGGCCGCCAGCACGAAGCCCAGGATGGTGAGCACCACGAAAATGACGGCGAAAGAAATCATCAGCACCGTCATGCCGGGCATTTTTTCGATGGGGATTCGTGTCGAACGGGTGCGTGCCATGAGAACCTCCGGTAACGGTTCGCGCGTTCGCCAACGCGGTTTTCCTCTCGGAGACGCGCGAGCTTGTGGGGTTCCCGCGCGACCCACGCCTTTGTACTGACAGACCAGCGCCCGTCGCGGGAGAGCGGGCGGCGGCTCGGCCCCGAATCGCGCGCTTCTGCCCCAGTTCGAGTCGATCTCGCCGAGCGAAACGTGGGCCCTGCCGTACCCAGGACGAGCGGGAACCGCAGAGCGCGTGCGCCTCTTCGCGCGAAAATGCGCCTTTTTCCCGCGGAGACCGAAATGCGGCAGCCCAAACTCGTGCTCTGGAGCTTTGTGGTGCTCGCCGTCTGGGCAGGCTGCACCGAGCGTCCGAACGACACGCTCATCGTGGCGGGCACGGGCGGGGACGCCGGGCAGGCGGGCAGCGTCACGCAAGGTAGCGGTGGCAGTGGTGGCCAGACGGGCGGCGGCGGCACTTCGAGCGGCGGCTTCACGAGCGGCGGCGGCGGCTTCACGAGCGGCGGCTTCACGAGTGGTGGCGGCGGCTTCACGAGCGGCGGCGGTGGCGCACCGAGCGGCGGACGAAACTCCGGCGGGGCTTCGAGCGGCGGCTGGACGAGCGGCGGCGGCTGGACGAGCGGCGGCGGCGGCGTTTCCAGCGGCGGACAGGCCTCGGGGGGCGCTCCCCCGTGGCCCGCCTGCGATCCGAAAACTCACCGTGGCTGTCAGGCGAACGAGCTGTGCTGCTCGAGCGGCGGAACGAACAAGTGTGTCGCCACGTCGGCCCGAACGCAATGCGAGGCGTGTGGCGTCGACTGCTTTCGAGAAGGTGGCGACCGTTGTGAAAACCGCGTTTGCCAATGTGGGCCGCGAGCGTGCGGCGTTTGCCGGAGCGACGCGGAGTGCGGCGGCCTTCACTGCGAGCGCGGCCGCTGCGTCGAGTGCTCACACGACGCACACTGCGGCGGCGCCCTGTGTGTGGCGAATTCCTGCACGCCGTGCGCTTCCAACGAAGCCTGTTCGAATCACCCGGCGGGAAACGCCTGCCTGAGCGGTCAATGTGGCCCGTGCGGCAATTCGGGCGACTGCGACGGCGCGGTGTGCGACGACGGCGAGTGTGAGCCCTGTGAGCACAATCGAGACTGTCGGGAGCACCCGCGGGGTGGGCAGTGTGTTCGCGGTCGGTGCGTCGCCTGTGAGGTGAGCGCGCACTGCGGCTCGGGCGTGTGCGTGGAAGGCGCGTGCAAGGGGTGCTCGCGGAGCGCGGACTGCGCGGGACACCCGGCAGGTTCGGTGTGCTCCGAGGGCAGATGCGTTGCGTGCGCCGGAGACGAAGACTGCCACGGCGCGCGTTGCGTCGAGGGCGAGTGCCAGAAGTGCCAGCGCGCGGAAGACTGCACCGAGCACCCCGCCGGAAATGTGTGCGCCGGAGCTTGTGTGGCGTGCAAAGGTCCAGCCGACTGCGCCGGGCACCCCGCCGGCAACGTGTGTTTCGGGGGACGATGCGTGCCGTGTGAGTCGAGCCTCGCGTGCCTCTTTCATCCGGAGGGGCCGGTGTGCGGAGACGGCCGTTGCCAGAGCGGTGAAGGTTCCCGCTGAACCTGGCCGCGCAAAAAAAGAAAACGCCCCACGATCGTTCGATCGCGAGGCGTCTTCGGCTCTGTCTTCGAGCCGTTCGTCCGAGAGCCGTTCGTCCGAGAGCCGTTCAGCCCTTGGACTTGACGGGACGGAACGGGTGCAAGAACGCGGCGAGACTCTGCGCGTTGCGCGTTTGCAAGAACACCTGACCGGTACCGTCGAAGTCCGCCACCAAACCTTCTCCGCTGAAGAAGAGGCCCTTGAAGCCGCCGAAGGCGCGCACGGAGTAGTTGACGCCTTCGGTGAAGCCGACGATGTGTCCGGTGTCCACGGTGTAGCCCGCGCCGTTCAACGCCACCTCGTGGATGGCTCCGTAGCTCGAGTAGAACACGAGGCCTGGGCCCGTGATCTTGATCAAGAACAGACCGGTGCCGCTGAAGAAGCCTTTGACGCCGCCCCACTTGGTGTCGAGCTTGAGGTCTCCTCCGTAGTGGGCCACGTAGGCGCCGCTCTGCATGAAGAACACCTCGCCGTCCGCGAGCTGCCGCGCGCGCACGTCACCCTCGGTGGGTGGCGCGAAGAAAATGCGCTGGCCGTTGCTCTTGGCCGTGTACGTGTTCTGAAAGAGCGACTCGCCGCCCAGCAGCTTGCGCTTGGCGGCCGCGAGCAGCCCTCCGCGCATGCTCGTTTCCAGGTCCAGGCCGGTGTCCATGGCCACCATGGCGCCGCTCTCCGAGACGATTTTTTCGCCGGCGTCGAGCGTGACGCGCACCACCGCGAAGTCGGGGGAATCGAGGATTTCGTACTGCATGGTCATGCCTCCCGGGCGGGCAAACGCTTGCCCACGGATTTACCGAACTCGCTGGGGTTGCGGCTCTGCACGTACAGCTTGCCGCGCCCGGAGACGCGCAAGACGAGCCCTTCGCCGCTCAAGTAGCTGGCGATCCAGCCGGAGGCGGCCTTGGACACCGTGTAGTTGATGCCGCTGGTGAAGGCGACGAGGTGTCCCGTGTCGACGATCATTTCGCCGTTCAGGTCGATGACCTCGATGGCGCCGAAGGCGTTCATGAGCACCGGGCCGTGTCCGCTCGCCTCGAGGAAGAACAACGACTCACCGCTGAAGAGCCCCTTGAAGCCCTGAAACTTGGTGTCGATGCTCACCGTGTCCGGCGCCGCCACGTAGCTGGAGCCCTGTATGAACAAGGACTCGCCGGACAAGTCGTGCGTCACCATGCTGCCGCACAAGTCAGGCGCAAAGGTCACGTGCGCGCCGTTCGACTGCGCCGTGTAGAGGTTGGTGAAGAAGGACTCGCCACCGAGCAGGGAGCGCTTGAGGCCCTTGAACAAGCCGCCGCCCGCGGGGCTCCTGGCGTTGGTTTGCACGCCGACGTTGCGCGTCATGCTGACCATGGCCGAAGCCTCGGCGCGCACGGACTCGCCGGCGTTCAGGTGAGCCGTGGCCAGAGAGTGCGCGGGGTTGTAGGTAATTTCGAAATGCATGAGGGGTTCCTTTCGTCGCCTCAGGCGGGGAGCAGGGGGCTGATCCAGCCGACCAAGCTGTTCAGGTTGCGAGACTGGATGTAGATGGTTCCGCGACCGCGGAACTCACAAACCAATCCTTCTCCGGAAAAAAGAAGCGACTTGAAGCCGCCGACGCCGCGCACCTTGAAGTCCAACGTGCCGTCGAACGCCACGATGTGACCCGTGTCCACGACGAAGCTGCCGTCCACCTGGACCGGCACCACGCCGCCGTAGGAGTTGACGAACAAGTCGCCCTCGCCCGAGCACTCGAGCAAGACGAGGCCTTCCCCGCCGAACAGCGCTCGCAAGCCGCCGAAGCGCACCTTGGTGTCGACGCTGCCGGTGCTGGCCAAGTAGCTCCCCGTTTGCACGAAGATGCGCTGACCCGCGTTCAACGGGCGATGAATGATGTGCCCGCTGAGCGACGGCGCCAGCACGACCTCACCGCCGCTCGGCCCCTGAAAGCGGTTGACGAACATGGTTTCGCCGCCGAGAAACCTCCGCAAGAGCGCCACCAAAAACGACCAAATGACGCGGAATACGCCGGGGCGGTGCCCGGCGTTCAGGTGCGTCGTCATTTCGAGCTGAGGGGCGCGGCGCACCATCGCGCCGGCCTCGGACTGAACGCTGTCGCCCGGCGCGAGCATGACCTTGAGCCACGCGAAGGACGGGCCGTGTTGGATCTCGTACTGCATGAGAGTTTCCTGGTTTGCCCCGTTGCCACTTCGGGCCAGGGCCCGACCGGGGTAAAGCCGCGCGAACGAACGAAGAATTCCGTTCAGGGCGGCCGAGCCACCTTGTGACGAGTCGCGCGCGCGTGCAAGGTAGAACGCATTCGAGTCCACGCATGAACGCCGACAGACCTTCTTCTCCCGCAGATCTAGCGCATTCGGCGGAGCAGGCGCCCGAGGCCCCTGTCACGTCGACCGCAGACTCGGTGAGCTCCCGCGTGGTCCCTCCCGGCGGCTTTCCGCCGCCGCGCGGAGACGACGCGCCCGTCGAAGAAACGGTGGGCTTTCAAAACAGCGGTAAGCGCATCGCCGTCGAGGTCGGCATCGCGGCGCTCGTCATCGTTGGCATCGGCGTTGGCGCGGTGTGGGCGGGCGGCGCGCTGGCGTCGGCAGCGACGCCGCTCATTTCGCCCGAGCTCGATCGACAGCTGGGCGCCGTGGCGTCCAAGCAAATGGCCCTCATGGGCAACGAGTGCCCGAACCCCGAGGCCAAGGCTTACGTCGAAAAGCTCGCGGCGCCGCTGGTTCAGGCTGCGGGCGACGTGCCGTTCGAGTTCCACTTTCGCGTGGTGGACGACCCAGCGGTGAACGCCTTTGCGCTGCCGGGCGGCTACGTCACCGTCAATCGCGGACTGCTGGAAGCGGCGTCCACGGGCGAAGAGGTTGCGGGGGTGCTCGGCCACGAGCTGCAGCACGCCATTCAACGTCATGGCACGCGGCGCATCTTGCGAGAGGTCGGCGGCCGCGTGTTCTTGTGGATGCTCACCGGCGGCACGGACTACGACTGGATGACGCAGTCCGTCGGCACGCTGACCAGCCTGAGCTACGACCGCGCCCAAGAGAGCGAGTCGGACGAAAAAGGCCTCGAGCTGCTCACTCGCGCCGGCATCGATCCGAATGGCTTGGCCACGTTTTTTGCGCGCTTGAAGGAAGACGCCGGCCCCACGCCGCCCGCGCTCCTGTCCACGCACCCCGATCCGGGGGATCGCGCCGAGGCCGTTCGCAAAGCTTCGGCGGGCGCCAAGGTCACGTTGCAGTTGCCGTCACCGCGCGGCGTGCGCTGCCACTGAGCCACTGAGCCACTGAGCCACTGAGCCACTGAGCTGCTGAGTCACTGAGCCAATGCGTGGTCGCCCGCGCGGAGGCCGTCACTTGCACTCGGCGCTCACCTTTTGGGCGAGCGTTCTGCATGCCTCGGGCACGAAACCCGAGTCTTGAAGCAGCCGAAGATCCCCGCACGTCGCTTTGCCTTCGCATTCGTAGAGCGCGTCGGCTGCCTTGCGGCACTTGGCGCCGTACTTTCCTTCGAGGCGCGCTTCGTTCATGAGGCAGTTGTCGTTGCAGACGGTGGCGAGCGACTTGTCGCACTCGATGGCGGTTTCGCAGAAGGCATCGCAGCCCGGGCTCGCGTCTTCGATCGCGCAGGCTCGATGCTGCTCGGCGATCAGCTCACCGCACTGTTCGTGCTCGCGGCCCTTTTGGTAGTACGCCTGAAGCTCGTTGCACGAGAGGTCGCGTTGGCAGTCGAACGCGGCGCGCATGCTGTCGCCGCACGTGTCGTCCAGCGCGTCGAGCCACGTGGAGCAGTTGTGCTCGCAGCCGTTGCCCGCGAGCTCTTGGCACTCGAGATCCGCGCAGAGCTCTTTGCAGTAGCCGTAGATCTCCGGGTCAATCGCTTCCATCCACGTGGGCGCGATGTCGGGCCGCTCTTCCTCTCCGCACCCCGCAAGGCCGAGCAACGTGAGCGCACACGTGAGCGCGCCGAGCGCCTTCCACGCATCTCTCGAGCGTCGCGGCGTACGGAGAGCCGTGGACGAAGAACGGCGTTCGACGGGCTGCGAACGAAAGGAAGACCCAGCTGTCATGGCCGGGGAGCGTACAGCGAAACAGGCCCTCGTACCCGAAAGCTTCGCACGCCGGGGAGCGTTCGAGTGTCGGGTTCGAGCGCCCGGTTCGAGTGTGGGGCCCGGACGGCGCTCGAGGGGGAGCTGGCGGTTTTCAGGGGGCGGCAAAGCACCCCTTTGCGCGGTGCTCCCGCACTGAGCCAGGGCGCGGCGCGTGGCTTCGTCAATCCAGCGCCGCGAGCCGGAGGAAGAGCTCACCGATGTCGGGTAGCCCGTCCAAGGTGTGCGGCACCAAGCCCGTGGCGCCCCACGTCGGCGCGGCGCCGCGCCCCGAAGCGTCAATCCAGACCGCGTGCATGCCCACCGTGCGCGCCACGGCGACGTTGTGTGGATTGTCGTCCACGAACAGCGTGCGTTTTCTGTCCAGTCCCTCGGAGGTGAGCACGTGCTCGAAGATGCGTTCTTCCGGCTTTCGCATGCCCAAGAGGTGCGAATAGTAGTCTCGGTCGAAGAACGCGGACCAGGCGCCGCGTTTGCCGTGCGCGCGCTCGTAACGTGCGAGGAAGGCGTCGAGGTGCAGCTCGTTGGTGTTGCTCAGCAGAAATACGCGGTGCGTGTCGCGCAGACGCGTGAGGAGATTCAAATTCTCCTCCGGCAAGTCGAGCAAGAGGGCGTTCCAGGCGCGGTCGAGCTCGTCGTCCGAAGAGGTCGTGCCGAGCATGGCGCGGAGCTCCCGGCGAAACTCCGCGGCGCTCGTCTCCCCACGCTCGAAGCGGTCGAACACGACGGACTGTTCGGCCTGCGTGTACAGGCTAGAAACGTCGCGCCCCGAAAGCTCGCCCAACGCGCGCGTGGTGGCGCCGTAGTCCAGGTTCAAGAGCACGCCGCCCAGGTCGAACACCACGGCGTCCAAATCGCCGAGCGTCAGGGATTTGCTCGAAGGCTGTGCCAAGGAGCCCGCTTGCTGGTGCGATGGTGCGGTCATCGACGGGGTTTTACGCCGAACGACGTTTCCGCCCAGGGGCCTTAGCCGCGCGGCGAAATTTCGACCGGCCTGTCCACGGTCGGGCGCGGCGCCGGCGGCTCCGGTGCGGCGCTGGCCCCGGCCGGATGGGTCACCCGAGGGGGCTCCGGCGCCGTCGGTTGCACGGTCACGGTGTGCGCCGAGCTGCTCTTCGAGAGCAAAAGCCAAACGATGCCGCCGACCACGACGACCACGAGCGCCCACAGCCAAACTCCGCCGAAGGAGCGCGCCTGCTTCTTTTCGCGCTCGCACGCCATGCACGTTCCGTCCGGGCGACGCGCGAGGCCGTGCGTTCTGCAGGCGCGTGCGCGGGCCTTGCTGGTGTCGTTCCAGGTGGGGGTGCGGTGTCGAGGCGCCTGGCTCGGTTGGCTCGTGCCGGCCGGAGCCTGTGCGTCGCTTTCGGGCGTTCGCTGGGCGAGGGACGAATAGGGCGCCCGCAGAGAGGCCCGACTAGGTGCAGAGGACGGAGGGCTCGAGTCGGACATGGATCGAAGGGGTGAGGGAGCGGGGACGGTGACGCCCCTACTACCTCGAGCCGCACGCTGGGCTGGTGAACCCCTTTTCGTCAAGAGGTTCCGCTTTCTCTTCGGGTTTGCTGGGCGAAGCGGGTGGCTCGAACGGGCTCGGCTCCCTTTTTCGCGCGTCGATCCGTTTCCAGCGAAGGCCGAAGTGCGTTTGGAGCATACAAGCGAACATGAAAGTCTTGTTCGTTGGCGGCACTGGCATCATCAGCTCGGCGTGCTCACGGCTCGCGCTTCAGCGCGGCGTGGAGCTGTATTTGCTCTGCCGTGGCAAGTCCGTCCGGCCCATCCCCGAAGGCGCGCGCGTACTGCAAGCGGACATCGACGACGCCGAGGCAGTTCGCGCGGCGCTCGGGGACCATCGTTTCGACGCCGTCGTGAACTGGATCGTGTTCGAGCCCGCGCAAATCGAGCGAGACTTGGAGCTCTTTCGCGACCGCACGTCGCAGTACGTGTTCATCAGCTCCGCGTCCGCCTACCACAAGCCGGTGGTGCGAGTGCCCCTCGTGGAGTCCACGCCGCTCCACAACCCGTACTGGCAGTACTCGCGCAACAAGATCGCGTGTGAAGAGCGGCTCCTCCGCGCGTATCGCGAGGAGGGCTTCCCCATGACCATCGTGCGGCCTTCGCACACCTACGACGAAACGCTGCTGCCGTTCGATCCGTACGGCGCAGGCTACACGGTGCTCGCGCGCCTCCTCCGGGGGCAGCCCGTCGTGGTGCACGGGGACGGCACGTCGCTTTGGGTGCTCACTCACCACGAGGATTTCGCCAAGGGCTTCGTGGGGCTCCTGGGGCACCCTGCCGCGCTCGGTGAGGCGTTTCACATCACGTCGGACGAAGCGCTGCCATGGAACGAAGTGTTCGGCGCCATCGCGCGCGCCGCAGGCGTGCGGCCTCGTTTGGTGCACGTGCCGTCGCACGTCATTGCGCGCGAGCATCCGGACTGGGGCGCCGGCTTGCTCGGGGACAAGGCGCACAGCGTTTTGTTCGACAACACCAAGGTGCGCCGACTCGTGCCGGACTTTCGCGCCACCATTCCGTTTCACGAGGGCGCGCGCCAAATCGTCGCTTACCACCAGAAGCACGCGGCGCGCTTCTCCGTGGACCCCACGGTGAATGCTCTGATGGATCGCTTGGCCGAGCGCTTCGCAGCAGCGCCCTGAGCCGCGCGCCGCTCGGGCGCTGCTGCGTGCCGCTCGGGCGCGGTGCGGGAGCGCAGTGCGGGAGCGCAGTGCGGGAGCACCGGGCGGGGTCGTGCATGGACTTCCCCAGAAACCTGTCCTACGCAGGTTCGTTCTGGAGGTCGGTTGATGACACGAATCGCTGGTGTGAGTGGTTGGGGCATTGGAATGGTGTTGGCCGGGCTTTTGGCCACGAGCGCGGCGCTCGCCCAAGGAGAGGCGGCGGACGCAGCGGCGGCCGCCGTTCAGGCAGAGGCTCCCGGGAGCGCGCCCAGCGAGGCCGAGCAAGAAGCCGCGGCGCAGGCGGAGTTCATGCGCTCGCTGGGATCGCAGAGCGGCAAAGTCTCGCTGCGAGGAGATCTGGCCACGGTCACTCTGCCGGAGGATTTCGCGTTTTTGAACGCGCAGGACACCGAGCGCGTGCTCACGCAAGCGTGGGGCAATCCGCCGGGCTCGGGCGCGCTCGGCATGATCTACCCGCGCGCCACGGGCCTCTTCGGAGACGATTCGTGGGGCGTCATCATCACCTACGCGGAGGACGGCTACGTCGAGGACGATGACGCAGAGGACATCGACTACGACGACTTGCTCTCCGAAATGCAGGAGGGCACGAAGGCCGCTAACGAAGAGCGCACCAAGGCGGGTTACCCGGCCATGGATCTCGTCGGTTGGGCGGAGCCGCCGCACTACGACCAGGCGGCGCACAAGCTCTACTGGGCCAAGGAGCTGCAGGTCGCGGGCGCGCCCGACAAAACGCTCAACTACGCCATTCGCGTGCTGGGGCGTCGCGGCGTGCTGGAGCTCAACGCCATCGCCATCATGCCGCAGCTGCCCGTCGTGAAAAGAGAAATGACGAAGGTGCTCGGCTTCGTCGAGTTCAACGAAGGTCACCGTTACGAAGACTTCGTGGACGGCACGGACAAGGTGGCGGCCTACGGCATCGGCGCGCTCGTGGCCGGCAAAATCGCGACCAAGGTCGGCCTCTTCAAAGGCCTACTCGCGCTGCTCATGGCCGGCAAAAAGCTCCTCGTCTTCGGCGCCATCGCGCTCTTCGCCGGCCTCAAAATGCTCTTCAGCAAAAAGAAGGACGACGAAGCCGCCGCTCAAGACGACGCGCCTTCGGACAAGGACGACAACGCAAACGCGGCGTAAGCGTCGGGGCTCTCTTGGGGTGCGGGGGAGCACCCTGCGCTTTTCGCTTGCTTGGGTTCTTGGGGGGCGCAGAAGGCTCGAAGGTTCGTGGCTGGCGCGGTGAGAAACGCTTTTTCGACGCGCGAAAGAAACGGTCCGGCGCGCGCAATCTGGAGGCCGGTGGATGCGGTGGACTTGGGACGTGCGCTGACGTATTCAGAGGCCCTCGCGCCCGCCGCTTCGCGGCGGGCGACTTGCACGAGTGGCGGAATTGGTAGACGCCCCGGATTTAGGTTCCGGTGCCGCAAGGCGTGGGGGTTCGAGTCCCTCCTCGTGCACTCGCTCTGCTCGCGCCCGAGGAGGGACTCGGCGCTGCGTCTCGGTCCGCTGGAGCAGCGGACCTCGCCTTCGACGGGCGAGTCCCAGTGTGTGAAAGGTACGCCGTCGATGGCGTCACGCCGACCCGAGCCGCAGCCTCGCGAATCGTCGCCCCGGCTCGAGTCGCCTCGGTGGACGCTCGGGAATATCGTCGGCGGCTCTCTCATGGTCCGCTGCCGTCTACTGGTACATTTATCTGCGGAAGGCTCGCTGAGGAGGGTGGTCGCCTGGAGGAAGGTCAGTCGCTCCCCCGTCCGCGGTGCCGAGGGTTGCGGCGAGCCCCTGGGCGAGTGCCGCCCGCTCCTCGGCGGAGAATGGATGGATGGCTGTGTAGCTCCGTGGAGGCATTTCACCCTCGAGAACCACTTCCGACGACTCACCCGCTTCTTCGTAGCTTCGCTGCCACTCCGAAAAGTTGAGCACGCGCCGCCCTTCGTCCACGTCCCTTTGCACGAGCCAGGACATCGGCGCGACATGAGAATACCAGGGCCACGAGGTCTCATTGCTGTGACAGTCGAAGCACACTCGTACGGCAAGCGTGCGAGTCATGGGGCGATCCCAAATCGGTTCCCTCACCACGGGCGGGTTCACATGACCGCGCCCGTAAGGGACGAGCTGTGCGGCAACCAGAAGCCCACCTGTCGCGACCGCCGCCCACTTGACTGCTCTCGCGTATGTCCAGCCCAGGGCCACGTGGGGATCGGTACGGCCTTCGCAATGCTCGTCTGAACCCGCGTTTCTCAGCCTGGATGCGCGTCCCTGAGTTTGTGAGCGGCGTGGACCCCGACCAGGTGACGGTGGACGAAGCGATGGAACCGCTGCGGCGCACCCATCTCGCAAGGCGCCCTGCACGCCCACTGCGTACTTGCAGATGGCGGCCTCGAAGAAATGGCGTCGGCAGTGCGCCCAACACCCAACCAGCGTGATGGAGTCCTCGTTGTCCGCGGGCGCTCCACCTCTGGTCGCACCAGATCAGTTCGCGCGGCAAAACGCAAAAGAGGCCAGGCCCCAGTAGGGTCCTGACCTCTTTTGCGGTCATCAATTCGCGCTCAACCGATGCGGCTCATTTCACCCAGTAGGCGCCCCAACTACGAACTTCGTGGTTGAAAAACGGCCCGGTCTCTTTCGCATAGCCCCACAGCGTCTCCCTCCAGCAGGCTTTGTACCAGAAGGGGGTGTTGGCGCCGGTTTCGAAACTGCAGTTGCCATCGTCCAAGGTGTCGTTGTCTTGGTCGAAGGTCGAAAAGCCCGCACCTGCATGCCAGCCGTCGGCGGACATTTCCGTATCAGCGTCACCAATGGTGGGACCGCCTTCGCCCAGATCCAGACTGTAGTTGCCTGCGGTATCGACTTCGAAGTCGTAGATGACCTGGTAGGCGGGCTCGCCGACTGTGTTTCCAAAGTCCATGCGGATCTGCGTTCCGAGCGAATTCCAATAGTCCAGACCAACCCAAACGTCGAATAGACTCAGGTCGTCCCCGTAGGTACCGACGGTGGTCACGGCAGTCAGTGCATCGACCCAGTTGGGTGTAGGATTGTCCGCCACCGCATCGACGTTGTTGGCCACCAGCGTCCAGCCTCCTCCGTCGCGTGTCATGTCGCAGTAGACGGTCAGGTCCGTGCCATTCACGTCGAACGTATAGAGACCATCGGTTGAGTCGGGAGCTTGAGCGAGTTGTTCGCTGCAGCTCGTTGCGCGCAGATACGTGCCGCACAGGATGGACGAAGAATCCACCTCGTCCTCATCGAGGATCCCGTCGCCGGAATCGTCGACACCGGCTTCGATCTTCACGCCGCCGGCGCCGCCGCAATAGCTTGCGCTATAGGTCGTCCTGAGCAGCGTGGCTTGAGCAGTGGAGCCGGTTTCTCCAGCGGGCCCTGTTGGCCCGGTTTCTCCAGTGGGACCTGTTGGCCCGGTTTCTCCAATGGGACCAGTGGGCCCGGTTTCTCCAGTGGGACCAGTGGGCCCGGTTTCTCCAATGGGACCAGTGGGCCCGGTTTCTCCAGTGGGACCAGTGGGCCCGGTTTCTCCAGTGGGCCCTGTGGGTCCAATGGGCCCCGTCGGCCCGGTGGGACCAGTTTCTCCGATAGGCCCGGTGGGTCCAATGGGCCCGGTCGGCCCGGTGGGTCCAATGGGCCCGGTCGGCCCGGCTGGTCCGGTAGCGCCCGTTGCGCCCACCGCTCCGTCTACGCCGTTACACACGTACTGGGTGGCGCTGACTTCTCGAGGGCCGAGCAGACCATCGCAAGCGACACTCTCAGAACCGCCACCTGCACCACCTTCACCACCCGTCGGGTCGCCACTATCGGCACCAAGCGCCACCAGGAATCCGCCCGCCGGGCAGTGGGGGTCTCCCACGGGGAGAACGGTCGTCTGAATCACGGGCGCGCACGCATCCGCGCCGTTTGCGCCGTCGGCGCCATTGCACGAGGTCACGCGCTGTTCCACTTCAGCCGAGTCGAGAACGCCGTCTTGATTCAGATCTCGACCGAAGGAAACGACGGAGCCACCCGTGGGGCATTCGGTTAGCTCGGCGTCGGCTGTGCTCACCAGGCTATCTAGCCCAACGCCATCCACGCCGTTTGCGCCGTCCCGCCCATCTGCGCCTTTTTTGCCTTTTGCGCCCTTGCTGCCCGTAGCGCCGGTGCACACGTTGGCGCTGCTCGTCACCTCGTCCGCGTCGAGCTCGCCATTTTTGTTGTCGTCGATGCCGTTCTGAATCCTCACGCCACCGGCTTCGCACACCTTTCCAGGTTCGATATCCGTCACCACGGACAAAGAACCGGGGAGGGCGACGGTCTGTCCGCCGCCAGAGGAGCCCTCGTCCGAGCTACACGCGATGCCGATGACACCGCTGACAACCAACGCGCTAACAGAACTAAAACGCAGTTTTCCCATCCGATTCGCCCCTCCGGCGCTTCCCGTTGTTTCCCCGCCGCCCGTCGAGAGGTCTCGCCCTCCGAATGCAGCGAGCGGGCAAAGTATCAGCGCTTTGTGTGTTAGAGGTTCATTTGTTGCGCGGCTCGGAAAAATAGGTGGGCGACGGTGCGAGGCGCGCGCCAGCCTCCGTACCCCTCTCCTGACGGGTATCACTCTTCGATAATGACGGAATACGAGGCGAAGCGGATTGCGTTCGAGACGCTCCTGTCGAACCACGCGGCTCGAACCTCGAGGTAGGCGGGATGCGAAAAGAAGGTGTCGAGCGCTTCGCGTGAGGGAAAGCGGATGGTGAAGAGGCGGTTGAACGGCCCCGGCTCGGGGGAGCGCAGAACCTCGGAGACGCGCGTATCGAGCCCGAAGCTGCCGCCGTGCGCCGTGAGCAGCGGCAGCATGTGCTCGCGGTAGCGCCGGTAACCGTCCTCATCGGTCACGTTGACCCCAACGAGAATTTCCACTCCCTCGCGCTTTGGCTCCTCGTGCGATTGCGACACGTCAGGACTGCTTTCCGGCATTGCGATACTCTCCTTGCTTCCGTGAGCTGCACGGATACGTCGCCGGAAGGCGATTCGTTACACGCGTTCTGGGGTTTCGAAGGGGCGGCTCCCCCAGCGAATGAACAGGGCGTCGCGCTCCGTCCCGGAAACGAACGTGCCTTGTCGGCCGAGGGTTCTCAGGGCATCGCGTAAGCGGACGGCGTCCTTCTCGAAGAAGTGTTTGAGGGCGCTCAGTTTCTCTTGCACCTCGCTGGCTTCTCGGCGCGCCCTCGGTTTGGAGAGCAGCGAGCGGGCGAGGGCTCCGAGGAACGCTCCGTTTTCGCCTGCGAAGAACGACGGCAAGTTGTCGGCGAGCTCCGGGGGGAGCTGCCGGAGCCCGACGAAACGCGAGCCGCGGCGAGAAGTGTGCGCGGGCAGGGCCGTGCGCTTTTCCTGATGACCGATGAGGCTCAAGAGCTCGACGAGGGCGTCGAAGGCGAGCTTTGCGCGAGGCCGTGAACGGAACGTGCCGTACCAGGTGAGGCCGTGGGCTTGGTACGCCTCCGGCTGCGTCGTGAAACACAAAAGCGAGTGTTTGTCGGTACGACCGACACCGATGGCCGGGTACAGAAATGAGAAGGCGCCGTCGATGTTGAGCGCCGGCTTCAGCTCGCGGATGAGCGTGTTCTCGAGCAGAAGCGCTTCTTCTTCCGTCGCGACGTGCTCGTAGCTCAGGCTGGCGGCGGCCTTCACCACCCTGCGCATCTTTCGATGCGTCTTCTTGCGTCCCGCGTTGCGATAGCTCGCCAGGCGCCGTCGCAGGTTCTTGGCCTTGCCGACGTAGATGACGACTCCTTCGGCGTTCGTGTAGCGATACACCCCGGGACCGGTGCCGACGGTCGCGAGCAGTCCTTCCCCGAACTTCTGATCGAAGGCGTTCGCAGACACTGGGCCCGTTTACCACGGCTCCATGACCACGGCCTCCGCCAAGAAGCGTCGCGCGGCGCTCAGGACCGCCGACACAAAACGACGTACCCGAAGACGGCTCTCACCGCCTGCGGGCACACCAACGAATCAAGCCCGGGTCCGCGGGCTTTGCTGCCTCGCAGCACCCCGCTTCAGGGCGTGTACGTTCCGTCGCTTCGGGCCGCGCGCCCGAGCCTTCATTCGTGTCCCGCGTGGCGCGCGCGTTCTCGCGTCCAATGGGCCATGCACTCGACCGTGAGCTCGGCGCGGCGGCGGCCGTAGGGCTGCTCCGTGAGCTCGAAGGCTTTGATGCGGTCCGTGCGGAACAAGCGGTAGGCTTCGCGTAAACAACACCACGCCACGACGATTTCCTTTTGCTCGTGGTAGGCGAGCTGAACGGGCCAAATCGTGCGCCGGGTAGCGCGGCCTTCCGCGTCCTCGTAGTCGAGCTCCACGGCGCGTTCGCTGCGCATGGCCTGACGCGCTCTTTCGAGGATGGGCGTGCGTGCTTTGCTCTCCTGATTGGGGAGATTGGCGGGCCACAGTCCAGGATCGTCGATGCGAGCGCGGAGGTCGTCGTTCGAGGCGGTCGCAATTTTGGCCAGTGCGTTCCGTGCTGCTGCGCCGAGCTCGCCGTCGGGGAGCGTTTGCACCCAACGCACCCCGAGAACGAGAGCCTCGAGCTCCACGGGCGTGAACATGAGCGGCGGCATGAAAAAGCCTGGTCGAAGAACGTACCCGAGACCGGCTTCGCCTTCGATGGGTGCGCCCAAACCGATCAACGTCTGAACGTCCCGGTAAATGGTTCTCACGGAGACCTGTTGCTCTTCGGCAAGCGTCTCCGCAGTGACCGGCCCGCGTCGGCGCCGGAGCGCATCGAGGAGGGCGAAGAGTCGTTCCGTTTTGTCCATGCTGTCGTTCTCGCGGCGCTCCCGAGAGTGGCAGCGCAGACGCGAGAGAGCCAGACAGCGGGGCCCCGAGGTGCGACCGATGGCCGCACCTCGGGGCGAGCGGCTTTCCTCAGCTCGCGGGACGTTTCGCAACCGCGCTCATGAGCTCCGCGTCGAGTTTCTGCGACCGAAGGTGAGCAGGGCGGTCGGCAACCCGCGCGAGATAGGCCAGAAACTCCGGCTCCGGCGGAACTGCCTGGAGATGATGAATCGTGTATCCGAGGCTGCTCGCCAGCTGAGTGTCGGCGGCGGTGAACTCGGAGCCGGCAGCAAACGGATGAGTACCCAAATGCGCCTTCAAGTTGCGAATGGTGTCTTCGTACGCGCCAAACGAGTAGTCGGAAGGCTTGTGCTCAATCTTTTTGAAGTGCAAAGCGACGCACGGATCCACCACGGCGTCACAGTAGACGAGCATCTTCAGGTAGGTCCCGCGTCGCGGGTCCTCGAGCGAGGGCGCGAGCTCGCCCAAGGAAAAGCGGTCCGCCAAGTAAATGGTGATGGCCGCGCGCTCGGTAATGACCTGGCCGTCGACCTCGAGGGCCGGCACCTTTTTGTGCGGGTGAATGGCTCGATATTCTTCCGGCGCCCCTCCGGCTCCGAGGAGGTCCACGAAGCTCACATCGTACGGCACGCCGAGCTCTTCCAGGAGCCAGCGCACGCCAGCGGCGCGTGACCACGGGTGGTAATGGAGACGGATTTTGGCTTGCTCTTGGGCGGACTTCGTCATGCCCGAGGTCTATCCTCCGGGGCTGACAGATCCTGTCAGGAGCCAGCCGCGCCGAGAACACGAGGCCGCGAGAGCCAACGCAGTCTCTCTTCAGGGCGCATGAGGAACCGGCCACCCTTCGGCGTCGAACATCAGCTCCGCGATTCTGAGCGAAGCCGCTCCGTTGGACTGCGCGTAGGCGTGATAGAGATGGTAGACGTTGTCTCCGTCGAACAAAACGTCACTGTGACCGGCCGCCGCCCACGCTGTGCCGTCTCCTTGAACGATCAGGGTGCCACCGCCGGACAAGAGCGTTTTGCCGCTTCGGTCGACGTACGGCCCCAGAATATTTTCCGAGCGACCCGCCGCCACGCGGTACGTGAGGTCGCTGACGGAGCGCCCTTCGCCCGGGCAACAGAGCCCCCACGTGACGAGCAAGTAGTAGTAGCCGCACCGGTAAAACAGCACGGGCGCCTCGATCTGCGGCGCCCACGCGAGGCGCGTTAGAGTGTTGCCTTTGCGGCTTCCGTCCGGGTTGAGCTCGAACGCCTCGATGCCATCCCAGAAGCTACCGAACGCCAAGTACGGTGTGCCGTTCACGTCGAGACCCACGTCCGCGTCGATAGCGTTGTAGTTTTCGTTGCCCTCCGTGCAGATGACGGGACCGTGGTCCGTCCAGTTTCCGGAGGTGATGTCGGTCGTCGAGAGGTGCGTGATGCACGAGATGTTGTCGCCGAACTTCGCCGAGAAGCTCGAATAAATGTGAACGCGGTCGCCAAAGCTCGACACGTCCGGCGCCCACGGGAAGTTGAACGTGTTGCCCGGAATGTCGGCGAGCCATGTGGTCGACCACGACGGGTAGGAACCCTCGTACACCGTGGGGGCGTCGGTCCAATGCGTTAGATTCGTCGACGTGGCGGCCGGGATGTGAGGCCCCGTCCAATACCGGTAGTACGTGGCGCCCACTTTGATCATCGTGGGGTCGTGGGCAAACGTGTTGCCCGAAAGCGTCAGCACGCGCGGTGTGCCCGTCTGAATTCCGGCGTTGCACGTGGCATCGACGTTGGACGCGCCGCCCGTTCCGTCGCCGCCGCCAGCGCCTCCACTGCCGCCCGTTCCGTCGCCGCCGCCAGCGCCTCCACTGCCGCCGTTGCCCTCTGTTCCGCCGCTGTTGTTGACGCCGCCACCCTGACCATTGTCGCCGCCGGTGGTTGCGGGCGAGCTGCCGGAGCCAGCTGGCATGCCGCCGGAGCTAGGCACGCCGCCACTGCCCGCGGTGCCGCCGCTAGCGCCGCCCGCGTCTGCGTCAGCTTTCGGTTCAGAGCTGCCGCAAGCCGACAGAGCGAGCGAGCCAAGGACCAAACAACCTGTGACGAACCACGTCGACCGAGCGGTCGCCCACGGGGAGTTGGAAAATAGTTGCATCCGAAGCGACGATAGCGGTGCGGCGCCGCAGGTGGTCAACGGAAACGCGCATGTGTCGACCGGAGGCGGCTTTCCTGTGGGGTGGAACGGTCGGAACGGAAGCCTCCGTTGGGGGGCGCAGGTGGGCCCGGGGCGAGCGCCCGGGGCAGTCATGTCAGTTTCGACTACGACTGCCCCAGCAAGCGAGGTGAGGCGATATGGCGGTCGCCGACCGCATTGCGCGAGAGGGCCCGCTACTGAATCTGGACCTCGCGCGACTTTTCG
>JAEYVE010000130.1 GCA_023432025.1 Pseudomonadota bacterium
TGTGGGTGACGGCCTTGAAGCGGTGCGTTCCCGGATTGAGCGGCTGCGGGACACCGAGCAAAGCCGGCAAGACCGGGCCATCGTCCATGGTGACGACGAGGCCGTCGTCGTTGTCGCCCTGAACCACGATGGTGACGCGGGGCACGCGCGGCTCGAGCGCTTCGAGCTCGCTCTCGGCCGTGCTCCGCGTTTCCTTCAAGAAGTCGTTGGCACCTGGCGGCAAACCTTCGTTGACGATCGCCAAGTAGTGCTCCCGCGCCTGCACCAAGTCTCCGAGCTTGACGTTGGCGCGCGCCAAGTAGAGCAAGTGCGGCGTGGCGTGAACCACTGCCTCGGCGCGCCTGAACAGATCCACGGAGTCCTTGTAGCGACCCTCGTCGAACGCCTGCGCCCCAGCCTCGGCGGCTTCACGCGCAGCGGCCTTCTCTTGAGCGGACTGCGCCGTTGCGGTGAGCGGAGACAGCGTGACGACGCCGGCAAACAATAGGGCGGCAAGGGAAAGCGGGAAGTACCGGGCTCGCATGGCGGCGGATGTTAGGCAACCGTCACCATCCCGCCAAGCCAAACGAGCCTGGATTCACTTGCGTAGCCGCGCACGGTGTGCCCTGGCGCCGGGCTTCGCGCGTCAGAGCACCTGCAGGGTTTCGACCACGCGCAGGAGCTCCGCAGAAATGGGCTCCAGAGATTCCGAGGAGTGAACGACCTGCACCAAGAGCACGCGCCGGTTCCCGTGGATCAGGTACTCGCGGCTGTGGTTTTCGAACGGCGCTTTGGGAGCTGGCACGAGCCGTTTGACGTCGTAGGCGCGCGCCTGGGCGTTCCAAACCGCCGTCGGGACGGCCTCACCCAGGAAAAGGCCGCCTTGTTTCGTCGTTTCTTCCTGGTACCGGCTCATGAGCACGTGCCACGGCTCGCGCGGCGACTCGATGCGCTCGTACACGCTGAAGAGAAACTGGCGCGGGGAAACGTACTCGATGTAGCGCCGTTGGGGCTCGAGGCTCGCCGCGCGAATCGTCCAGTCGTGGGGCCGCGAAATACGCACCGCGTCATCCAGAATGGATACGCCCTCGTAACTGAGCTGCGCGGTTGCGTCCAAAGGCGCGTAAGGCTTCTCGTACTTCTTGGCGAGGAGGGTGGGGTCCCCGGAGAGGTCCTCGTGGTAAAACACGCGGTTGTCTTCCGGACGAATGCCTGCGCCGCATGCGGAAAGCGTGCTGACGCACGCCAGAGCCCCGAGCAACGACGAGAAGAAGCGGAGACCTTTCACGGTGAGCAGGCTAATCGGCAGGGCGTGAAGTGGCCCAGTCTTCTGCGGGAACGAACGACCTTCTGCCGAAGACCACGACGAACGAGTCACCCTGGGTAAAAAATGACCCAGGTCCAAGCGAGGATCGGCCCCGACGCGGCGGCGGTGAAAATGTCCGCAAACTGGGCCGCGTGGGGCCGAGGACGCTACCGTGTCGGGCGAAATGAACCAGGTGTCTCTCGTGTCGGTTGGCTTGCTCGCGCTCGCGCTCGCAGGTTGCGGTGGTGGTGCTCGACTCACCATGACCTCGCGCGGCACGGACTTTCGAGAGCACGCCTACTCACCCGGACTCGATCAGCCCGAAACCAAGAAGGCGCCGCCTGATCTCACGACGCTGCACGTCTCGCCGAAGGCGTGTGAGGGGCTCGACGTGCGCCCCAGCTTCGCCAAGCTCGGTGCCGACGATCTGCGCGCGTTCTTGGAGCAGCGAGGGATCGCCTACGAAACGACCAAGGCGCGCAGTGACCTCGAGTACGTGGACTTGATCGACGGGTCGCAGAAGGTGCGGCTGCGCGTGGCGACCCTGGGAACCGCGCGCGAGGCGGGGCGCGATCTTCATGAAGCGCTCCTCGAGCACGGCGCCGGCTCTTGGGGCGTTCACCGCTCGAACGTGGCCGTGCTGGGGCCGGTTTCCAGCGTGGAGTCGGCCGTCGACTTTTCGTTGCGCACCAAGCTGGCATGCTGGGGCGTGCTCACCGTTGCAGGGCGCGACGACACGTTCGTCGTGAAGGGCGGCTACAGCGAGCTGTGAAGAAGGCCGTCGAAGCTCACGCGGCTTCGGCGTCCGGGTCGTGAACGACGGTGAGCTTCACGTCGTCCACGTCGTCCGACAAGAGCACACGCATGGCAACCGGCCGCGGTTGACCCGCAAGCTGTGTGGTCACGCCGAGCGTCGCGCCGCGCGCCAGCTGGAAGCGCCCGACGCCACCCTCCGCGACGCGCAGCTCGAGCTCGCACTCGAGCACGCCGCGCGTAAACTGGCCCACGACGTCACGCAGCCGAGCGAAGTGGCGTCCTCCGGGCAAGAACGGCTCGGACGCCTCACGCCCGAGCGGCCCCAAAATCAAGCGGAAGCGGCCCGAGCGGTCGACGCAGTGCGCCCCGAGCGTGACGTTCTGGGCAAGTGTCGTGCTTTGGACGCCGAGCAAGAAGCGGTCCTCTTGCGACACGCGCGCGGTGCGCCGGACGAACTGCGCGATTTCCACCTGAACGCCGGGGAACATGCGCGAGATGACGATGCGCAGCGTGCGCTCACTGCGCGTGCGGGCCGACAGAAGTGGCGCGAGCGAGAGCTGCGTGGCGGCAGGGAGTCCGCGCTCCGGACGCGCGCCGCCCGCGTCGATGCCGACCAGAGCGAGCGCGCGGCGCGAGAAGACGTCGTCGAAGTTGGAGCGATAGCCGACCGAAAAGCGGTACTTTTTCCACGCCCGAAAGAACAAGCCGAGCAGGCGGTGGTGCCACAGGTCGTAGAACTCCTGGAGCGAGTGCTCGTCATTTCTTTCTGCGGACAGCACCTCTTCGGAAAAGTGCATCGCGAGGGGCGACACCGCGCCGGTGAGCCCGAGGAACGTCGCGGTGAGCGTGGCCGGCTTGGTGGCGTCCTCCGGCAGGTCCAGCGCGGCGACGTCGCTCGCCGAGAACGTGAGTGACGGGTCGTGGCGAAAGCGCACGGGCTCCGCCGAGGCGGGCCCGTGCTCGCCCGCGGGAACCGACTGCGGACGCAGGCGGTGAAGGAGCTGAACGGCTTGGAAAAAGCCGAACTTGGGGCCGCGCTCGCGCAGCGCCTGCTCTAGAGAAGTGTCCGCGCGCCGTTCCTGGGCGGCCATGACCAAACCGTTTGTGAAGGGTGAAGGGAGACCTTGCACTGCGAGAAGGAGTTGAGCGACACGTAGTCGGCGAAGAGCCGGTCGAGCACGCTGCCGAAGAGAAACGCGTCGCCTTCTCCCAGAAAGCCGGATTCGTCCAGGTCGAGCTGGATTTCGACGCCCCGCACCGGCGCGCCACGAAAGAGTCGCTCGGCAGGGCGCACCGTCACGTTACGGATGGCCTGCATGCGGAGCTCACCCGCGCGAGCCGCCTGACGATCCGTGATGGCGCGCAAGTTGTACACGCCGAGCACGGAGCGAAGCACTTGGGGCTCGGTGAGTGAGCGCAGATTCATGGCAACGTGCGCAGTGGCGCGCCACTGGAGCTCTTGACCGAGCGGAGGAGGTACGTGCGGCGTCGCGGACGCGAGGTTCTTGAACTCCGCGTAGGAAGGCGAAGAAGGCGTGGGAATGCGGATTTCTCCGGCACGCACGGCGTTGGCGAGTGCCCCGTTGGTGGCCAAGAGCTCGATGGACAACGTATCGAAGTCCGCCAGCGTGCTCGTGTCTTCTGCCGTGCCCAGCGAGAGGTAGGTGTCCGCTCCTTCGCTCACCACGCTGGGACGGAGGTGCAACGTGTAAAAGGCGTGCTTGAAGTGGCCGCCGTGCTCGAAGCCGAAGAACGGCAGAATTTCCGTGCGACCGGCGACGTTGCGCGAGATGCCGAGCACGCGTTTGACCGAGTAGACCTCACCGTGTTGCGGCGACAGGCCAGCTACACGCATCAAGTGCTGCTCGCGGCTCGGGTCGACGCGGATGGGCTCGGCCGTGGTTTCGAAGACGTTCACCACCGGAACGCAGTGCAGCTTCACGTCCGCAGGGCCCACCTCGCGTACGTTTTTGAGGGGCGCGTCGAAGACGAACGTGACGTCGACCCCTTGCGGCGCGGCGCCGAACGTGGCCACGGCGTCGAAACCCTGCAGGTCGACGAACGCGAACTTGGCCGGCAAGACATAGTACTCCTGCAGCAGGCGAAACCCGGGAAACCCGGTTTCGTCCCAAGGCAAGAGGGCTTGGCCCTCCTCGAAGCCCACCGGCACGATGGCGCTCTTCGGAAGACGAACGCCCGAGGCTGCGCCCGGGGCAGACAGGCGCACTTCTTTGACGTGGCGCAAGAGCCACTGCGTGAGGAGCTGACCGGAGCGCTCGGGTGAAGCCAAGTGCAGGCGCAGGGACGCGGGCGCGACCGAGTCCAGCGGCAGACCGCCCAGAGTTTTCACGCGCAAGCGGAGCTGTTGGTCGCTCGAGCCCGAGTTTTCGAGGCGAATGTCCGTCAGCTCGATCGGAGAAATTTCGCACGCGTCGACCGTGGTGAAGCGGCAGCGCGTGCCGTCCACCGGTACGCTGTCCAGCTCCGCCCCTTTCTGGAGCGTTCGGCGCTCACGCATGACGCCGGGGAGCGGCGTAAACTCCACGATGGCGCTCGAAGGGAGTGGACGAATGAGCTGCGGAAAGAGCAGCGAAGCAACCGTGAGCATCAGCTCCGGGAGCTCATCGTCCAACTTTTGACGAACTCGGCCGGTGAGGAAGGCGACGCCCTCCAGCAGCCGCTCCACGTCCGGATCCGCGCCGCGATCGGCGAGCATGGGCGCGAGCGCAGGATAAGTGCGGGCAAAGTCCGCACCCAGCTGGCGCAGGTAGTTCAGCTCGTCCTGGAAGTACTTGTTGAACGCCAACTTCGCCTCAGCGAATGGAGACCTTGCGGGTGGAGTCGATGCTGGTCTCGAACTGGACCGGAACCGGGCTGCCACTGCGGGCGAGCTGCGCATGAATTTCGTAGCGCAGCGTCATGTCGTCCGTGGGGATGTGAACGATGCGCACGTTCGCGAGGCGTGGCTCGTAGGTTTGAATGGTGTGCTTGAGCGAGCGAGCCATTTCCGCGATGGCGTCGGGAAAGGCGTGCACCATTTCGCTCACCGTGGCCGTACCGTAGTCATCGCACGTGAGCATGGTGCCTTGCCGCGTGGAGCACATCAACCGAAGGTGCTCGAGCACGGAGTCTCGAGTTTCGCTGTCCGGCACGGCGCGGCGCGCTACCGCGAGCTCCGGTCGCCGAATGCGTGTGAGAAGGGAGTGCCCTTTGGACATGCGTTGCGCAAAAAGGAGGGGTAGAGCCGGGCTCGAAATGCGTGCGCTCCCACGCCGCGGACGACGGGGAGCGGGCTCGCACCTTCAGACGAGCACATCGCGCCCCGGGCGGCGAGGCGACGACGAGAGGCGCGCCGGCGGTCGTCGTGACGAGCGGCGCCGGCGGACGCCTCGAAGTGATCCACCGAGGGGCGCTGCCTGGCGGCGAGCTTGCTGCCAGGCGAGGGGCCCACTGCGGAGGGGTGGGGAGCTACCTTGGACAGGCGAAGACGCGCGCTGCCAAGGGTGACTCCCCGCGGCGGGAGGCTCAGGAACGCCAGTCGTCCGTCGCCGCCGTCTTGCCGATCAAGCTTTCGGTGTCGATGCGCTCGTACGTGAACGAGATGCGCTCGAGCTCGTGGGTATCGTAGTCCGCGGTGGTCTTGGCCGTGCCAGCGCTTTCCCCAACGCCCGTCGTGTACTCGATTTGGGACACGGTCGCGTTGGTGATGGTGATCTTGTGATAGACCTCTTCCACGCCCTCTGGCGTGGTGCGGAAGAACTCGAACAGAACCGACTCGAGCGACTCGTTCGTGGTCAGCGCCTGGAAGAGCTGCGGCGTAGAGGGCCCCCACTCCTTGGTGATCGTGATGGGGCCGTGCTGGCGCTTGCCGCTGGCTTGACCCGTCGCGATGTCGCGCGGCGACTTGATCGAGTGCGAGTAAGAAAGACCGGAGATCTTTTCGGCGTGCGCCGTGCGCTTGCTCTCGCCCTTGAACGCGCCCTGAGTCTTCCCCTTGATCGTTACGTAAAACTCGTATGCCATGACACCCTCGGTGGACTTGCTTGAAAGCCTAGTAGCGCTTGCGTTGCGTTCGTGCGTTTTGCCGAATGCGCGCCGGAAAGCACGCTAGCCGGTGCCGCCGTTTCGTTCAACGCCCGAATGACGCCGAGGCGTCGATCTCGCGGCAGGGCGATGCTTCACGCTTTGCGAACAGGTGTGAGGCGCGTAACCGTCAGTCATTTGGAATGGACCGGGCGCCCCTCCTTCACGTTAGTGAAGTCACTGCATCCGGCGGCGCCGTCGCTCAGGGGCGTCTCTCGCTGGAAACTGGGCCTCTTTGTAGCGTGCGGGCTAAACCTACGCCGCCATGCGCAGCTTCGAGGTTGGTTCGAAACAGCATCCGCTTTCCCGCCGCCCGTTCGTGGGTCGGCTCGCCGTCCTGACGGCGCTCGCTTCGGCCTTGGGTTGCGCCGAGCCGATGACTTCGCACAGCGGAGATCCGACGCGCGCCGTGAGCCCCGTCCCTGCATGTGTTCAGCGTTTGCCACAGCGCAGCGAGGGGGAGCGGAAGTTCATGCGTCAGATGTCGGAAAGCGACTACTGGGCGCTCGTTTTTCCGTCGTCCAAGTCGGGAACCCTGGCCAAGCAAGCGTCGACGTGCTCCGGCGGTTATCCCTTTTCGGACCCGCTCCTCGCCACGCTGACACCGGTGGGGGGCTTTCCCATTCAAATCAAACAGGATGCCATTCTGTATGGTGGCGGGGGAAACCGCCTGCGCGTGGCCTGGCTGAAAACGCACGAGGGGAAGGACGGCACGGCCGGCGGCGCCCTCGCGCTGGTGCGCGCTCTGGAGGACTACGCCGAGGTGTACGGCGTGGGTGTGTTCCGTGGGGATGCCGAGCGAACGCGGCTCGGGCTGGAGCGGATGGGGCACGGCCTCGTCGTGACGGCAACGGACGATCGCTGCTCGGGCGTCGCGGACCGTGAGGCGTGCGACAGTGTCATGCACGTCTACCTTCCGTTTCGTGGGCAGCTCGTCCCCATCGCCACGGTCGGGCTGCAGCGAGTGCGCTTCACCGAAGGCAAGGAGCCGGGCGTGAGCGGCAAGGTTCGCTACGAGCTGGTCACCACGCCGACGTTCGAAGAGGGGCAACTACGCCTCATGGAGCAGGTGTCCGCGAGCGACGAGTCGGGGCGTAAGCTGCGGAGGGCTGAGGTGGAGCGGCTTCTCAAGGTGCGCGACGGGAAGGTCGAAGAGAGCGTGGAGTCGCTCTGGAAGCGCATCATGGGTGAACAAGAAGGCGCGCCGACGCGCGAGCTGCTTTGAGCGCGGAGCGCGCCCGGTTCGCGCTCATTCTGGCGCGCAGCAGGCGTACTGCTCTTGTCCCACGCTCACGAGGTCTCCGCCGCTGCAGAACCGGTTGTGGAACGTCTTGAGCTCGCTGGGAGTAACGGAAAGAACCTCCGTGCTCGAGGGCCAGAACTTCTGGCAGTAGGCGAGGTTCGTGTTGGTGCAGCCCGAGTCGCAGTCGGGGTCGTCCGCCCAGCCGCTCATCGACGTGTATTGGTTCACGCGTCCGCACCACGTGGCGAATTGCCCAACCACGACGTTGCCTGCGCTGCACGGGCCGGGATCCGAGCCACCCGTCCCGCCGTCGCCACCCGAGCCGTCACCGCCAGAACCGCCGGAGCTCTCGCCGCCGGAACCGCCGGAGCTCTCGCCACCGGAGCCGCCCGAGCTTCCACCCGATCCGCCGGAGCTTTCGCCGCCGGAGCCGCCGGAGCTTTCGCCACCGGAGCCGCCGGAGTTGCCGCCGCCGGAGTTGCCGCCGCTGCCTGATCCGCCGGAGCCGCTCTGCGCGCACTCGAAGCCGCCGTCGGTGTTTTCGCAGCGTGAGGCGCTTTCGCAGTCGTGCTCGCCCGTTTTGCATTCGTCGACGTCGATGCAGCGGTAC
>JAEYVE010000094.1 GCA_023432025.1 Pseudomonadota bacterium
CCACCGACGCTCGGGATGCCCCCCGTTCCGCCGACGCCCAGCCCGCCGCCGACGCCCAGCCCGCCACCGACGCTCGGGATGCCCCCCGTTCCACCCTCGCTTCCACCGGAGCCAGCGACGCTGCCACCAGCACCGGGCACGGCCGCGCCCGGTGCTGCGGCGCCCACCCGCGGCTGACAGTCCTCAGCGGCGCAGCCCGCTAGATCCGGACGATCGCCATCGACGCCGCTACACCCTAGGTTCGTGGAGCCTGCCATGAGCAACGCGCCGAGCGCGACCCAGCAGCCCTCCCTCACCCTCCCCGCACGACGCCCCCCACGAGCCACGGCTCCCCTCGACATGGTCCTCCAGTGTAGCGCGCCGCTTGCGCGGCTCTTTCGCGCAGCATCGGCCACTCTCGGTCGGTCGGCTGCGCTGAGCTATCGTCCGTCGCCATGGTGACGCACATCGTGTTTTTCAAGTTTCAGGAACCCGGCCAAGCGCGCGAGGCGCAAGAGCGTCTGCTCGCGATGAAAGGACGCATTCCAGGCATGCGTGACATCGAAGCGGGACTCGACTTCACCAAGAGCGATCGCTCCTTCGAGCTTGCCCTCGTCACGCGTCACGACGACCGCGCCGCGCTCGACGTGTACCGCACGCACCCCGTCCACCAGGAGGTCGTGGACTTCATTCGACCTCGCTCCATCGCCTCGGCCGCCGTCGATTTCGAGTGAGCCTTGAGCTTTCGGAGAGCCCAGGCGACGCTGAGCGCGCATGAAGTCGCTGGGCCGCTTCACGTTGCTTGCCCTCTTCGTCCTCGCGCTGCCTGCCGCCTGCGGGACTTCGGACGACGAGGGCGACTCGGTCGATGAAGAAGGGCTCCGCATGTGCTGCGCCCTCGGCGCGCTCTGCCACCGCGTGAGCGCGCCCGACGACGAAATCGAGGCGTGTCACCAGCTGGGCCACGAAAACGACCCCGCCGCGTGCCGCGACGCGTACGACCACTGCCTGGACGTATGCGGCGAAGACGGCTCGTCCCCCGAGCACGCGTGCCTTTGACCGCACACGCTACGCCGCTCGTCCGTCGAGTGCTCTTCTGCTGACCGCTCGTCGACCGAGTCGCTCTTCCCACGGCGCCGCTCCTTTGCCGAGCCGCTCGGGGCGTCGGTCAGGGCTTTCGACACTCCGCGTAGCGCGTGAGCCAATAGAGAAACGCGTCGTAGCCCGCGTCGCCGTCTTTGCGAAACTTCGCGCTTCCGCCGTGCGGCAGACCGCCGTCTTCCGGCAAAAGCGGCTTTCTGAGAAGAAGGCTTTGGTCCGGCTGCTCGACGTCCACGTAACCGCCGTCGAGGATACGCCGCAGCGTCGTCGCCGACGCCGCTTCGCACGAACCGCGCTGCTCGATCCACGCCCTAGCGCCTGGAACGGGGCGCTCGAGATCGTCGAAGTGACACGGATAACACCGACCGCGCGCCGCGAACACGGTGTTCAAAAAGAGCTCCTCGAGCGCCATGTCGTCACAGCCACCCGGATCCACCTCCGCCGGCTCGCTCGTCGGATCGTGACTCACCTTGCAGAGCTGCGCCTTGTCGAGCTTGCCGCACTTCGCATCGGCGCAGGCGCCGCAAGCCGCTTCGTGCCGAATCCACTCCAAAAAGGCCGCGCGCTCCGCCTCGATGACCTCCTCCGTGATGAGGTCACTGTCGGGCTCTGCGCGCCCAATCCAGGACAGAACCACGCTGTTCTCCGGGGACCTCAGGTCGACGAGGCCGTCCTCGCGCAAACACGCCATGCTCTCGCACGCGTCGTCCCGCACGAAGCTGGCAAGGTCCACGCCCGCGAGATGACACTGAGTGCATCCCTTCGGCTGGTCCTCCGCGAGGAGCGGCGCGATGCGTCGTTCGAACAGCTCTCCAGGAGACTCTGCGCACTCCGCGGGCAAGGCGCCGTCATCCGAGCACGCGCCAGCCCCGAGCGCGCCCGCGACGAGCAGCGACGCGACGAAGAGCACACGCAAGGAAGGCAGCTCGGGTGCGCGCAAAGCGACGCGAGCATGACACAAGCGCGCCCACTTCGGGAGGAAGGGGCGGCATCGAACGTCCCCGCGCGGTGCTCCCGCACTACGACGAAGTGAACCGGACGAGCCGAGTGAACGGCGACCGTCGCCGAAGCCGTGGCCTACCGGATCCCCGAGCTGCGGGAGCCGCACGGCTGCCGCGGCACGGCGACGCTAGACTGCGCGCCAGATGACGGAAGCGGTGCCGTCGTAGCGCGAGCCACGCTCCGCCGTAGTGCGGGAGCACCGCGCGGCGCCGCGCTCCGCCGCCCCACGAGAAAGCGCGCTGCCGTGTGCGCGGGGTCCAAACCAGCGGCTCACGCTACTTGCCACGCGTGCGCGGCGTGCGCTTCCGTCCCGCTCGTCCGCGACTCGGTCGCCTTGTGTTGCTCGCCGCGGACTCCGTAGGCGAGCTCGCGCAGCACCTCCGCCGTCGATTCGAAGTCGATGCAGGCGTCCGTGACGCTCTGCCCGTAGGTGAGCGGCTCTGCGCTCACCTCTTGTCTGCCCGCCACCAGATGGCTCTCGAGCATGAGCCCCGCCAAACCCTCCGTTTTAGCGGCGAGCTGCTCGATGACCGAGCGCGCGACGAGCGGCTGACGCGAGAAATCCTTCTCCGAGTTGCCGTGGCTGCAATCCACGACCACCGCGGGAACGAGCCCCGCCGCGCGCATGGAGCGCGTCGCGTCACGCACCGAAGCTGCGTCGTAGTTGGGCCCGGAGCGACCACCCCGCAGCACGACGTGCGACGCGGGATTGCCTCGACTGCGCAAAACCGAGAGCCGGCCTTCCCCGTCGATGCCGAGCATGGAGTGAGCAGACGAAGAAGCGACCACCGCGTGCAGCGCCGCGTCCAGCGAGCCGTCCGTGCCGTTTTTGAAGCCCACGGGGAGCGGCAGATTGCTGGCGAGCTGACGGTGAATTTGGCTCTCCGTCGTGCGCGCGCCGATCGCCGCCCAGCTGAGCGTGTCGGCCAAGTACGGGGCAATGAGTGGGTCGAGCAGCTCCGTCGCCGTGGGCACACCGAGCTCGGCGAGCTCGACCAAGAGGCGGCGCGCCTCCGAGAGCCCCGTCTCCAAGTCGTCGGAGCCGTCCAGCGCCGGATCGTACAGGTACCCCTTCCAGCCGAGGCTCGTACGTGGCTTCTCGAAGTAGGCGCGCATCACCAAGAGCACCGAGTCCCCCAGCTCCCTCTGGAGCTCGCGCAAGCGCCCCGCGTAGTCGAGCGCCGAGGCGCGATCATGAATCGAACACGGCCCCACGATGGCGAGCGCTGGCCCCTCGCCGGTGCGTAGGCGCCCTGCGACGCGAGCACGCGACTCGTCGATGAACGAGCGAGTCTCGGCGCGAAGGCCGTGACGTCGTCTCAAGGCCTCGGGCGTGGGCAGCAGCTGATGTGCGGGGGAGTCGGGACTCGCTGGGTCGGTCATGGGTTCCTCGATGGGCCTACGGAGGAGGGCGGTACAAAGCGAAAAACCCCTGGTCTTCGGGACCAGGGGCGCTTCGAGAACGGGGTTCTCTCGGGCTCATGCGCGAACGGGCGCACCCTGGTTCCGCCGGAGGGCGGTCCAGTAGTTAAACCCGTAGCTAAAGCGCACAACGCTCATTGCCCTCCAAGCTAAAGCAACTTTCACGACCTCGCAAGCCGTACGTTCGCGGAGAGCTCGCGCTCATGAATCTCGCGAAGCGTGCGACGGAGACGCCACTTCCGTTCAGTGTCCCGAAGCCCACTGCCAACGGAGCGCGACACGCAGCGGCTCGCCTCCCAATGCGCCCAGCGAGTCTGGGCTCGCCACCACGGGCAACACGTCGACGCGAAGCTCCAACGTGCGAAACAACCAAAAGCGTATCAGAAGGCCCGCGCGAACCACGAGCGCATCGTCGCGCTCCGGCAGCCAAACCACCTCGCCCACCGGAGCGAAACGCAAGCCTCTCACGGACGAAGAGGGCACTTCGTAGCCGAGGCGCTGTCGCGCCACCCACGGCGGAGCCGCCACGACGCGCAGCAGATCCAGGTAGACGAAGCGCCCCTCCTGCTCGGGGATCCAGACGAGCTCACTCTCGGAGATGACCGCGCCGAAGGCGACCGGGACGGTGAGCCGAAGCTCGGAGTCCCACGCCGGATAGCGCGCGGACTCGCCGCTCCGGTCGTCCACGTCACGTCGGTCGTAAGAGTTCCGCGGCTCCAAGAAGGAGCGCGACAGCGCAACCGAATAAAGCAGGGAGCTCCGTATGTCGATCACGGGGTGCTCGAAGCGCACCCCAGCGAAGCCCGCCACCGCCGCCGGAGAAGCGAGTGGGCCGAGCTCGACGCCGCCCCACGTGTAGTGCGGCTTGCCGTAACCGCCCGAGAGGCGTGCTTGTGCGAAAGGAAAGCCGGCGTCGATCCGCGCGGCGACGAAGCTACGTGGGCGCTCTTCGCTCCAAGGCTCGGTCCAAGGCAAAATCCGCGGCGGCGGCAGCTCTGCCTGCGCCGCGTCGGGAGCCTCTGCTGCAGCGTGACTCGTCACGCACGCGCAAACACCCAGAACCGCGCGCGCCCAGCGGCGCGCGAAGACCGCACCTCGTGCCCCCGTCATCAATAGACCCCCGTAACGCCCAGGCCCCCCGGCACGGGCGCCAACGTGAGCCGAACCGCGCCGACGCTGGCCTGCCCCGGCATGGTGCCGGTCGTGTAGTGGAGCCACGGCACCAGCCACCCCACGAGGCTGCCCGTCAGCGCGCCCGTCAGAACGTCCGTCGCGTAATGAAAGTCTGCGCCGATACGCGCCACGCCCGTCCCCGCCGCGATGACGAGCCCCGCCGCGCACGGAATCCACTCGCCTCGTCCGCCGTGCAGCGGCACGTACGCGTGGTGCGTACACGTGACGGCGGCGCCCGTGAACGCCATGGCCGTGTGACTGCTGAAGAAGCTTCGATAGCGATCGGACTCTTCGCAGTCTCGATTGGTTTCCGAGAGATCGCTCGTGCCGCACGTTCGACCGTAGGGGCGCTCGCGGCTCACGAGGCTCGCCACCGTTTGATGGATGCCGAAGGTCAAGGCGAACGCCTCGACGTTCAAGAGCGTGAGCTGCCAGGCGACGTCCGGGCTGTCGCGGTACCACGCCGCGTTCACCAGCGCGTCGCCGACGAACGGGTACAAGAGGTTCACCGTCACGAGCACGTCGCTCACGTCTCGCCACGTACGACGCGCGTCGTAGTCATCCGAACGCAGCGCGTCGCGCACCGCTTCATCGAACCCCACGCGCCCCCGCCGAGGCTCGTCCTCGTCCGGGCCCCACGCGAGGGCGCCCAAGCCCAGGGCCGTCCCCGCTACGGTCACGACGCCGTCCGACAGCCCGAAACGGCGCCACGCGGGCTCCCAGACCAACCTCGTGCCACTCCCGCGCGAAACGGGCCGTGCCCCGGCCGTGACGCTCGTCGACGGAAGGGGCGCCTCGTGCTCGTGACCCTCCGTGGCGCGCGCGGCGCCAGAAATGCTCAGAAAAACCGCGACGGTGATCGCCGCGCGCACCCTCAGCGCTCCCACACTTTCACGGTTTGGTCACCCGAAGACGTGACCAAACGCCGGCCATCGCGGCTGAAGCTCGCAGCGTACACGTTCGCCGTTCCGCGGTGTGCCAAGAGCTGACGTTCCCCGAGCCGGTCGTCGGTCATGGTGTAGCTGCGCGCCTTTCCGTCGTAGGCCGTGACCACCAGTCGGTCTCCGGAGGGAGAGAAGCGCACGCGACCGATGTTGTTGTCGAAGCGCTCGTCCGTCGAAACGCGCTCGCCCGTACGGAGATCGTAGAGCCAGAGCGCCTCTCCACCCACCGCCAAGAGGCGCTCGTCGGGCGTCACGTCGATGCTCGAGGCGTACTTGGGCGCCGGGAGCACCCCCATGACCCGACGCTCGACGAGATCCAGCAGCTCGATTTGCTCCGAGGGGTAGTAGAGCAGCGCGAGCACTCGTTCGCCGCGCACGAGCACCCAGTCGTCCGCACGTTCGGAGAGCTCGAGCGTGAGGACCGGCTCGAGCCCCGGCTTTGCCACGGGGCGCGCAAATCGCAAAGAGCTCGTCTGCGCCGGAAGACGAGCCACCGCGCTGCCCACGAAGCGCTCACTCTGCGAGAGACGGAGCGCCCACCCCGAAGCGTCGTCGAGCGGCACCACCGTGCCTCCCGCCACGTCGAGCAACACGTGCCCACGATCGCTCACTTCGAGCACCACCGGCCGCTCCTGCGCGAGAGGCCATGAGAGGAACGCGCTCCGTCCGTACGCCTCGAACCCCGGAACCTGTAGCTCGGCGAGGAGTTTGCCGCTCGCGGCGTCGTAGTGACGCAAGACCCCTTCCGCTTCGCTTGCCGCCACGAGCCAGTCGCCGCCCGGACCCAGCTCGGCAAAGGTCAGGTGCGACTTTCCGAAAGGAATGGTGCGAAGGGGTCGAAAGCTCCCGAGTGGAAGTGAAGGCGCCGCCACAGCGGCTTGTTCTTTTTCGTGACGCAAGGCGAGCTCTCGCCAACCGTCGGCTTCCTTCGATGTGAGCTTGGCTCGTCCCAGCTCCACCACCTGCGGCGTGCGCGGTTCTTGAGGCGCAGGGGCGCCGACCGTGTGGGTGTGGGCCGCGGACGTCTCGGCGCTCGGCGCTTCTCCTGCGGCGTGCGGTGACTCACCCTCGTTCTCGGGCGCGCTCGGCGCTTCGGCGGTCGTTTTGGGGGGCGTCTGAGAGCAAGCGAGCGCGAGCGCAAGCAGCAGAGGGCACACGCCGCGGCTCGTCGCGAACCGTTGCCAGGAGGGCTCGAGCTCGCGCTTCGACGCTCCCTCCGAAGCCTTCCCGCTCTGCACGCGTGTGACCTTCTCGATCATGGGACGACGAAGGTAACGCGACTCTCTGCGAGGCACACCGCACGCGCGCCTCCCAGGCGCTTTCGGCCTCACTCGACGACGATGTCGTACTCGGAGAGGCGGCATTCGCTGAGAATGCGCATCGCCTCGCGCCGGTACTCTTCGACGATCTGCTCGTCGATGTCCTCGCGCAGCACCACCGGGCGCGTCCGCGACTCGGGCGGCGGCTCCGCGCACGATGACGATTCGCGCGATGGCTCGACGCGCGGTGGGCTCACCAGAGCGAGCGTCTCCTGTCGCTCGCGGCGATCGAGCCCCGGGAGGGTCGGCTCGCGACGACGCGCGGCCGGAGGCGGCACGAGTGGTGCGGTGCTGTCCCCGCGCCTCACCACGACGGCCTGTCGGCGGCGGCGAACACGCACATCCACGCATTCGTCGTCGCGCCAATCGTCTCGAAGGGGTTGGGCCACGAGCACCGTGATGCCAAGCGGGAAAAGTTGGGCCAACAAAACTTCCAGAGCTGACTCGATACTCACTCGCGCAAGCCCTTCGTTTCGACGGCACGAGAACCTTCTCGACGACGTGTCGAACGCTTGCTCAAGTCACGAAACTCTTTGCATTTCCGGGGTGACGCGGCGATGCAGCTCGATTGACGTGCGGCCGACGGCGGCTGTAAGGAGCTGCCCATGCCTCACCCACTCAGCGCCCGCTCGCTTTTGACGCGTTCCTTCGTTGGGCTCGGTTTCGCCGCGCTCGCTGCGTGCAACACGCAGAAGCCCGAACCGCTCACTGCGTCGTCGGCGTCTCAAGCCACGTACGCCGAGCACTACCCGGACAACCTTGCAGCGAGCCGCCAGAAGTTCGTGGACGGCGAAACGGACGCGCGCACGGTGATCGAAGGCATGTCCACCTACCCGGACCAGCTCAAGAACCCGGACCACAACGGCGTGCTCACGGTGGTCACCAAGGCGGACGAAGACGGCAAGAGCGACGCCTACGCGCACCGCTACGCAGAAGCCGAGGTCGTGGCGCGTTTTCACGCCGAAGAGAAGGAAAAGCTCAATCAGCAGGTGGCCGGCTCCGTGCGCTACGTGCTGAAGGACAAAGGCGCCGGAAGCGACGTCGTCGACGCCGGAGGCTCCGCGGCCGTTCGAGGCATGGAAAAGGCCGTCACCAAGCAGCTCGAGGAGCGCGTGCGCGAAGCCAGCGAGGCGCACCGGTTCATCGAGGACAACCAGGAGACGCTCGGCAAGCAGAACGTCGAAAAGCTGAAGAAGCAGGCGGACGACATCGCGCGCGCCAGCTACATCGTTCACGTGGCCGTCATCGAGCAGCAGCGGAAGCTCGAGGACCAAGTGGCGGAAGCGTCCGAGGTGAAGAAAACCCTCGAGGCCACCATCGAAACCGAGTTCGCCATCGCGGCGGATCCAACCTCGTCTCCGTCACGCAAGGCCATCGCAGAAAAGCGCGCGTCTGCCGCCGAAGCCGCCCGCGGCAAGCTCGACGCCGAGGTAGAGCAGTCCGAGGCGGCCCTGAAGGAGCTGCAAAAGCGCAACGAGCAGCTCGCGGCGGACTACGAAAAGGCGCTGGACGCGCTCAAGGACAAGCTGGAAGAGCTGGCCAAAGCGCAGCCCGCGCCCAAGAAGAGCTGAGGCGAGTCGAGTTAGAGAAGGCCCACCTTCTCCAAAGCGCGGCGCGGGCTCGTGCGCGCACGGAGCTGACGACACAGAAGGAAGGTGCCGCCCAGCTTGCGCTGGAAAAAGAGATAGGCCGGTGGTGGCGGGCGCAAGCTCCGCTGGTACCGGCCTAGTTCCTTTCCGTAGGCCTTGAGGCGTTCGCCCAGATCGGTCGCTCCGAAGTCGTAGACGCCATCGCGAAACACCTCGGCCGCTTCGAGGCCCATTTTCGTGAGCAGCTCGATGGCCTCCGGTGGGGTGTTGGCGGCTCCAATGCCGAGCTCGGCGAGCACGGCGCGGAGCGCCTCGACGTCCCCGAGCGCCATGCCGCGCAGCGTTGTCTCGTAGAGGGAGCGCACCTCGGACGGCACCTCGCGCGTTGCGCCGAAATCGAGCAGCACCAGCTGGCGAGCTTCGGCGTCGTAGAGGTAGTTGGCGGGGTTCGGATCCGTTTGGACGAGCCCCATGGTGAAGAGCTCCTTCGCCAAGAGCTCGAAGAGAAGCGCCCCCACGTCGTCTCGCTCGGCCTGGCTCGCGGTTTCCGCCCAACTCAAGAGCGGCACTCCGGGGACCAGATCCAGCGCCAAAACGTGCGGGGTGCTCAGGTCGGCATGCGCGTTCGGCACGCGTACGCGCGGCTCCGGCCCGAGCGCCTCGCGGTACGCCACCAGTTGAAGGCGCTCCCGCTCGTAGTCGACCTCCTTGCGAAGCTCCGCCTTGACCTCGGCGACCAGGGCGTCCAGCTCCAGATCACTCGGGACGAGGCGCGCCAGCGTGAGCAGCGAGCGCAGGTTGTCGACGTCGCTGTCGATGCTCTCGGCGACGCCTGGGTACTGCAGCTTGATGGCCAGAACACGACCGTCCAGCGCCGTAGCGCGATGCACTTGCCCGATGGACGCGGAAGCGATGGGCGCGAGATCGAACTCGGCGAAGCGTGAGCGCCAGTCTGCGCCGTATTGGGCCCGCAGCACCTCCAGCACTTGCGCCTCGGGCATGACGTGCGCGGATTGGCGGAGCACCTCGAGCGCTTTGGCGAACTCGGGGGGCAGCATGTTGTCCCCCTCGAGCGACAGCATTTGTCCGACCTTCATGGCTGCGCCGCGCAGGCGCGCCAAGCGCGCAGCCAAGAGGCGCGCGTTGTCGACGGTGAGCATGGCGTGCGGCAAATCTTGCTCGGCGCGCTCCTTGAGGCGCTTCGCTTGCTCCACGATGCCGCCCGCAGCCATGCGCGTCGCGGTGCCCCCGAGTTGAAGGAGCCGGCTCAAGCGACCGCTCGGAACCCGAGTCGCCGGGGGACGCTTTTGCATGTCGGGTTCTTGGAGCCCACCGCTCGAGGAGTCAACCGCGCAGCTTGCCTTCGCACGAGGGAAGGCGAAACTCCCTTTCGAAAATGGGACGCCTCTCGAAGCAAGTGGAGGAGTTCGTCGAGCTCGTCGTCAGCGGCCACGGCGTGCGGGCGCTGGAGCGCTTCTACGCGGAGGACGTGAACGTCTTCGAGAACCGCGAGCTTTCGCGCGCGGGCCGCGACGCGTGCGTCGCCGAGGAGCGTCGACAGCTCGCTGAAATGCCGTCCGCACCCCGCGCGCGAGCGCTCAAGGTCGCGGTCAACGAAGCCGAGGGTGTGGCCTTCATCGAGTGGCTCTTTCGCTTCGTCTCCGCCGAGGGACGTCCTTTGCGTCTCGAGCAGGTCGCCGTCCAAACGTGGCGGGACGGACGCATCGTCGAAGAGCGTTTCTATTACGAAGGCGTGGTCGACGAAGGGGACGACGACTCCTTTTGAGCTTCCCGCGGTGGGCCACCCCTCGTTGAGGGCCCCCAGGCTGCGCTCCCGAGAAGTGGTGAGCGCCGCGTGCGTGCGAACCCCGAGGGCGGCAAGGTACGCCTCGATCGGCTACCACCAAGGCATGTCCACCGCCTCCACGCTCCGGCAAATGCTCTCTGGCGCCGTGGGTCGCCCGGCCCGTGGCGACGCTGCGCACATCGACGCGCCACCACGCGTCGTCGCCCGCCTGGAGCTGCCCCGCTTCGCCGGCACCTGGTACGAAATCGCCAGCACGCCGCGGAAAAAACACGCGCCCTACGAAGCCACCACCAAGACGTACACGCTGCGCCCCAACGGTCGCATCGGCGTACTGTGGCGCTCCTTGGACCCGAAGCGTCAGCGCGTGCGCACGACGCACGAAACGGCGACCACGCCGAACCCTTGGGAGCCCGGCAAGCTGAAGGCCCGTCGCCGCTTCATTTTCTCGACGGACTACTGGGTGCTCGAAATCGATCCCGACTACGAGTGGGCGTTCGTCGGCACTCCCGACCGAAGAAACGCGTGGCTCCTCTCACGATTGCCTCTGCTCGACGAAAGCGTCGTCGCGCGCTTGTGCGCCAGGCTTCGCCACGATGGCTTCCCCGTGGAGCGCCTCACGCGGACGCGGCAAATCGGAGTCTGAGCGCCCTTTCTTTGGAGGGCGCCGTGGTCCCGCGCTACGCGTCCGCTCCCGCGCTACGCCGAAAGGGCCCACTTTACGGTGCGTCTTTGGGGTGAGCCGTGCCGCCCGGGATTGCGCGCCAAGCGCGCCTCGCTCGGCGCGCCTCTTTGCGGCATGCATCGCAGAGCGAGCCGCCCACCGCGCGGCTTGCACGGCGCACCAGGCGAGCTAGCCTCTCCACCGCTGCACCACGCAGTCCCGACGAGGCGCGCCGTACCGGGCTCAGGAAAGACGACGCAAGGAGAAGCCATGGCGTGGCTCTATCTGGTCGTTGCGGGGATTCTGGAAGTCGGCTGGGCCATCGGGCTCAAATACACGGAGGGCTTCACGCGCCTCGTGCCTTCGCTGCTCACTGGCGCGGGCATCGTCTCGAGCTTGTGGCTCTTGTCGACGGCCGCCAAAACGTTGCCCATCGGCACGGCCTACGCCGTGTGGGTCGGAATTGGCGCGAGCGGCGCCGCCGTGCTGGGCGTCGTGCTGTTTGGGGAACCGCTGTCCTTGGCGCGCGGCCTCTTTCTCACGCTGCTCGTCGTGTCCATCATCGGCCTCAAGCTCACGGCCAGCTGAGGTGAGCGGGCTTCGCGCTCACAGGGCGCCGCTCGGCGCGGCGCGGAGGTTCCTTCGTCGCATGACGAGCACGAGCACGCTGGGCAGCGCCACGATGGCCGCCAGCGAGCACGACAGCTCCCCCGCCACGGCGAACATGCCGAAGGAGCGAAGCCCCCCGTTTTGCGCCGCCAGAAGCGAGCCGAAGCCGATGACCGTCGTCGCCGAGCACAGCGCCACGGCGCCGCCCGTCGAGGCGACGGCGCCTCGGAGCTCGACGTAGCCGTCGGACTGCCAGCGGCGGAGCATGTTGATGGAGTAGTCGGCGCCGATGCCGAACGTGATGGGTAGCGTGACGAAATTCGAAAAATTCAGGCGCTGCCCCGCCCACGCCATGATGCCCATCATGCAAAGCACCCCGAGAAAAAGCGACGAAATGGACACCACTGACAGCCCCAGCGCGCTCTGAAAAAAGCGCGGCACCAGCGTGCTCGGCGGCACACCGGCGCTCCCACGAAACGCGAGCAAACACACGACGATCACGAACGAGAGCGCGACGAGAGTGGCCGTCGGCCCGTCTTTGCGCATGGCGTGTGTGATGTCTGCCGAAAGGAGGAGCGCCCCGGAAACCGGCTCCGGTCGACCGTCAATCGTCGCGGCCTCCCGCAGGTCCGCCGTGAACGCCGCGATGCGCGCGCCGTCCCACGTGCCCGAGTCGAGCTTCGGGAAAACGAGGACGCTGCGGTCGAAGCGTCCGTTGACCTCGCGCAATCCCGCCGAAAAAACCTTGGGCAGCATTTCCGGGGTGAGCACCCGTAAGGCCTCGTCGCTCGTCGCGCGCTCGACGACTCGTCGCTCTTCTGCCGTGAGGCTCTGCTTCATGCGAGGGGTCACGGTTTCGCGAATCTTCCGCACCTCGACCAAAGCCTCCGCGCGACGCGGAGAAAGAATGTCGCGCAAGCTGCGCACCTCCCCGATGAGCCCTCCCGCCTTCCCTTCTCGAGCGAGCGCCTCGATGCGGTCCTCGATGATGCTCGCTTCCTCCGGGCTTCGGGCCATCACGATGGTGGGCGTCAGGTACTGACCCAACGTGTCGTTCATGCGCGCGCCCCAGTACCGCTCACCGTGCTCGAGCGAATCCTTCCGACGAAGGCGAGAGAAGTCGTACTCCATCCACGTGCCTTTGCGCCGCTCGATGCCGAGCGCGAACACGAGGGACGCCGCCAACACGCAGCCAAGGACGAGCCGCGGGTGGTTCACCATGTGAAGCACGTTTCGCTGAATGATGCCGCGCCCGTGCACGACGGCAGGCGGAACTTTTCTGCCGAAGACGTGCAACAGAACGGGGCCCACCGTGTACGTGGCGAGCCAGCACAGGAGCATGCCGAAGGCGCCGATCCAGCCGAACTGATTGAAGCCGCGAAACTCGGTGAGGGTGAGCGAGCCGTAGGCCAGCGCCGCAGCGAACGAGGCGGCCAGCGTCGGCTTCCACGTCTCTTGGACGGCGCACACGATCGCCGAGTCCAGCTCCATGTTGCGGCGCACCTCCGTGAAGCGCGCCAGGAGAATGACGCCGGCGTTGATGCCGTTGCCCGCCACGATCGACCCGAGAAACGCGGTGTTGTTGTTCAGGTGACGAATGGAGAGCGGCGGCAGCGCCGCGACGGCGAACGCCAGCGCCGTCCCCAAAAACAGCGGCAAGCCCAAGATGGGCAGCGACCACACCGAACGGAAGAACCACAAGAAAACGGCCACCTCGAGCGCCACCACGAAGCCCGCGGACGCCGCCAGATCGAGCTCCAGTCCCCGCAGCTCCTCCACCCGCGTGGCGACCTCACCCGCGTAGCCGATGCGCATGCCCGGTGCGAACGCCTCCGGAAAGCCGAGCGCGCTGACGTCGGCACGAACGCGGTCGAGGAGCTCCTGATCGGTGCTGGTGCCGGGGGCGCTGGTCGCCAGCTGCACCAAGAGCACCGCCGTACGGCCATCCTCGGACACGAAGCGGTCGTCGGGGAAATCGCGCTGCGCGCCGACGCGGCCCCGATACTTTTCTCGGAGCTCTTCGACGGGGAGCGTCGGCGCCGGCTCTTCCTCCTCGTCGAGCAAACTGAGGTCGAGGGCGTGGCCCACCTCCCAGTCTCGACGTCGCTCGATGGCTTCCCGCAAGCGCCGCACGTCCTCCGGCTCCATGAGCTGGAGACCGAACGTTTCGGCGAACGCGCGTTCTTCCTCGACCCCCGTCCGCACCTCGCTGACGAGCTCGGGTGGGTAGTGCCGAACTCGGCCTGCCAGCTCGTCCAGAAAGCGCACCGCCTTCGGCACGTTGCCTCTGCCGCCGGTGTCCACCACCACGCCGAGGTACTTGATGCCCGTGAGTCGCTCGCGGAGCGCCGAAAGCGCCTGCACACTGGGCGCCTCGGTCGGCAGGAGCTCCTCGAGATCACTGCGCAAGTTTGCGTAGGTGGCGGCCGTACGCGCGGCCGCGACGAGCCCCACCATCACGGCGAGCAAAGCCACGGCCGCACGCCGCGCCAAAAGGGCGCGCACGAAGCGATCGATCCAAGACTGCGTGTGGGGTCGCGCCAGCTCCAAGTGCCTCGATCACCTACCGGCCCGCCTCGGCGCGCCAATAGGGGGGCACGCTCCGCTGGCCTAGAGGTCGACGCGGACGAGGCGCGCGGGAGACCGCGCGTGCACCCGAGCTACGTCCTCGGGAGTGGAACGAAACATGCGCCCCGGGCTCGAGCAAACACAGCCGAAGCGATGGGGCACGCTCACGGGGCGCTCCGCTTCTGCCGAGGTCGCACTCGGTGCAGGCGCGGCGAGCCGAGCATCCGCCGGCGAAGAACCCGAGCGAGGAGGAACGCTGCTCTCGGTTTCCAGCGTTCGACGAATGACGCGGGGGGCGCTGGGGCGCGTCAACATGCCGACTTCCCGAGTGTCGAGAGAAACGGCAATGACACGCGGGGGAGCCGCATGCTCGAGCACCGGATCTGCGTCCGGCGTTTCACGAACCAGGCGGCGCTCCGAAGGCTCCGCGTGGGCCAGCTCCGCGTGGGCCAGCTCCGCGTGGGCCGGCTCCGCGTGGGCCGACGTGACCCGAGTCGTGCCGACGAGCAAGAGCCCCGCAAGAGCGAGACCGGCCTTTGCCACCAACGACACGAGTGCGCGCGAATCCAAATAAGAGGACCGCATGCGCACAGCGTGCTTGAAGGCACGCGGCGACGCAAGCGGTCCCGTAGAGGCCCGCGGTGGGCCGAGGTGCGCAAAAGTATCAGTCGCGCGCAGCAATGAAGAGGCGCAACACGTACCAGAAGAGCAGCGCCACCGAAGCAAACAACTGAAGCGCGGCGCCCACGTGACGGTCTTCCGGATAATGGAGGAGCACGTTCGACGTGTCGTACAAGATGGCAGCGCCGGCGAAGCCCACCATGGCTACGCTGAAAAACACGCCCAACTGAAATCCGAAGAGCAGCGACGCGCCAATGAGCACCAAGGCGACGATGGCGCCCCAGCGCAAGAGACCACCCAAGAACGAAAAGTCCTTCTTGGTGCTCCACGCCACCGCGGTCAGACCGGCAAAGCCCACCATGGTCACGAGGCCCGCGCTTTGAATGGCCCCGGGAGCCACGGCGTTCGCCAAGAAAAGCAGCGGAACGAAAATGATGGCCTCTGCGACGACGAACCCGCCGAGCGCCGCGTATTGCGCCACTGGAGACTCGGCGGTGTGCGCGGCGCGCGACGCCAGCCAGCTCACCAACATGAATCCGCCCAACACCAGAAACCAGCTACCGCTCAAGGTGCGGGCGATGGTTTCGGCCGCTCCGCTCGCAAAGAGAGCAAACTCGATCCCCGCGAAGGCGGCGATGGCAATGAAGAGCGTGTTGTACGTGCGCACGAGAAAGCGCGCGCGCTCGTCCATCGCGCGGGTCGCGGCGGGGGCCAAAACTGACTGGTACTCGGACATGCGTTTCTCCTCGGTCGAAAACCGTGACCCGTAGCCTACCTCGGATCCGAGCCTCCCGCCGTTCCGCGCGCTCGATGCCCCGAAATGCGCTCAGAAGCGCCCTCGGGGCACCGTCCCTTCCTCATTTCAGGATCTGGCAGACCGGATCCTCCCGGTCGACGAGGCCGTCACCGTCGTTGTCGATGCCGTCGTTGCAGATCTCCTCCACGCACTCGTCCACCACGCAGTCGCAGTCGTTGTCGATGCCGTCGTCGCAGATTTCCTCCGACAAGCACTCGTCGATGCACCCCGGGCCGTCGGCGACGCCATCGCAGTCGTTGTCCAAGTCGTCCCCGCAAATGTCTTGGCACAAGCATTGTTTGTCCGCGTCGGTGTGCGTCCAAAACGCACGGTGGTTGCCGTCCTCGATGCTCTGGAACGGCGCCCAGAACGCGGCGTAGCTCGGATCGGTGCGCTCCGTTTCGATGGCCGCAATCCAGATTTGGTCTTCCTTGTCGTCTTGCGGACGAACGGTGGCGTAGGCGCGCAAGCTCGAGAACGCGAGCCAGAAGGTGCCGGCTTTGGTCGACGGAGCCCACGTCGGCATGGAGTTGCCAATCCCGGTGACGCCGTCCTCGTTGTTCACTCGCTCGTTCAAGCGCACCAAGTCGGTCACGTTGCCACTAGCGACTTGCGCCAGGCGCAGCACGGCGCTCGGCGCGTCCTTGGACTTGCCCTGCGCGTTGACGAACGCAATGTGACGACTGTCGGGGCTCCATACCGGGAAGAAGTTGTTGTCGTCGCCGCCCGCGTTGGGCACGAGAATTTCCGGAGCTCCCCACGCGCCGTCGTTGTAGGGCAAGAGCGCGATGGCGCCGCCTTCCACGTCCTTGTTGCCGCCCTTTTTTCCAAGGGTGATGGCCACGCGATCACCCAACGCGGACCAATCCGGGTGCGTGGCAACGGTGCCTTCGGGAAGCGGCACCACGCCGCCGTTGTCTCCCACCGTCTCTCCGGTGTCGGAGTCAATCAACGTGAGCACGCCGTTGGCAGCCACGAGCAAAAGCTCCCCGTCGGGAGAGAAGGTGGTCCACGCCGCCGCGATTCCGCCGCCGCCCTTGCCGCCGCCTCCGGGCGGCTTCATGCCTCCGGGCTCCGCGGCTCCTCCGGGCTCCGCGGCTCCTCCGGCGAGCTGCTCGTCCGTGGGCACCAAGCGCTCGAGCTCCGGTACGGAGACCTCGCGCAGCTTCTCTCCCCCGTAGCCCACCGCCAGGCGCTTTCCGTCCCGCGACAGCGTGTGGCAAGCCACGCACGTTTCCGAATCCTCCGCCGCCGGATCCGTATAGAACTTGACCGGGATCGGATCGGAGACGAGAGCCTTCATGATGCCCTGCGTCCCCGTGGACCAGTAGTAGATTCCGCCTTCCACCTCGGACTCGCTGAAGTACAGCGTGATGGGCGCCGAAGACCACGCGTCTTTCGGCGCTTCGGCGTCGAGGCCACGCACCGTGAGCTCGACGCTCGCCCCGCGGTTCGACTCCGCGATCCAATCCCATTGCTCGTCCGTGGGCAGCCAATCCGTGAGGCCCGTGAGCACTTTCACGTCCGTATTGGGGCCGACGAAGTGGAGCTGAAAGACGGTGTTGTCCTTGCCCGCCGACCACTCGTGCCGAATGCGCGACACGTTGATCGGAAACATCGTTTCGTGGCTCGGGTACACGATGGCGGGCTCCTTTTCGGAGTCCGTGCCCGTAGGACGTGACGTAGCGTCGTCGAACAGCTCATCGGCGCCGTTGGGCGCGCTTTCGTCGACGAACGACCGGCTGCCGCTGTGATTGGCGCACGGGCTCGCGCCGCACGTGTTCGCCGGATCGAGCGCGCCTCCGCCGGTGCTGCCCGTGCCGAGGCCTGCCCCGCCCGTACCGCTGCCGCCCGCTCCCTTCGAGGCGCCGCTCCCGCCGGACCCCGTGGAGCCCATGTCCACTTCTTCTCCGCCACCACAAGCGACGGATGTGCCGGCCACCGCGGAGAGCAGAACGGAGAGCCACAGAACGGAGGTAGGAACGCGCGTCATAGGAATGCTCCTGGGGTGTTTCCCAGAGTTGGCGCGCATGCGTGATTTTTCTGAGAGAAAAGAGAAAAACGTTCGCTTGCGCGCACTCGGCTCATTCGGAGGCCACGACGCGCTCGATTTGCGTCGCGTACGCCGAGCGTGGGTAGGCACGGTTGAACGCCACGGCCCGCTCCCGTGCCGCGGTGGGCCGACCGAGGCGCACCAAGGCGGTGATGGCGATGACCTCGCGCTCCTGGCCCAAGCGACCTCGCGGGTACGTCCGCTGATGCTCGTCCGCCAGAGCCAGCGAGGTACCCGGGTTCTTCGCGAGCGCTTCGCGCGCGCGCTTGAGCAAGGAGGTTTCCGTTTCCGTACTCACGAGCGACGGCTCCGAAGACGGCGTAGCGTCGACGCGCTGCGTCTTTGGTGCGACGCCGACCACGCCGGTCGCGCGTGGACGTTCTTCGCGCTCGGGCGCCGCGGCAACGACTTCTCGCCGCGCCTCGGCGGGCTCTTCGACTGCGTCGGCGCCCTCCGACGGCCCCACCACGGGATCCGACGGAGCTGGGCCGTGCGGTGTATCGACCTGCGCGACGTCGGAGCGCGGCGCCGCGGGCGCACCCGAGCGCGCCGCAGCGTTCGGACCCAACGCACCTGGCTCCGAGACGCTGCGCGATCCGCTCGACTCGAGCGTCGAAGCAGCCGGAGCGGATTCACTTTCCCCGCGACTCCAGCGCGACAACGGCTCCTCCGCCAAGAGCCCACCCACCAGGCCCAACGCCACCACACCGACAACGCCCAGCCCGACCTTGGCGGACGTCACCCAACCTCCCTGACCGAGTCCATCAGCCAGCTCCGAAGGGTCCCCCGAGGGCGGCGGCGACGCGTTCGTTGGCTCCAAGCCCAGCTCCGCCTTCACCGTGGGATCGATTTGCACCCCCTGAGCTGCGAGGCCCTCGGCAATGTGCTCGAGCCGAGAGGCATCGGGGGCCTCGGCGCGCAAGCCTGCGACCGCCTCCGCGAGGCTTCCTCCCTCCGCAAAGAGCCGCGTGGGTTCCTTCATGGCTCACCTCCAACGAATGCACGCTTGACCTGCGTGCGAGCGGCTTCCAGCCTCGAATACGCCGTTTGCAGCGGACAGCCGAGCGCCTCCGCCACCTCACGGAGCGTCAGCTCCTCCACCTCGTACAGCACGAACGCGGCCCGCTTGTCCTCGTCCAAGCCACCCAGCACGGCGAGGAGTCGTTCCTGGGCCTGTCCCGCGGCGACACGGTCGAACGGCGTTTCGGAATGCTCGCGATCGGGGATTTCGCCGCCGGACAGCTCTCGGCGTGTCCGCAGCTTGCGTCTGTGGCTCGACGCCACGCGAACGCACACACCGTAGAGCCAGCTCCGGAGCGTCCGAGGGTCGATGTCGGCGAGGCGTCGATGGGCCACGAGCAGCACTTCCTGACAGGCGTCGTCGACGTCACTGTGCGGAACGCCGAGACCGAGCAGGGCGCGCCACAGGTAACGCGTATGACGCTGAAATACCTCCGAAAAGGAATGGTCCGACAGCGGCTGGATGACCTCCTCGGATCGTTCCTGCACTGCATGTATTGGCGCGGCGTCCGGGCATTTCTGATCCCGCGGGCCGGAAAGTGACCGATCCTCGCTCATGGCCCGAAGCGAGCTCCCACGCCCGCCCCCACCAGAAAGGACGCCTCCGCTGCTCGGAACGCCGTTTCTTTCTCTCCCTCTCGCCGAACGACGAACTCCGGAGGCTGGAACGGAAACGATGCGCCGGCGCTCAAGACACCGAACCAAGGCGCCCCCAGCTCGGCGATGACACGCACCTGGAGCGCCCCTTGCAGGAACACCCGGGTCACGCTTCTCGCCTCGTCCAGCTCGGTGCTGCGAGCGCGCTGAACGACCGCGTCCACGCCGCCGCACAGGTCGACGCGAAGCGCGCCTTGTTCCTCTCCGGTCCAGCACGGCGACAGGCCCAACGCCACCACGCCAAACTCGAGGCTTCCGCGCGGGCTCAAAGTCAACTCTCGGGGAGCCAGCCCGAACGCGCGCACGCGGAGCGGTACGAACGAGGGCGGCTCCACGAGAACGCCCACTTCCGCGCCTCCACCGAACCTCGGCAAGAGCCCTTCTACGCCCACGACGGAGCCGTCCACGCGAGCGCGCCACGGCCGTGGCGCACGGGGCGGCTCGGGCTCCGGGCGCAGCACGACGACGACAGGCTCCGTGAAAGGCTCGTCTTCTTCCTCTTCCTCTTCTTCCGGGGCGGACAAAGGAGCTTCGGGCGGCGGAGGTGGTGGTGCTTCTTGTCCGAGATCCGAGTCCACGAGGAGCGCAATCGCGAGCACCAAGGGCTCCTCCAAAGCCTCACACGTCGGCTCGTCCGCGACGATCTCACGTTCCCCCAACACCACGCCCGCGTCGCTCGTGACACGTACCCAGCCGCGGAGCGTACCTTCCGGGGTGAGCTCCACGTCCACGTCGAGCGAGCGCGGCGAGGCTGGGTCGAAAGCAACACGGCCCAAATAGTCCTCGACGCGCGCCGCCAACACTTCCGCGCTGGAACAGCTCGGAGCTTCACCCGCGGAGCGCAAGCGCAGCGCCATCAGCTCTTCTCTCTGCGAGGCCGCGGCGCCCCCCGCCGACGCAAGCCACCGCTCCGCGAGGGCTTCGGCGGACGCTCCGAAGATCAGGGCAGCCGCGCCCAGCTGGAGCGTGATCCGACGAAACAAGGCCAGTACCTCGAAAGAAAGCCGGTTGGAGTTCGAGAGTGACCGAGACCCTCTCCGCAAAACTTTCAGGCCTTCCACGGCGCCGGGTCAAGGTGCATCGCATCAGGGCGCTCTGGCGGCGCCGAGGGGGCGGCGATACACACGTCACCTATGGAGACGAACCAACTCTACCGCGGTCGCTTGATCGATCACCTGCAGCTCGTCGTCGCCGATCTCGAGCAGAGCAAACGCTTTTACAGCGCGACGCTCGCCACGCTCGGCATTCCACTCGGCGGCGAAGGCCCGGGGTTCTTCTGGGCGGACGAGCTCGTCGTCTCCAGCTGCGACAGCCCCGCCGCGCAGGGCAAAGCCACGGGCCGTGCTCACTTCGCCTTTCAGGCGAAGGACGAAGAAACCGTCGAGCGCTTTTACCGCGCAGGGCTCGCTGCGGGCGGCAAGGACAACGGCGCTCCCGGGCTGCGCCCGTACCATCCCGGCTACTTCGCCGCGTTCTTGCTCGATCCAGACGGCAACAATATCGAGGTCGTCTACCACGGTCCGCACGAGCGCTCCGTCGACGCGATCAGCATCACCTTCTGAGGGGCCGAGCGTACGGCTGCCCTTCGGGCAGCAGTCGCGCCCCCGTCACACCCCGTCGAGGCGCCGCAGCAACCCTTCGACGGGGTCGCCCTTGCGAAGTTGCGCGTCCACGCCCGGCAGCGGCTCTTCGGTGACGTGACCGCTCAGCACACACACCAGCGCGGCGCCGTTTCGCGTCTTGGCCAGCGGCGCCAAGGCGGCGCCGTCGCGCTGACCCAAGCCTCGATCGAGGAGCACCACGTCGAAGTGGCTCGACCAGAGCAGCTCCTCGGCCTGCGCGTACGTCGTGGCTTCGACCACTTCGTAGCCCTCTTCCTCCAACACCGCACACAACGTCAGCAAGTTGGCTTCGTTGTCGTCCACGATCAGGACGCGTTTGGCGCTAGTCACGTGTTTCTCCCTCTCCCTCGATGGGAAAACGCAGCTGCACGCTGACCCCCGGCCCCTGGGAGTGAGGCTCGACCACCAAGCGCCCGCCGTAACGACGAGCCACGCGCGCCGCAATGTTCAGGCCCAGGCCGCTGTGCCCGCGTTTCGTCGTGAAAAACGCCGTGAGCGCCTCTGCCCCCGCGACCTCCGAAAACCCGGGGCCGTCGTCGCGGACGTCCACGCACGCTTCACCCTGCCCCCGATAAGCCTTGATGCGAACGAGCCCCTCGGCGGCTTCGATGGCGTTGTCCACGAGGCACCGCACCGCGAGCACCACCTCACAAGGATCCGCGTCGACTTTGGAGTCGTCCGCCGATTCGACGAAAACGCGAGACGCCGCCTCGGGCCGAAAACGCAGCGCCTCGTCACACGCGTGTTGGACGAGCGGCGCCAGCTCGACCCGAGCACGCTCCGCTCCGAAGAGGCCCTCGGTCGACGCACCGCTCGTGAGCAGCCGATCTGCAGCCGTCACTTGCTCGTCGATCAGCGACAAAAAGCGCGTCACACGCGGATCCTGCTCGGGCGTAGGTGCGGCGAGCTTTCTCTGAAGAAAGAACACCGCGTTCTGGATTGCCGCGAGGCGGTTTCTGAGGTCGTGCCGCAACACGGACGTTGCCTCCTCCACCACGGCCGCGCGCTCCAAAGGCGCAATGCGGTCGGCCTTGAATGCTCGTGCGTTCATGCGATGGCTCCTCCGCCGCGGGCCTGCGCGATGGCCTTCAAGAGCTGCCGGGGGGTCACCGGCCTTTGCAGACACGCGAAAACGCCCAAGCGTGAGGCCGCCACCACGCTCTCGCTTTGCGCCGAATCGGCCACCACGATGACCGTGACGTGAGGGTGATTGTCCCGGAGTGACCGAATCAGCTCGAGCCGGCTCGTTGCCACGCCATCGCGCTGAGCCACGTCCGCCACGCACACGTCCACCGCGAGTCGGTCCAGCGCGTGAGTCACCTCGCCGCTGTCGCCGGCGAGCGTGACCCGCAGGCCCACCTTTCCGAGCGCAGCGACGAAGGCCGCCGCGTCGGTTTCCTCGCTGTCCACGACGAGCACCGTCGGACCGCGCAGCGCTCGCACGATCGTCGTCAGAGCGGCATCCATGGCGAACGGCTTGCGCAGCACCGCAAAAACGCCGCCGTCGACGGCGCGCTCCAGCTGCTCCTCGGCGGTGTACGCCGTCATGAGCAGCACCGGCAGAGCCGGCCAGCGCTCCTTGATTCTCTGCAGGAGCGTCACGCCCGTGACCCGTGGCATGCGCACGTCGGACAAAACCAGATCGAAGGAGCGGCTCTCCAGCAGCGCCAAGGCTTCCGCGCCGTCACACGCCTCCACCACCTCGTACCCCTCCAACTCGAGGTTGGCCGAGAGCGTGATGCGCAGCGACTCTTCGTCTTCGACGAGCAAGATCCTCACGAAGCTGCCTTTCTTTCTCCTTGAACCGCAGATGCGGGGAGCTCGATGACGAACTCCGTTCCTCTTCCGAGCTCGCTCTCCAGGCGGATGTTGCCGCCGTGGCGCTCCACGACGCCTTGCACGATGGCGAGCCCCAAGCCCGTCCCTTTGGTCTTGGTGGAGTACAGGGGTTGAAAAACGCGCGCGCTCACCTCGGGCGCCATGCCCGGGCCATCGTCCTTCACGCGGATCACGAAGCCACCGTCGCCGGCGGCGCGAGCGCCGCTGACCACGACCGAGCCGCCCTGCCCGTCATCGAACGCCTCCGAGGCGTTTTGCACCAGATTGACGAAGACCTGACGGAATTGGTCTTTGTCCACGAGCGCGAGCTCGAGCTCGGGGGACACCTCGTTTCGCAGAGCGACGCCGGCGCGCCGCGGTACGATTTCGATAGCCGCGTCCACCACCGTCGCCAGCGACACGGGGCCGACGGTGGGCGCTTTTCCACGGGCAAAGTCGAGCAAGTCGCTGATGATTTTCGAGCAAGCGTCGAGCTCGCGATCGATGACGCCCATGAACTGCTCGACGCGCGTGTCCGTCGCCAGATTCGCTCCGGTCTGTTTGGCTGCGACTTGTTTTTTCGCGATGTACGTGTGCGCGTTGCGCACCGCGGCCAGGGGATTCCGCAGCTCATGGCCCACGCCCGCGGCCAGCTGTCCCACCGCCGCCAAACGCTCGTTTCGGACCAAAGCCTCTTGTTTGTCGGCGAGCTCTCGCAAAGCCACCTCGAGCGCCTCGGCCTTTTCCTTTTCGCTCTGGGCCAGCTCTTCATTTTCCGCGCGTGCCAGCGCAATGACCTTCATTTCTCGGTCGCTCTTGAGGCACGCCATAATCAGAAAGACGTCCGTGAAGACGACCCAGCCGGCGTGCTCCAAAAAGCGCCACCACGCAGGGTTGGTGACACCGTAAATGGACTCCGGCCACGCCACGCCTCGCACGAAGTGATCCAACGCCGTCACGACCGTGGCCGGGATCATGATGCGGTAGTCCCGGTAGATGGCGATGATGGCGAGCGAACCGAAGACGTGGAAGTGCGTCTCGATGCGCCCCCCCGTCAGGTGAATCAAGAGCCCGGACCAAGCGAGCTGCGCGCACCCCACGGCCGCGCGCGTGACCAACGCTCCGGGGCGCAGCTTGATGAGGAGCCACGGCACCGCGTTGATGACGAAGCCCACCCCCACCGCGCCGTACACGTGCACGTGCGTGCCGCTCATCGTACCCGACCAGGCGCGCGGCGAGACCAAGAGCGCCAGCACGATGCCGAACACCCACTGCGCCAAGAACAACCACCCCATGAGGCGGTCGGTCCAGCGGTACATGGTGTCCTGCTGCTCGACGTACAGCTCCTCGGCGCGGCGTTCGACGCTCGCTCGCGCGCTCGGAAAGCTCGACCGAGGTCCGGTGGAAGTCGGCATCCCTACGTTTTCCATGGCTTCAAAGCGCTCCGTCGAAGAGCGAGCACCCGAACACTGCCGAGACGGCCCGCTCGATCGCGCCACCTTCAATCAACGCGCGGATGCGCCGCACGCCCACGTTGTCTCCCTCGTGTCCGCGACCGGGCGTCATGCCGCCAGCGAACAGCAGCTCACCTCGAGGTGAGTACAAGAGCGCCTGGCCCGACGTTTTGGCGCCGAAGAGCTGCGCCTCCCGCCCGCCTTCGTCCAGCACGGCCTGGGCGCCCGAGATGCGCCCCGCCGAGGTCCACAGATCGGTCGAAGCCCACTCGTCCGCGAGCTCCGCCTTCGGCTTCACGAAGAGGACCGTCGCGTTGGCTCGGCCTTTCACCGCGGTCATGAGCCGCTCGAGCTCACTCAAGCTCGCACGCGTACACGGACAACGCGGGTGCGCCAGCATCACCAGTCGATAGGTACCCGGCTCGATCGGCAGCGCGCTTTTCTCGGGCCAAAGACGCGGCGCGTCCGCGGCCGCGCCGGCCGCGCGCTCGTGGTCGAAGAGGGTTTTCATTCCCACAAGCACCGCCACCGCCCACAGCGTCAGAAGGACGGGAACGAACGCGTAGCGCTTCCACGCTTCGAGCCCCGTGTTCCCCTTCGTCCTGCCCGAGTTCATGGCAACGGGCTGGGCGTCGCTCATCCGCCTTCTCTCGCGCTACGTGACCGGATCCGGTCGATGAGGCCGCTCGCGTTCTCCGTCATGCGCTGAAAACGCGCCGCGTCTCGGATTGCAGTCAACAAGGCCCCGGGCTGGTACGGCTTGTACACGACAGCGAAGATCGCCTCGTCCCGCGCGGCGCCTTTGGGCATTTGCTCGCGCAGCCCCGTCACCAACACGCCGGGCCCCGTGATGCCGCTCGAGTACGCCGTACGCAAGAGCTCCACGCCGTTCATTCCGGGCGGCATGTGAAAGTCCGCCACGAGCACGTCCGCGCGCTCGACGCGAAGCAGCCGCAGCGCTTCTTCAGCCGAAAAAGCCTTCGACACGACGAGCTCATCGCCCGCGAGCTCCGCCAGTACGGCCGTCGTGGTTTCGAGGAGCGCCTCGTCGTCGTCGACGACGAGCACTCGGAGTGGAGACTTCGATGTGCGAGCCAAGGGATTTGAAAACACGCCAAAATCGGACGCGCCCGGGAATGTGATCGACGCTCGACATCGAGGCAAGCTCGCGCGCGCACAATACGCCAATGGCAACCTCGACTGACGCGGGTAGCCCGTTCCCTTCGACAGGCCCGGCCCGCAGTGTTCGTGATTGACGCGCCGCGCCAGCCATTTCAGCGGCGCGGCGGCAGCGTTCTGGCTTGCGCGGCGTGCCAGCTGGGGTTGCTCGCAAATGCCGCGGCGCACGTCAGCGAGCAGAACCAATACTGATGATTCTTGTAGCGAAGGCTGCCGGTAGCGCCGCGCCTATCCAGCGGCATTTGGCACACCGGATCCACGGGCGTGTCCGTTTCTCCCAACACGAGCGCCAGTGAGTACAAGGGCACCAAGCCCTGTACGTTCTTGAGCGGCACAGGGCCGAGCTCCGCCACGGCAATGCCGGCTTCCCGCGCGGCCTCCTCGATGGGCTTGGTCCCCAGCACTTCCCCCGCGTAGGCCTCGGCAGAAACGCGCGCCGCCAAGTTCACGGCTGCGCCGAACACGTCCCCGTCACACAGCACGGCTTTGCCGTGATGAAGGCCGGCGCGAAGCGCGGGCATGCGCGGATCGGACGCCACCTCGTTGAAAATGCGCTCCACCAGGGCAACCCCCGCGGTAGCCGACGGTGACGTCACCAGCGCGGCGTCGCCAATCGTTTTGATGAGACGATCCGCCGGGGCGAGCGCCGCGCGCGTCATGTTGGCGAAGCGAGTCGCCAGCTCCGCCGCGTTCACGTCTCCACGCGCTTCCGTAAACGCCGTGAAGCCCGCCATGTCGATGAACGCAAAGGTCGCTTCGATACGCTTGGAGGATGCGGCGACGGCGCTGTCGTTCACGAGTGGGAACCTCAATCCTACCTGTTCGCTCATCACGCCCGCAAGGGCGCCATCATTCTCCGAAATTCCCAGGGCCAGTTTCCCAGGGCCAAGCTCCAACGAGAGCCTCGACGCTGCGCAAGTCGGGTTACCCTTCGCGCACCCCAGCCATGACGCGCCCCACCTACGATCAGTCCTATTGGGAACAACTGTGGTCCAAAACGCTGCGTGACCACGCGGACAAGGTGGCGCAGCGTCCGCCCAACGGGCACCTCCTTGCCGAGCTCACGAGCCTTCCTCCGGGACGAGCGCTCGACGCGGGCGCGGGACACGGCGCCGAGGCTCTCTGGCTCGCGGCGCGCGGCTGGCACGTCACCGCCGTCGACTTCTCTGCCAGCGCGCTGGCACAAGGTCAGTC
>JAEYVE010000098.1 GCA_023432025.1 Pseudomonadota bacterium
CGCAAGCGCCGCGCGGAGGGGACACGCGTCGCGCGGGTCGAGCAGCGCCGTCGCGGGAGGCGCAAGCGCCGCGCGGAGGGGACACGCGTCGCGCGGGTCGAGCAGCGCCGTCGCGGGAGGCGCAAGCGCCGCGCGGTGGAAAGGCGCCGCAGCGGCGTCGCACGGGGCGCTGAGCTCGACTGAGGAACGATTGCTCGCCCGAGCAAAAAAGAAACGGCTCGCCTCGAGGCGAGCCGTTTCTTTTTCGAGGGGCCGGAGGTGCGGAGAGCACCTTCGGGCAAGTTAGGCCTTTTTGTGGACCAACGTGCGCTCGCCATCGCGGAACACGATGGTGACCTTGTCGTCGCTGACGGACAGCACGTAGCCCTCACCGAACTTTTTGTGGGACACGAGCTGGTCCGTTTGAAAGGTGAGGTCCATCGAGTAGCGCGTGAAGGCCGAGAGCGCGTGCCCGCTGGTGCGGCTCTCCCAAGTGCCGCGCGACGTGGCCGCGCGCGGCTTGTCTTGTTTGGCCTTGCTCGAGGCCTTCGAGGCGGAGCCGCTCGAAGCCGCGCGGGTGGCGCCCCCGGCGCCGCGCTTGGCGGATGCGCTGTCTGCGGCCTTGGGCGAGCGGTAGTTGTGCTCGGAGCTGCACGTCATGCACACGACGCGCTTGGGGCGGCCGTCGACGAGCGCCACGATGCGGTGCCCGAGATCGAGCCGACAGCGGGTGCACCAGGCGTCGATCTCACCTCCGGCGAAGAAACCTTGGCGGCGCGGAGCGGGCTTTTCCAGGAGCGGATTCAAGAAGGATTCTCCTCTTCTTCGTCGTCGGGTGGCGGGTTCGATTTGCGCTCGTCTCCCCGACGCACGCGCACGTTGGAGCGTACGTTGGGGCGCGGCTTTCCCGAGTCGTTGGGAATGAGCCGCACCTCGGTTTTGATCTCGAAGGACAGCGTGGTGAGGGCGCGCACGAGTTCGTCAGCGAAGTTCGTGCTTTCCAAGAAGTCGCGAAGCTCCTTGGCGAGCGCGCGATAGATGCCCGTCTTGCCTTCGTCAATCTGAGACAGCACGCCGCTCAGCGCTTCCTTCGGAAGCTTGAGATCCACGAGGCGCTGGCGCACGTTTTCGGGGCCGTCGCTCAGTCGATCGAGGCCCGCCTCCAGAACCTTGCGGAGCACCTCCGGCAGAACACGCTCCAGGAGCTTGCGGTCGTCGTCCCGCGTCGGCGCACCCTCCGCCTCTCCTGGAGGAGGTGTGGAGCGGGACCCGCTCGCGGATGAGGTCCCACCGGACGAGCCGGACGGGACGGACGCGCGCCCGGCTGGCTCCGATGGGGAGCCGCTGGGGCGACCAGGCGGTGATCGATCGGTCACGCCAAGCGGGGGTAGCTCGCGTGCAGGGGCCCGTCAAATGCTACAACCCTGGGGTGCCCGACGAAGACTTTCGCCGCGAGTTGTCGCGGCGCCGCGAGCTGGTAAGGCAACACATCGGTGACGGAGTCTTGGTGGTGCCCTCCGCGCCGACCACGCTTCGAAACAACGACGTCGAGCACGAGTACCGACAGAGCTCGGACTTTTTCTACCTGACCGGGTTCGAAGAGCCGAGCAGCGTGCTCGTGCTTCGTGGTGGAAAACCGGACGGCTACACGCTTTTCGTGCGACGCCGGGACCCGGAGCGCGAAATTTGGGACGGCCGGCGCGCGGGCACCGAAGGAGCCATCGCGAAGTACGGCGCAGATGCGGCGTTCACCATCGACGAGCTCGATCAAAAGTTGCCTGAGCTCCTCGAGGACGTGACGCGCCTCTACTACTGCTTGGGCGTCCAGCGGGATTTCGACGAACGCGTGTTACGCGTGATCGAGCGAATGCGCGCTCGCGGTCGAAGCGGGGCGGAGTGGCCCACGGAAATCGTGGATCCTCGCACGGTTTTGCACGAAGCGCGCCTCGAAAAGAGCGAGCACGAGCTCGGAAGAATGCGGCGCGCCGCAGAAATCACCGCTGCCGCGCATACGGCGGCCATGCGCGCCGCTCGGCCCGGCATGTACGAGTACGAAATCGAAGCGCTCTTGTTCGCGCACTTTCGGCGCGAAGGGAGCCAGCGTGTGGCCTACCCGTCCATCGTGGGCAGCGGTCCGAACGCGACTATCCTCCATTACCGAGAGAACGATCGCCGGATGCAGGACGGAGACCTGCTCCTCATCGATGCGGGCGCGGAGTACGGGTACTACGCCGCGGACGTCACGCGTACGTTTCCGGTGAACGGGAAGTTTTCGCCGGCGCAGCGCGCCATCTACCAAATCGTGCTCGACTCGCAGCTCGCTGCCATCGACGCATCGCGTCCGGGTCGTACGCTCGAAGACGTGCACGAGGTCGCCTCGCGTGTGATCGCAGAGGGCCTCATCGCGCTCGGACTCGTCTCGGGCTCCGTGGATGAGGTGATCGAGGAAAAGCGGCTCAAGCCGTACTACATGCACCGCACGAGTCACTGGCTCGGCATGGATGTGCACGACGTGGGCCGCTACCAAAAGAGCGGCAAGCCTCGCCTGCTCGAGCCCGGGATGGTGCTCACCGTGGAGCCGGGGATCTACGTGGCGGAGGACGACCCCACCGCGCCGCCCGAGTTTCGTGGCATTGGTGTGCGCATCGAGGACGACGTGGTCGTCACCTCCGGCGAGCCGGAGGTCATGACCGCTGCATGCCCCAAGACCATCGCGGAGGTGGAAGCCGCCTGCGCCGGCGGACGGTGACGCGGCGCGGCGTCGGGCAGCTCGTCAGACCAGAATTTCCAGGGCGCCCGGGAGGAGCTCCGCGGAAAGCGGCAGCCGCCCGGGCATTTCTCCGTCCAAATCGACGAGCACTTCGGCGTCGCTCCGCGTGGCGCGCGCTTCGATGCGTCGGCCGCGCTTGGAGAGCACGCCGGGTTCGGTCACGTGGGTGCCCCGGTAAATGTGAGGCGCCAGCGCGACGCTTTGCAGCCGCGTGCGATCGGTGATGGCGACGACGTCGAACCATCCGTCATCCGGCGCAGCTTCGGGGGCCACCTTCATACCGCCCCCGAAGTAACGGCCGTTGGCGACTGCCACGTTGACGATGGGGCCAGCGAAGAGCTCGTGACCATCCACTACCACCTCCACTGGAGCGGCCCGGTACGCGAGGGTGGCGCGAAGCGCTCCCCAGAAGAAGGCCGTTCGGCCGCCGATCCATTTGGGGCCAGCGTTCACGAGTTGATCGGTGAGCCCGCCGACCCCGAAGCTGAGGATGTTGACGAACGCGCGCCGCTCGCGCTTGCCGTCCAGACGAGTCACGTCCGCGACGCCGAGGTCCAGAGGGCGACGACGCGCACGGATGAGGCGCTCGATTCCGTCGTTGGCGCTTTCCGTCCAAGAGAACGTCTTGCGGAAATCCCCGCCCGTGCCGGCCGGTATGAGGC
>JAEYVE010000134.1 GCA_023432025.1 Pseudomonadota bacterium
CCGCCGGCGACTCCCTGCTTGTTCATCATGCCGAAGCTGCCGGTGAAGGCAGTCATCCCCAGCTCGGTGAGCACGACCGGTGCGCCCAGCAAAGGGAAACACGGTCCGCCGGTGTTCAGGCTCACCACCTCTTTCAAGGTGCCCGGCTCATTGCCGTGGCACTTTTTGAGGACGCCTCCCACCGTCAAGATGGGCGAGCCGTTGATTTTGGTGCGGGTTGGGGCGTCCCCGATGCCTTCCGCGGCGCTAGCGGTCAGCGGGTAGGGCAGAGGAAGGGGGCTCGGGGCGGCCGGCGTGGTGCAGACGCTCACGGCACAACCCACCATTTGGTGGCCGGACTTCTCCGTAACCACCAACATTTTGCATGCGGTCACTGTGCCGGACATCGTCAGCTCTTATCCAACCTCTGGTCATAGCCGCCCGCTTGCGCGGTTGTCCATGAGCTGATGTTCGGCGGCGCGGACAACCGGGCCCGCGACACTCACCAGAAGTCGGCCAAAAGCTGCTGCCGGGGGATTTGGCTGCGGATGGACGCGTGCATGCGGGGCAGCTTGGACCAATGCAGGCCCGGCTTCATGTGGTGGGCCGTGTGCAGGCCGAGGTTGCACGTGACCAGGTTGAACAGCTTGTTCTCGCGGTTCACGCTGGCCTCCAGGTGATCACTCGTGAGGTACCCGGCGTGGTGCTCATAGGTGGCCCAGCACGTGTGCAGGAGCGTGAGCAGGCTGGGGATGAAGAACACCAGCAGGTAGCTGAGCGGGTTCCACCAGAAGCCAGCCGCCACGAACGCGTAGCACGGCACCTTCATCAGCAAGTAGTGACGGAAGACGCGCGGGTGTTTGCGCCCGACCCGATACACGTCGACCTGATGGTGGAAGAACGTGTGCAGCGTGTACTCGATGCGCCCCATCTGCGAGCCGTCCCGTCGCGTCCAATGGGACTCATCGGGCGTCGCCGACGGCGGTTGGTGCAGGTAGTTCTGATGGTGCCCCAAGTTGTGGTGCAGCACCCAGGTGTACGGGCCCACGCCGGTTTGAACCGCGAGCAACAAATCGTAGATGCGGTTCAGCACGCGTGAGCGAAATACGTTCACGTGCTGGTGGTGGTGATTGAACGCCCCCACGCAGGTGCTGACGACGAAGAGCGGAAGCAGCGCCAAGAGCGCGACCGTCGTGGACGCCCACAGGTAGAGGGCGACGTGGACCACGAACGAGCCCACCACGACGGAGACGGGCCACCAGTCGGCTTTGTAACGAAGGAGACGCCCGCGAGAGGAGGGAGAGGTGCGCATGTCGTGAAAGAAGGGAAGCGGGAGGGCCTCATACATCGAGCACCTTCACTCGCAAGTCGTTCGCGCGAGACCGACAGAATTAGCGTCAAGCGCGTTTCCGGGCGCGTGATGGGTCTTGTTGTCGGTTGTGCGCACCTCACCGACCTCGGCTCCTTTGCCGAGCGATCGTCAGCGCGGCGTGCTGCGAAACCGCTCCAAGAGCGAGCGTGCAGAGCCTCCGCGGTCGAGCGTCGCGGCGACGACGTGCGCCTGGTCGTCCAGCTCGATGTGGAAGGCCAAGGTGGGCGCGCCGTTCAGGTGGTACCGCAGATCGGCGATGGAGAGCGCCACGCCGGAAGGAACGCGCGGCTCTTCGGTCACCACGGGAAAGCGCGCCCAGGCGAGCGCTTCGCGAACGGTGGTGCTGGAGCGGGCAAACGGGCTCAGCGCGTCCTCTGGCGCGCGCCGGTGGACGGCTTGCTCCTCGGGTGCGGCGAAGGCGCGGATGTTCCCCACCGCGTAGTGATCGCCCACGACGGCGACGTAACGCCAGTGGACCGGACCGAGCCAGGAGGGAAAGACCGAAACTGCTTCGGCGTTCGGATAGAACGCCGAAACGCGCCTCGTGAGATCCGCGCGGACCGCCACGCGCAGAGCAAGGTAGAGGCACGAAACCGTAGCTCCGGTCAGAACGGCGCGACGAATCAAAGTGCGCCGGCGAACGCCCCACAGCGCTCCCACGAGCAACGGCAGCGTGAACAGCGGATCGACGACCATCATCCAGTCCAGGGTGACGCGCGCATCCGAGAGTGGCAGGGCCAGGCGCGTTCCCCAGCCTGTCCAAGCATCGGGCAAGAGGTGTGCGAGCAGCACCGCAGGCAAGCTCCACACGAAAATCGAGACCACGGAGGCGCGGCGGAAAACGAGCTTCGTGAGCACGGTCGCGGCGAGCGCGACCAACGGCGCGAAGAGCACCGCGTGCGTGGGCCCGCGATGAGCCGTGAGCGCGTGCAATACCAGATCGTCCGCCGGCCAGAACGTATCGAGATCCGGGAGCTCGGCAGCGAGCACGCAGCCGAAGAGAACGGCCACGCGATCTCGGTCCGAACGGCGCAGTGAGCCCACCGCCAGTCCGAGCAATCCGTGAGTCAGGGAGTCCATGTGGGTCGTTCTCTCAGCGTTGTCTATGGAAAAACTTACCGCTAACAAGCGGCGTTTCGTCGTTCGAGCGAAAACGAGCTCATCCATTTGGATGAGCTCGCCTTCCGAAGGATCTTCAATCTATGAAAAAAACCGGACTTTCGGCGTCTTCCGTCTTTGCTTGTGGCTTGCTTGCCTCGGCTGGCCTGTTCTTCGCCCTCGTTCCTGCGTGCTCCGACGCTACGACCTCGAGTGACGCCAGTGATCAGGGCCGCGGTCAAGCCGGCGAGGGCGGTGCGCCGGGCAAAGGCAGCCCTGGAGACGCGGGTGCGGGCGGCCAAGGGCTGGGCGGCGGAGACTCCGGTGGTTGTCCGGACGGCTTGGCGGGGGACGGCGTGACGTGCTGCAAACCCGATGGAAAAAACCTGGCGCTCGCTTCGACCGGCGTCGTGCCGACCGCCATGAGCACGTATCCCGGCTACGACGTTCTCAAGGTGAACGACGGCAGCGCCTCCACCGAGCAAACGGAGACCGAGAGTTGGTGCAACGACTGGCCCAACCAAACGCTTCCCCAATGGGTGGAGCTCACGTTCCCCGAGCCCCGCACGTTCAGCCGTCTGGAGCTTTACACGAGTGACGGCTACCCCGTCGCGGACTACGACCTGGAGTACTGGGACGGCACCGAGTGGGTGACCTTGGCCGTCATCGAGGACAACGGCGCCGCACACCGCACGCATCGCTTCGACGTGGTGACCACGGAGAAGTTCCGCGTGCTCACTCGCCGGGGCTTCACGCAGCCGACGTACCATCGCATCAACGAGCTCGAGCTGTACTGCCGCTGAGCTCGAGCCACCTACTTCGAGAAGCCGCAGAGTACGTTGCTGTGGCTTCTCGAAGAGGCAGGGGGACCGCTCGCAGGGCGCCTCGAGCACGGAGCTCATCCCAGCCGCCGAAACTCGCCTCACGCGAGAGAACGCGCACGAGCTGCGCCAGGCCCGCATTTGCGCGCAAGATTTGCGAAGAAAAGCGGCCGCGAAAGAGCTCGGTGACGTTCCCGCGTGGAGGTTTCGCCTGGCTGGCCCGTGGTGCGCGAAACGAGCACACCGCTTGCTAGGTGCTCCACCATGCGCGGCTTTCTCACGACTCCGGCGGGCTCTCGCCGGAGTCAAAGGTTCTTCTTCGTGGGCGTCACTTGGGGCAGCCTCGTTCTTTCGGCGTGCAGTGCGCGCGAGGCAAACGATACGAGCGGAGTGGAAGGAACCGGCGCTGGTGGAATGGGGGGAGCTGGCGCTGGCGGAACGGGCGCGAGCCCCGCAGGCGGACACGCACCAGAAGGCGTTCCCGAGCTGATCGCCGTCGCTGCATCGGAGGGCCCCTTCGAAACGGCCGCTGCGCCGGACCTCGATGCGTCGCCCCAGGTGGTCGAGATCCGCTTGGAAGCCCACCCTGCGGAGGTCGAGGTCGCTCCGGGACGCATCGTTTCTCTGTGGACCTACAACGGACAACTGCCCGGGCCGCGCATCGAAGCGAACGTGGGCGACACGGTGCGTGTACACTTCAAGAACTCACTGCCCGAGCCAACGACGATTCACTGGCATGGCCTGCGCGTGCCCGCGGAAATGGATGGCTCGCCGTCCGTGCAGCCGCCCATCGCGCCGGGCGAAGAGTTTACGTACGAGTTCGTGGTGCCGGACGCGGGCACGTTTTGGTACCACCCGCACGTTCGCTCGGACGAGCAAGTGGAGCGCGGTTTGTACGGCGCGTTCGTGGTTCGCGGCCCCGAAGAGCCCGAGGTGACCACGGAGCGAACCGTCGTTTTGGACGACCTGCTCGTGGACGAAGAGTGGCAGCTGCGTGACTTCGACTTCGACTCCGCGCAGGCCCTCTTGGGGCGCCAAGGCAACGTTCTCCTCGCGAACGGCTGGGCGCACCCGATCACGCGCGTCGCGCGCGGCGGCCTGCACCGGTTTCGCTTCATCAACGCGGCGAACGCACGTTATTTCCGCCTTGCCCTGCCGGGCCACCGCTTGCTCCAAATCGGCACGGACGGCGGCTTCGTCACCCAACCTCAGCAAATCGACGAGGTGCTGCTCGTGCCTGGCGAACGCGCGGACGTGCTCGTGCTCACGGACGGCGAGGTGGGCGAAACCGTGGAGTGGAAGGCGCTACGCCACAACCGTGGTCTCGGCACCGGCAAGCAGCCCGACGCGGAGCTCTTTCGAATGGTGCACGACGGTGAGGAGCGGGTGCAGGCGCCCGAGCCTCCGAGCGGATTCGCACAGGTCCCCGCGCTTCCAGAGCCCACGGCCCTGCGCGAGCTGAGCTTTCAGGGTGTGAGTCAAACGAGTGAGCACATGGGCCACCCCATGCCGAGCCACGCCGCGGAGCCGCTGTTCACCATCGTTCAGACGGTGCCGGCAGGTGTGCCCTCTCGCGCCAAGCTCGAAGACGTGGAGGAGTGGACGGTCGTGAACGCCACCATGATGGATCATCCCTTCCACCTTCACGGCTATCGCTTTCAGCTCGTCCCGGACCAGGAACCCGCCGGCTTTCCCACTTGGCGGGACACCATCAACGTGCCAGCCGGGCAAGCGGCGAAATTTCGCGTCCGCTTCGAGGACCACGCCGGTCTGTGGATGTTCCACTGCCACATCCTGGAGCACGCCGAGCGCGGCATGATGGGCGAGCTCGAGGTCGTTCCCTGAAACCAGGGGCGTCGAGTCGTCGTACCCCACCGAGCGCTCTCCGAAGACCGCTCGAGCAGCGAACGCCCCGAGCTCGCCAGGGCTCTCAGCGCGCGTAGCTGCGTCCGAGCGCGCTCGGCGCGAAGGAAGTTTCGACGATCATGACTACGAACACACCGAGCCTCTTTACTCCGTACGAGCTGGGACGCCTCGAGCTGGCCAATCGCATCGTGATGGCGCCCATGACGCGCTCGCGAGCGCTTGGAAACGTGCCCAACGAGCTGATGGCAACCTACTACGCGCAGCGCGCGGAAGCGGGCCTCATCGTTACGGAAGGTACCTCGCCTTCGCCGAACGGCCTCGGCTACTCGCGCATTCCCGGCCTCTTCAACGCCGATCACGTCGCGGGTTGGAAAAAGGTGACGGCGGCCGTTCACGCGGCGGGCTCCCGTATTTTCGTGCAGATCATGCACACGGGCCGCGTCTCTCATCCCGATAATCTTCCGGCCGGTGCGCGCGTCGTCGCTCCATCGGCGGTCGCGTGGGAAAGCAACATGTGGGTCGACGGCAAGGGCCAGCTGCCGGTGCCGACGGCGCACGCCTTGACCGAGGAAGAAATCGAGCACGCCATCGGCGAATTCGTGCGCTCGGCGGAGCTCGCTATCGAGGCGGGTTTCGACGGCGTGGAGTTGCACGGCGCCAACGGCTACCTCATCGAACAGTTCCTCAACACCGCCGCGAATCAGCGTACGGACGCGTGGGGCGGTAGCGTCGAGAATCGTTTGCGGTTTCCGCTCGAAATCGCCAAGCGCGCGGCTGCGCGCATCGGCGCGGAGCGCGTGGCCATTCGGGTTTCGCCGTACGGCGCGGCCGGTGGCTTGCGTTCCGACGACGATCACGTGGAGGAGCTGCACGAAACGCTGGCTCGCGAGCTCGGCGAGCTGCGGCTCGCGTACATGCACGTCGTCGATCATTCGGCTTCGGGCGCGCCACCCGTGCCGGCGAGCGTGAAAGGAAAAATTCGCGCTGCTTTCGGCGGCACGGTCATTCTCGCGGGCGGCTACGATCGCGCCAGCGCCGAGGCAGAGCTCGCGGCGGGTCGCGGGGACTTGATCGCGTTCGCGCGCCCCTTCATCGCCAACCCGCGTCTGCCCACGCTCCTACGAGACGCGCTCCCGCTCGCGCAGGCGGACTCTGCCACGTTCTATACGCCCGGCGAGAAGGGCTACACGGACTACCCGCTCGCGCCGTGAGACGGGGGCGGAAGCGTTTGGTGAGCGCCCCCCGGGGGGCCGCAGAAGGACCGGAACTGCCCCAAAATAGCGTGGGATCACGCGCAGATTGCTCGACCGGGCTCTCGCCACCAAGCTCGGGATCGGCATGGTGACCGAGCGCTCAAAAGCCCCCCCGGGACTCGAGTTGGTCGTGGTCGTCGCAGGCAACGTTTCGGTCGTCCCCTTGCCTGTCTCCGGCGAGTTGATTCTGGGTCGAACGGGGGACGCGGACGTGGTCATCGACCATCCGTCGGTGTCCCGGAGACACGCGCGCTTGCTCTTGGGCAGCGAGGTGCTCGTCGAAGATCTCGAGAGCGCCAACGGCACGCGGCTCTCCCTCTCCGCCGAAGACTCCAACAGAACGGCGAAGATCCCCGAACGGCGACTCGCTCCCCGCGAGCGAACCCGGGTGCCCGTGGGGGCCACGTTGCACGCGGGCTCGGTCACGCTGTTTCTCCGTGAGCGAGCCGAGGAGCCGAGCGCGGCCTACGACGAAATCATCGCGGCGTCCGCTGCGCTCGAAGAGCCGCTGCAGCTGCTCCGGCGCTTCGCGCCTCTGCCCATTCACGTGCTTTTGCTCGGCGAAACCGGCGTCGGCAAGGAGGTCTTCGCCCGCGCGCTGCACCGTACGTCTCCGCGCGCTAGCGGACCGTTCGTGGCCATCAATTGCGGCGCGCTCAGCCCCTCGCTCGTGGAAAGTGAGCTCTTTGGCCACGAGCGAGGCAGCTTTACCGGTGCGTCGCACGCCAAGGTGGGTCTCTTGGAGTCGGCGGACGGAGGCACGGTTCTTTTGGACGAGGTCGGCGAGCTGCCGCTCCTCCAGCAGGCCAAACTGCTTCGCGTGCTCGAGGAGCGGTCGGTTCAGCGCGTGGGGGCGGTCCGGGCGCGCCCTCTGGACGTTCGATTCGTGGCCGCCACGAACCGCGATTTGGAAAGCGACATCGAGCGCGGGCTCTTTCGGCGGGATCTGTTCTTTCGCTTGAACGGCGTGACCATCACGCTGCCGCCCCTGCGACAGCGCCCGGAGGACATCGCGCCGCTCGCGCGACACTTTGCTTTCGGGCTGCCGGGGGGAACCAAGAGCTTCAGCGCGGAGGCATTGGAACGCCTCCAGGCTCACGATTGGCCGGGCAACGTGCGCGAGCTCAAGAACGTGATCGAGCGCGCAGGAGCGCTCTGCTCGGGCTCGGAAGTCCGCGCCGAGCACTTGCTCATCGGCACCGAGCTTCCGCGCGCTCAGCCGGTCGCGCCCCCGCTCGAGGCGGCGTCGAGCGAACGGGAGCGCATCATTGCTGCCTTGAATCGCGCCGCGGGCAACCAAACGAGAGCGGCCGAGTTGCTCGGTATTTCTCGTCGCACGCTGGTCACCCGGCTGCGGGACTTCGCCATCCCGCGCCCCCGGGAGAAGCGTGAGTCATGAGCGCGACGTCGCCCACCAAGGGCCCCGAGGAAACGACGGTCGTTCAGCGCACCCCGGACGTGGCGACCAGCACCTTCGCGGTGCAAAGCGGCGTGCGCGTCGCCAACGTGGACGAGCGCCGCTCCGTGGAGCGCGCCATGAAGATGGGCGCCTTCGTGTGGCCGGCGTTCACGCTCGTGGATCTCTACCTGGGGCTGGCGGTGTATCCAGGCGCGCCGGTCGGCCTGTTCCTTTTGTTTCGCGCGATCGGGCAGGTTGGCATTTTGACGTTGCTCTCCATGAGCCGTCGCCCGACCGTCGCGAGCCGCACGCTGGAGCTGGCAAACGCGTTCATTTGCGGCAGTTGCTCGCTGATGATTTCGATCATGGCAGTGCACTTCGGCGGGCTCTCCAGCCCGTACGTGCACGGCCTTTCCATCGTCGTCCTGGTCGAGGCGCTCGCCGTTCCGGCGCCCGTTCGCAATACGCTCCTCTACTCCACGCCCTCGGTGCTCAGCTTTCCGCTCGTGCTCCTGCTCGGGCCAGAGCACGAAACCTTGGCGGCGCAGCTCTCGAATCCCCAGGAGCTGCTGACGTTCGGCGCACACTACGTGATGGTGCTCGCTACGGTGGCGGTTGCCGCGGTCAGCGGACAAATTGCCTGGAACGCTCGCCTCGACTTGCAGCGAGCGCGACGCATCGGTCGCTATCGCTTGGAGGCGCTGCTCGGTCGCGGCGGAATGAACGAGGTGTGGCTGGCGTGGGACGAGCTGCTCCGGCGCAAGGTGGCCCTCAAGATCTTGCGCAGCGTGGCGCCGGAGCCGAGCGCTGCGCGTCGCTTCGAGCGCGAAGCTCTGGCTCTGAGCCGTCTCACCTCATCCAACACCGTGCGGATTTTCGACTTCGGGGCGAGCGACGACGGCTTCTCGTTCATCGCCATGGAGTACTTGCCGGGCGCGGATCTGGCGGCGCTCGTGAGAGACCACGGCCCTCTGCCGGCTCAGCGCGCCGTGCATTTCGCGCTGCAGGCGTGCCGTTCTCTCGCCGAGGCGCACGAAGCCGGCATCGTGCACCGCGACATCAAGCCCGCCAATTTGCTGGCCGCCGACGGGCTCGGTGAGCCCGATCTGCTCAAGGTGCTCGACTTCGGCATCGCGCGCTCGCTGGCAGCGGACGCCACCGTGACGCAGGTCGTGGCGGGCACGCCGGCGTACATGGCTCCCGAGTGCTGGTGGAATGGTCCAACGGACGCGCGCAGCGACGTGTATTCTCTGGGGGCCACTCTGTACTTTCTGCTGACGGGCACCGCGCCGTTCGAACGTCGCAGCGCCGCGAGCCTCGGCAGCGCGCACGTGTTCGACCGACCCGAGTCGCCTTCCGCGCGGCGTGGTGAGCTGCTCCCGCCGCGACTCGAACGGCTCGTGTTGCGGTGCCTGGAAAAGTCTCCTAGCGACCGCTTCCCGTCTGCCTGGGCGCTGGCCTCTGCGCTCGAGGAGTGCGCCCGAGAGCTGCCACCGTGGACGAGCGAAGATGCGGCGGCGGCGTGGGCGCTCTGGAGCCGACCACACGACGCGACGCGGGCACAGGCGTAGCCCCGTTCGTTCAGGCAGCGTGCCTGGCTTTGCGCAACTTGCGCAGCGTGCTCGCGCAAGGTTTTCCCGAATTGCGCAACCGCGGTCGGCGTCGAGGTGGCGCTGCAGCGCGGTTGTCCCGGAAATTCGCGGTCGGCCTATTGGCCTGGGGTTTGCTTTGAGGCGGTCATGCATCGCTTTCCCCTGTCTTCGCGCGGCTCGTCCTCGTGGCTTCTCCCGTTCTGTCTCCTGCTCACGGCGTGTGGTGGTGACGACGCCAAGCCCAGCGGCTCCGAGGGACCCGGCGTCGAGGATCCGAAAGGCATCTCGCTCACCGTACGCGGCCGCGTTCAAGCCGACGGTAGCCCCGCCGAGGAGGTTACGGTGCGCGCCGTCTCGGATCGCAACGGCGACGGCAAGATTTCGCGCGACGAGGAGATCACCGCTTCCACGGACGAGGAGGGCCGCTACTCGCTCGTCGTGAGCGCCTCCAAATCGCGCTCGACGGTCGTGTCCTTCCGTAGCTCCGGCTACGCCACCGTGTTTCACACCGTGCGCGCGCGTTCCACGTCGACGGTCGAGCTCGACGTGGCGCTCTTGGACGTCGACCCGCTCGAGTGCAACGGCGGCCGCTGTCGCTCGTCGAACGGTAGCCTGGAAATCACGGGTCTCGACGCCTCGCTGAGCGGCGCGGGGCGCGCCTTCAATCCGGTCACCGAACGAGACGCTTTCCCTGGAGATTTCAGCGACGATCAGGGCAATTTGCTCATTTCCGGCTCGTTCTCGTTCGTCGAGCTGGAGGACGAAGAAGGCAGCTTGGTGCACGAGCTGGAGGCGCCGGTGACGCTGACCATGCGCGTGCCCCGCGACACGTGGCCCATCATCGTGGACCTCGAGCCGGGCAACGATCGCATCGAGGTGCCCATGTACGCCTTCAGCGAGGTGAGCGGCGAGTGGACGCGCGAAGGGGACGGTTACCTCGCTCTCGCCGATGGCACCGTGCTGACCGAAGACGTGCTGCCCCAGCTGCGTGACGGCAGCTTCGAGGGCGTCGTCAACGCGCTCGCCGAGGTGAATCACTTCTCCTATTGGAACGTGGACTGGCCGGTGGAGTCTCACGGCTGCGTGAGCGCCAGCTTGAGGACCGCCGCGGGCCTCCCCGCAACGGGCGCCTCCGTGCGCATCGACGGGATCACCTACACCGGCAACTCGGACGAAGTGGCCAACGAGGAAGGCGGGTTCTGTGCGGCCGTCATGCGCAGCGAAGACGAGGACGAGGACATCGACAACGACGGCTCGAAAGGCACGACCCACCGCGTGAACGTGCTCGTGAAGCACGACGGCAAGCTGTACGCCTTGGGCGACCACGAGGTTCCGAGCGCACCTGGCACGTGCGGCGGAGGATGCCTCGATCTCGGTGACGTCGACCTCACGGACGACAAGGAAGTGGTGCCCACGATCTGCGAGGTCGAGGGCATCGTGGTGGACACGCGAGGTGTGCCGGTGGCGGACGCCAGCGTGGTCGCCAGCGACGCGTTGCTCGACTACGAAACGTTCGAGGAAATGTGCGGCGCCGGAGACTGTGACTTTTTCGTCAGCAGCGACGCCGACGGTCGCTTCACGTTCCGCACGCCGATGCTCGCCAAGCTCGACGTGACGGCGATGACGACCGTGAGCGACGGACCGCTCACCCAGCTGCGCCTCGGTAAAGTCGCGAAGGATTTGTGTCCCACTTCGGCGGTTACGGTCGAGCTCAACGACGGCTACGACATGCTCGAGATCGACGTCACCGTGAGCGGAAACAGCATCCGTTGGACGGAGGACGAACCGGTGAACCACATTTTCGTGTACAGCGCGGACGGCTTGCCCAAGTGGGTCATCGGGGCGGAAAGCGCGACGCTGCGCTCGCCCGCGACGTTCGCCACGCTTCCGTCGGGCTTCGATCAGTACTTCCCCGTGAGCGGGTCTCCCGAGCCGCTCGCCGCGGGAGACGTGATCTACGTGCAGTCCGATCGAATCTCCGAGGACGGCATTCTTCTGCTCGCCTTTGGGCAGGTCACCTTGGAGTAAGTAGACGAAGAGCCGCTTGTTGGAGCGGTGCGGGGGCGTCGGGTGGCCAGACCGGGAGAAGTATGACTACATCCCCGGCGCTACCCCTCGCTCCCGAGTATGAAAAGCTCTGGTTTCACGCCTCGTTCACCCGGTCAGCAGCTGCTGGCCGGTGTGGTTTTTTGCGTCCTCTTGTCGTGTTTGGCCGTTTTTGCGGCCACGGCGCGCCCCTGGCTGGGGCTGGGGTTGGCCCCGGATTTCGACTCGAACACCGTGCGCGTGGTGGGCGCGCGCGGTCCGTCGCATCACGTTCCGCTGGGGCACACCGTGCTTTCGCTGGAGAGCGGCGCGGGCGCACCGGTCCCGCTCGAGGCCACGGATCTGCTCGAAGAACCGGATTTCTTCGACACGTATCCGGAAATGGAGACGTTCTTCCAGCGGCAGACGGTCCTGTCCGCCGTGCTGGAGTCGAACGAAGTCGTTCTTCGTCTGAAGAGCGAAGCCGGCGAGGTCTCGACGGTCCAGGTCACGCCGGCGGGCCATCGACCCCTCTTGGACCTGCCGGTGGTCTTCTGGTTTCAGCTGCTCTGTGGCAGCGCCGGATTTCTCATCGGGCTTTGGGTGCTGCTCCTCAGCCCGAGCAGCAAGGCGTCGCGCTTTTTCGCGGGCATGGGCGCGATGTTCCTGCTGTTCACGTTTCCGGCAGCGGTTTACAGCACGCGCGAACTCGCGCTGGATGGCTCGTACTTCCGGCTCTTGTCCTCGCTGAACCACGGGGGCGCCTTTTTGTACGGCAGCGCGCTCGTGGGTCTGTTCCTCGAGTTTCCGTCTCCGCTCTCGCGTTCTCGGCTGCTCCGGCTGTTGCCTTGGGTCTTCGTTCCGTGGCTCATCGCGGATTGGACGCGGCTCGCTCCCAACCAGGATTGGGGCTCACGCCTGCCGATCTTGACCGAAACGTTGCTCGCCATCGCGCTCGCGGCGGTGCAGTTTCGTAGGACGCGGACGGATCCGCGCGCTCGGGCCGCGCTGCGTTGGTTGGGGGGCTCCGTGATGGTCGGGACCTGCCTGTTCGTCCTCAACACCGCGTGCACGAGTTTGCTCGGCGTCGAGCCGCCCGTGCCGCAGGGCTACGCCTTTGGCTTTTTCTTGCTGATGGACGTCGGGCTCGCCCTCGGACTCCGTCGGCACAGCCTGCTGGGCCTGGACGAGTGGGCGTTTCGGGTGCTGTCTTGGCTCGGGGCTGCGCTTTCGCTGCTCGTCTTGGACCTCGTGCTGGTGTTCGTCGTCGGCGCGAGCCAAAGCGTTTCGCTCGGCGTATCTCTCTTGGTTTGTGGCCTCGGCTATCTGCCGGTGCGCAACTGGCTCTGGGAGAAAGCGGTGTCCGGCCGCCGCCTCGATGAGCACGAGCTGTTTCAGGGCGTGCTTCGCGCCGCGTTCGCGCCGCAGGAGGAAGACCGGTCGCGTCTTTGGATCGAGCTCTTGCGCGGCGTTTTCTCCCCCTTGGAGGTGCACGCGGTGGACGGAGACACGCGGACGCGCGTCGACATCGAGCGTCAGGGGGTGCGTTTGTCCGTTCCGGGCGTCGGGCGCCTGCCGGCGCTCCAGCTGGACTACCCGTGGCAAGGGCGGGGACTGTTCGCGCCGCGCCACGCTCGGTTGGCCGAGGACCTTCTGGCCATGATGCGCAACGCCGAGAGCGCGCGCGAGGCGTTCGTGCGGGGAGTCGTTCAAGAGCGGCGCCGCATCGCTCGCGATTTGCACGACAACCTGGGCGCTCAGCTCCTTTCGGGCCTGTACGCCGAGAGCGCGGACGGCGCGCGGGACGGAATTCGGAACGCCATTTCGGACATGCGCTCCATCGTTTCGGAGCTGACGGGGGACGAGCCCGTACCGCTCGAGGACGTTCTTGCCAGGCTGCGGCATGAAACGATGGAGCGTCTCGGATCGACTTCCATCGAGCTCGATTGGCCGGTGAGTGACTTGGACTCGTCCGTCGCGATGAGCCCGCGCGTCTACCGCAACTACACGGCCATGCTGCGCGAGCTCATTTCGAACGCCATCAGACACGCGCAGGCGCGCCGCCTGTCGGTTCACGTGTCCGTTCATGGCGGCCTTTGTTCGACCACGGTCAAGGACGACGGCATTGGCATGGAGCGAGAGCGAGAAGGTGGGCACGGCCTCGCCAACCTGCGCTTCCGGGCCAGCGAGCTGGGCGGGACCATTTCTTTCGTCCGCGACGAGCCGGGGACGACCGTTCGCCTCGAGCTGCCCCTGACGGAAATGATGGCGATGGAGTCCGCATGACGACTCGAAGCGCGTTGGAGCGCTCCCCCCACGCGCTCTTGGTCGAGGACATTGCAGAGGTGCGGCGTGGGCTCGCGCGCGCCTTGCAGGAAGCGTTCGAGGGGATCGTCGTCCACGAGGCGTCCACCGTGGCGGAGGCCGAGCGGAGCCTGCGAGCGGGCACCACCTTTCGGCTGGCGCTCGTCGACTTGGGGTTGCCGGACGGCTCGGGGATCGACCTCATTCGAACGATGCGCGAGAGTCATCCGGAGCTCTTGATCATCGTGGTCACCATCTACGACGACGACGACCGCATCTTTTCCGCGATAGCGGCGGGCGCGGGCGGCTATCTGCTCAAGGAGCATCGGTCGGAAACGCTGGTCCAGCACCTGCGCGCCATCGAAGGCGGCGTCCCGGCGCTGTCTCCCGCGGTCGCCCGCAAGATGCTCGCCTACTTTCAGCGACCTTCCGGAAACGGCGTCCCGGTGGACGTTCCTCGACGCTCCGTGGCGCACGGGGACGCAAACGGCGGGCTGCAGCCGGCGCTCACCCAAAGGGAGACCGAGGTGCTGTCTTACATCGCGCGGGGGCTGCAGCGTGGCGAGGTGGCCGGCTTGCTTCAGCTCTCGGAAAACACCGTCGCGAAGTATCTGAAGGACATTTACCGCAAGCTCAACATCTCCTCTCGCGCAGAGGCCGCGCTGGAAGCAGCGCGCCGCGGTTTGCTTTGAGGGGAGGAGGCCGCGAGGGCTCTCTCTCGGAGAGAGCCCTCGGCGGGCTTCAGCGGTGCGGATTCAGGAGTTTGTCGGCTGCGTCCTGCGGCTTGCAGGTGAGGGAGTTGTCCTCGGCGACGGAGCACAGCTTGATGTGCGAGTCTCCGCGGCCGCAGCCATAGCTGGTGCAGTCGCCTTCCCAGTAGGCGATGTAGGCGCTGCTACCGCCTTCTTCCTGGTACCAGTTGATGTGGGTCACCGAGCGCTTCGTCGTGCTGCAACCTGCGAGCGACGTCGCGAGAAAAGCGAGAATCAGTAGGGGTCTCATCTCTTGTTCTCCAGTCGATGGGAGGTCGCTCTCAGTACAAAGAGCCGGGGGTGACGTTCTCGAGAACCAGCGTGTCCTTGCACTGCTTCTCGGCGGCGCTGTCGAGGTTGCAGACGCGCACGAAGTAGTTGAAGAGCTTCTGCTCATCGACCGTGGCGCCGCTGTCCTGCAGCAGGCTCTTGGCGCTTCGCGATTCGGCGAGGTACTGGTGGCTCGTCATGACCTTGGGCGGAGGAGCGCAACCGATGGCGGAGGAGCACGCGAGCAGCCCGAGGCAAACCAAGAACGGGTTCTTCTTCATGACCTTCCTCCTCAGCGCACGTTCGTGCTGACCGCGGCGCCGGTGGCGGCAGCCGTGGGGCACTGGATGTCGGTGTTGCCGCCGCACGCGCGGTTGCACGCGAGCTTGGTCGGGGTTTGGGAGCACAGGTAGAACTGGTGCTCGGCGGTTTCGTACACGAGGTAGTTCGTGTGCTTCATCGCCTCGAGGCGAGTGATGGGGCGCGTGGGATGATCTTCGAACTGCGTCACGGTGTACGAGGTGCAACCAGAGGCGAGCCCGAGGAGTCCAAGGAGAAGAATGGCTTTGTTCATGGTGTGTCCTCAGTCGTTCAACTCGACCGGAAGCTCCTTGCAGGAGCCGAGGGTCCCCGATTCCCCGCGCTGACACTGGACGACCGTCTGCGTCGATCCGTCGCTCGCCAGGAACTTGACTTGATCTTTCGTGCCGGTGCTGGTCCGCACGATGCGCGGCTGCGCGCATGCGACCAACAGCACCCCGGCGCACAATGCCAGTAGCCGCTGCTTCACTATTTCCTCCTTGAACGGGAGGCCCGCGCGAGCGTCGCTTTCGACCCCCGGCGTGCTCGAATCCGTCCTTTGCGGAGGATAAGCAAACGTTCCACTCGCGAAATCACCCGTTCGGGTACCCCGAGACCCAGGGAGGTGAGATACCCACCGCGCGACTCTCACCTTCCCTGAGGAATTTCGCGAGACTACGTCTGGTCAGTCCGGACGGATGTTCTGGTTGATGCAGAGCAGGTTCTGCGGGTCGTATTTACGCTTGACTGTGACCAGTCGGTCGTAATTTGCCCCGTAGGCGGCGCGCACACGGTCCTTTTCCTCGGCGGTGAGGAAGCTCACGTAGGCGCCGCCGCTCGCAAAGGGAGCCGAGGCCGTGAAGAAGCTCCGGGCCCACAGGACGCATGCGTCGTCCTCGTCGGGGCGCTCCCAACGCG
>JAEYVE010000014.1 GCA_023432025.1 Pseudomonadota bacterium
GGCCAGGACGTGCGTGTAGATCATGGTGGTGCCGAGGTCGCTGTGGCCCAGAAGGTCTTGGATGGTGCGAATGTCGTAGCCGTCCTCCAAAAGGTGGGTTGCAAACGAATGTCGGAAGGTATGGCAGCTGGCGCGCTTGTTCAGCCGTGCTTCGAGAACGGCTTGTTTGACGGCGCGCTGCACGGACGACTCGTGCACGTGATGCCGGTGCGGCGCGCCGGTCGCCGTATCGAGCCAGATGCGCGGCGCCGGAAACACCCAGCGCCATTCCCAGCTCGCGGCGGCGCTCGGGAACTTGCGAGCTAGGGCGCCGGGGAGCCGAACCAAGACCGGCGGCTCGCGCCGTCGGTCGAGATCGAAATCTGCGCGAACCTTTTTCAGGTGTCGACCCAAGGCGTCCACGAGCCGCGCTGGAACCACCGTGGCGCGATCCTTTCGTCCTTTGCCGCGCCGAACGATGAGCTGCCGCCGCTCCAGATCCAAGTCTTTGACGCGCAAGCCGACCACCTCGGAGAGGCGCAGTCCGCTGCCGTACAGGAGCGCGCCGATGAGGCGCATCGTGCCCGTCATGTGGTTGAGCAAGCGCCGTACTTCCTCGCGCGTGAGCACCACGGGAAGCTGCGGCGTGCGCTTGGCGCGCGGCACGTCGAGCACCCACGGCTCCTTGCACTCCAGAACGACGCGAAAGAAGAGCGCGAGCGCGCTCATGGCTTGGTTTTGCGTCGACGCGGACACCTCGCGCGCCTCCACCAAGTGTGTCAAAAACACCGTCACCTCCGTTTCGCCGAGCTCGGCGGGCGCGACGGCGTGGTGGAACTCCAGAAACTCGGTGACCCAACGCACGTAAGCTCGTTCGGTGTGTCGACTGAGCTGCCGCACGTGAATTGCGCTGTGCAGCCGCTCCACGAGCTCCGTCGCCGAAGCCACGCTGGGCCGAGCGGACGAGCGCTCGCGCTCGGGGAGAGCAACGGGCTCACCCAGAACGAGAAGCTCCGTCTTCCGAACGGGCGCGTAAGAGCCAGCAAGACGAGCACAATGCCGCACGTCAGGGGACCGCTCGCTGGGGCGTTGCAGGTACGCCGAGGCAGATGGCGCGCTCCGTTCCTGAGGGAGGACGACTCGACGCCCTAAGTTTGCGCCGTACGTGACTCTCGAATCACTCATTGTACGGCGCTAGATGCGAGCATCGTGCCAACGCGTTCTTGCGCTGCTCGGGCCCCTGTTCTTGGCTTACGACGAGCTTTGCGCTGGCGCGGAGAAAACCGGTGTGCGGACTCGGACGGCCCAGAGCGAGCCCCTCGCCGCACGTCGGTGTCCCCAAAGAAGAAAGAGAACCCCCACGCTTTCGTGCGCGCGTGCAGGACGTTCTCCATGTCGACGCGTCAGCCTGCGCGACGTGGCCGACAGGGGCGTCTCTTCGCGCGTCCCCACGAGTGAGTGAGCCTCTCTCGCCCGTGCGACAGTGCCCTTTCGTCGCAGCGCGTTAGACGGTGTCGCTCGTTCGCTTGGCTACGGGCTGTGTTTGGCCTGTGTGGGGACGCTGCGACCGTGCGATGGGGGTCGCAGTCGTTTGCCGTGTGGCGTGCGTGCCTGCGCGGCTCGATGGCCGGAAGCTCCGGGGATTCGGGTACCGTTGCTTCGGTGCGCGTTTCATCGCACCGTTCGGCTGCTTTCATGCGTTCCGCCTTGCTTGCCTCGACGTTGTCGCTGTGCGTTCTATCGCCGTTCTACGCCTCCGCGCAGGCGGGGGACGACTCGAGCGCCGAGCCCGCGTCCGTGCTGCTCGAAGGCGTGGTGCCACCGCGTCCTCTGGCTTTGCCTCTCGACTACCCCGCGGGCGCGGTGGGAGACGCTCGCGTCTTGCTCGAGCTGCACGTCGACAGTGACGGCTCGGTGACTCAGGCGCGCGCGCTCGAAGGCGACGAGCCGTTTCGCAGCTTCGCCGAACGCCAGGCTCTACGATTTCTCTTTACGCCCGCGACGGAGCGTGGCGCGCCGCGCGCGGCGCGCATTCGCTTGGAGGTCAGCTTCGTTCAGCCGCCACCGGAGGAAGCGCCCGCTGTCGCGACTCCCGCTCCCGCCGCGCCGACGGAGACGCACGCAGCTGCTCCCGTGAAAGAGCCGGGCGACACCGAAATTCTCGTGGGCGGCGAACGACCCGAAAGCACACATCAGCTTTCGCGCGCCGAGGTGCGCCTCCTGCCGGGCGCATTCGGGGACCCGTTTCGCGCGGTGGAGTCGCTGCCGGGTGTGACGCCCATCGTCAGCGGACTCCCGTACTTCTACGTGCGAGGCGCTCCGCCGGGGAACATTGGGTACTTCTTGGACGACGTTCGCGTGCCCATTCTCTTTCACATCGGCGCGGGGCCTTCGGTGATTCATCCCGCGTTCATCGAGAGCGTGGAGCTGCACGCGGGGCCCTTTCCGGCGCGCTACGGGCGCTTTCTGGGCGGCGTCGTGGCGGGACACACGTCCGAGCCTCGCTACGAAACGCGCGCCGAAGCCAGCATTCGTCTGGTCGACGCGGGCGCCATGGTCGAAACCCACGCGCTCGATGACCGCCTCAGCTTGATGCTGGCAGGGCGCTACTCGTACACGGCCGCCATCATTTCCCTCGTCGCGCCGGAGATTGATCTTTCGTACTGGGATTACCAAGCGCGCGGCCAATATCGCCTCTCGAAGAGCGAAACGCTCACCGTGTTCGGCTTCGGCTCGCTCGACAACGCCACGGAGGAGCGCCCCAACGGGGAAACCGTCTCCATTTTCGATCTCGTCTTTCACCGCCTGAACCTCCGCTACAAAAAGGCCCTCGCCGAGGGCGGCTTCTGGGAGCTATCGGCGCTCGGCGGCGTGGACATCACCGCAGGGGACGCGGACGACGGCATCAGCTTGCAAGATCGTCTGCTCAGCGTGGGCGCACGCGTCGAGCGTCCTCTTCGCAAGAATCTGCTGCTGCGCGCCGGCTTCGACGTACAGTCGGATCACTACTCCGTTCACGTGAACGAGGCTGAGCTCGATGGCGGAGCCCCGGTGGACGAGCTTCCGCAGGAGGAGTTTCCGGACGAGGAACTTCCGGACGAGGGAGGCGACCGCTTCGAAGACTCGTTCCCCTCGAGGACGGATCTCGTCACCGGCGCCCACCTCGACGTGGTGTGGGAGCCGGAGCGCGGCGTGCGCGTCACGCCGGGCGCGCGGCTCGACGTCTACTTTTCCGGCGGACGCACCTTCGTCGGCTTGGAGCCGCGCCTCCTCGCGGCCTTCGACGTTGGCGAGCGCATCACGCTGCACCACGGGCTCGGCCTCGTGAACCAAATGCCGAGCTTCGTCATTCCTCTGCCCGGCGTGCAGCCCAAAATCGGACGCGGTCTGCAGCACGCCGTGCAGCACAGCGCCGGGGTGCAAGCAGAGCTCGTCGCCGGCATCGAGGCCAAAGCCACGGTGTTTCAGAACATTCAAACCAACCTCACGGACGTGCTGTCCACGCTGCACACCGAAGAGGAGTTCGAGCCCGACGAGGACGTACGCGCCTTGGGCAGCGGCCGCGGCCTCGAGCTCTTGGTTTCTAGACCACTCAGCTCGACCGTCGGCGGCTACCTCTCGTACACGCTCTCGTACACGGAGCGTTCGCTCGGACGCTACAGTGGCCCGTCGTCGTTCGACCGACGCCACGTGCTCGGCGCCGCCCTCGGCTGTCAGCTCGGCAAAGGTTGGATCTTCGGCGCACGCGGCAGCTTCTACACCGGCGTGCCCGCGACGTTCGATCCGTACGGAGGTGGCTTGGAGAACGAGTGGCCTTCGGAGCCGCCACCTCGTCCCTCACCCGGAGTCGTGAGCTCGCTGCCGCGCACGGACGCCTTTTGGCGCATCGACTGGCGCCTCGAAAAACGTTGGTTGCTCGGCACCGAAGGACGCTGGTGGTCGCTCGTCGCCGAAGTACTGAACACCACGCTCAACAAAGAAATGGTCACGCGCGAGTGCAGCCCCCGCGGCTGCCACGGCGAGGTCATCGGCCCCGTTTCCATTCCGAGCATCGGCGTGGAAGCCTCTCTCTGAGGGGGTAGCAGAGCGCCAAGAGCCCGGTGCTCCCGCACTACGCCCCCCACTACGCCCAGCGACACCACGCGCGCGACACCGCGCAGCCGGCGCCGAAGCGCCTCAATCCACGCGGGCGAGCGCGCCCCTCAGAACGGCGGCGGCTCTTCCCCTTCGGGGAGTCCGGGAAGCACTTCGGGCAGCGCGGCGGGGGTATTGGAGCTTTCGGCGCCGGGCGTCGGCGGGGTTTCCTCACTCGGCGCGGGAGGCATTTCTTCGTTCACTGGTGCAGCGCCCGCTTCGTCGCTGGGCGGAGTCTCGGTCGGAGCAGGAGCCGCCTCGGGCGCGGTTTCCGTGGGTACGGTGCCGTCGAGAAACACTTCGGTGAGCGCGTCCTCCTGATCGAAGCGCGCCAAGAGACCGCTGGCAGGGTCAATGAGCTGCTCCACGATTTTGGACGGCCTCGGAAACTGGGTGGACGGCTTGCCTTGATGCGCCACCTTCATGAAATCAATCCACGCAGGCAGCGCCGTAACGGCGCCTGCTTCACCCCAACCGAGCGGCAGCGCGTCGTCGTAGCCCACCCACGAAGCCACCGAGTACTCCGTGGAGTAACCGACGAACCACGTGTCTTTGGCTTTGTTCGTGGTGCCCGTTTTGCCCGCGAGCGGGCGCCCGAGGCTCGTCGCGCGCTTGGCGGTGCCGTCCTTCACCACGCTCTCGAGCAAGCTGGTCATCAGGTACGCCACCTCGGGGTCCATCACGCGTCGGGTCGGTGGCGCGGCCGGCAGCGCCACGTCGCCGTTCGGTCCGACAATTTTGGTCACGAAGCGCGGAGCGGCGAGCTCGCCGCCGCTCGCGAACGTGGCGTAGGCGTTGGCAATCTCGAGCGGCGTCACTTCGTACGCGCCCAGCGCCAAGCTGTCCGTGGCGCCGAGCTTGGACTCGATACCGAGCGCGTGCGCCCAGTCGACGACGCTCTGCGCCCCAACGTCGCGCAGCACGGTTTGCGCCACGCGGTTGTCGCTGCGCGCGACCCCTTCGCGCAAGCTCAGGGTTTCCATCTCGGGCCCGGGCTGTGCCGCTGCGGCTTCGGGAGGCGTGGTCGAGGACGGCGTCCTGGCGTCAGCCCCGCGCTCGAGCTTTTCCTGCTCGGACTGCGGCTTGGGAAACGCGAAGTGCGTCGCAGGGGTCACACGACGCGCGTGCAGCGCGTAGCTGTACACGAACGGCTTGAACGACGAGCCCGGCTGTCGCCGCGCCTGCACCGTACGGTCCAGGCCACCCATGACGGCTTCGTAGCTGCCCGCCACGGCCAGCACCTCACGACTGCCCACGTCGATCGCCACGAGAGCGCCCTGGGGACCAATCTCGAGACGCAGGGGCACTGGTTCCGCCGATTGAGGCTCCGGATCGTCCAAGACGCGGACGCGCAAGAGCGCCCCCAAGGAGGCGAACTGGCTCGGCGGCAAGCGCTCGGGGTTGTAGCGCTCCTCGGCGCGCAGACGCACGCGCCCCGTCAACTCACCGACGCTCACGTCGAGCGTCCCCTTTTCGTCGTCGTGTGCGGTGACGCGCCCCACGTAGATGCCGTACTTGCGCGGCTTGCCCGAGAACGGCTCGCCCCAGAGGCGTCGCTTTTCGAGAGTAAACGGGGCCTTCACCTTTTGACGCTTGAGGTACGCGTCCAAATTGTCGCGCAGCGCCTTGCGCGCGGCCGCCTGCAGGTGGGGGTCAATCGTCGTGTGAACGGTGAAGCCGCCACGCTGGAACTGCTCTCCCGCCACCTCGCGCAAGAGCGAGCGCACGTGAGGAACGATTTCCGGCGCCAAGTCGGACTCGGCCTCGACCGCGGGCGCGATGCGGAGCGGCGTGTCCACGACCGCGTCGTACACGGCAGGCGTCATGAAGCCCTTTTCGCGCATTTGGCCGAGCACGTAGAGACGCCGAGTGAGCGCTTTCTCCGCGCTGCGCCGCGGCGAGTACCGCTCGGGAGAAGCCACGATGCCGGCGAGCAGCGCGCCCTCCGCCAAGTCCAGCTCTTCGACGTGTTTGCCGAAGTAGTAGCGCGCCGCCTCCTCCACTCCGTAGCGCCCGTGGCCCAGGTAGATGTGATTCAAGTAAAGGCCGAGGATTTGCGCCTTCTCCAGGCGTTGCTCCAAACGGTGCGCGAGGATGGTTTCGCGGATCTTGCGGCGATAGCTGCGCTCGCTGTCCAAGAGAACGTTCTTGACGACCTGCTGCGTGATGGTGCTGCCGCCCTGGGAGACGTGACCTGCGCGCAAGTTGACGACGAGCGCGCGGAGCATGCCGAGGTAGTTGAGCCCTTCGTGCTCGTAAAAGCCGGCGTCCTCGGCCGCGAGAAACGCGTGTTTTACGTGGGCAGGAACGCGATCGAACGGCACCACCGTGCGGCGTTCGGTGAACAGGCCCGCCAAGAGCGTGCCGTCACGCGCCAAGATGCGCGTGATCTGCGGCGGAGCGTAGTTTTTCTCGAGCTCCTCGACGTTCGGTAGACCTTCGGCGTAGTGGCGCACCACCAGCACCACGGCGAGCGCTCCCAACAAAGCGAACCCCACCCCGCTCCCGAGCGACCAAAGCAGCACCTTCTTCCAACGCCCCCGGCGAGGAGGAGGCGCTCCTCCAGCGGACGACAAGCGCGGAGAAGACGGCGCGCCGCCGGACGGTTGCGCAGGCAGCGGCACAGACGACTGCCCCGAAGACGACTGTCCAGCACCGGGTTGCGACGCGAAGGGCGGAGCGCCGTTGGACGGCGGCGCAGACGACTGCCCACC
>JAEYVE010000117.1 GCA_023432025.1 Pseudomonadota bacterium
AGCCATTCGTAGGCCTCGCGGCTGCGCTCGCGGATGGCATTCCAGCGCTGGACGGCGCCCTCGTACTTGGCCGTTTCGACGGGCTCGCCGCTCCGCCCTTGGTTGTTCTGCGCCGACTGCGTCTGCAGCTGCTCGGCGCTGGGGGTGTAGAAGAGCATCGGCATCAGCGAGTAGCGACCGCTGTACTCGTTCACGTTCGCCGTACGATGGCGGATCCACTGGCGCGCGATGAACATCGGCATACAGCAGTGGAACTTGAGCTCCACCATTTCGGTGGGGGTCGTGTGCAGGTGCCGGCGCAGGTAGCGGAGCAGGCCACGCGTCATGCTCGCCTTGCGCGTACCGTAGCCGTAGGAGACCCGAGCCGCGCGCTCGATGCAGGCGTCCGTGCCCATGTAGTCGACCAGCGACACGAAGCCGTGGTCCAGGACCGGGAAGTACAGGCCGAGAATTTCTTCAGCCCCGGGCGCGGTGGGTCGGCGTGTCTCGCTCATGGCTGACGCTCGTTACTACAGCGGGCGACCCCTGCGAAGTCCGGCGGTGCAAGGCCTCTCCCGAGGCTCCGGGGGCATGCGCAGTCCCCTCGCGTCGACTGCGATCTGGGGTACCCTCGCTCCGTGGAGCGGCGCTCGGGTGACCAGGAGCTTCCGAGCGGTGAGCGGAGCCTACGGCCCGAATTGGTGCGCACGGTAGGGCCACTCCGCGCGGAAGGGCGCGCGCCGCAGTCGCCCACGCCACGACGGAGCGGTCGCGGGCCCCTACGGACGGTCGTGTGCCTCGCTGGTTTGCTGACGCTCGCCGCTTGCGGCTCGAGCAAAGAGCCGCAAGCGAAAGGGCCGCACGCCTCTGCTCTCGCAGGCTCGAAGCCAGTCGCGGTGGCAAAAGGGAGCGCTCTGTCTTTTGCCACCCCAGCTCGCGTCTTTCCGCGCTCGTTGTGGACCAGCCCGGAGCCCCGCTCGATCGTTTCGGGGCTGCGCGCGGAGCGCACCAGCGAGGGAGTGCTTCGCGTCGCGCGTGACCTCTTGCCCGGAAGTGACGACCCGAGCGCGCTCGCGCTTCCCGAGCGCCTCGGTGGAGGATTTTTGTTCTTCACCTCGGGCAGCAGAACGTCGCTCTTTCGCGCAGAGAGTTGGACGGCTCCGCTGCGGCCGCTCGCGACGGTCGAAATGCCCGTGGAGCGAATCGAACCGGGATTCGATCGGTTGTATCTCCTCGGGCGTCGCGAGACGCGCGCTTTGGATCCGCTGACGGGGAAGGCCGTGTCACTCGGAATGCTGCCGAAAGCGGCCAGCTATCGCGACGTGAGGTTCGGTCCCAGCTTCGGTGCGCTCGTCGAAGTTCCTTTGGCTGGCGTTTTGGCGACTTTCGACGCCGGGCAGAGCTGGTGGCCCGTTCCGGGCGCTCGCTCCATTGCGGGCTCTGGGCACGAGCTCTTGGTCCAAACCGAAGGGGACGCCGTGCTCGCCTTGGGCGAAGACGGAGTCTTTCGGCCGAGCGCTTTGGCGGCGCCGACCGACGAGCTCGCCACGACGTCCGCTGCGCGGGAGCGTGATCTGTTCGCGCGGGCCATCTTGCGCGGCGCGTACTCTCCGGGGGCCGCAGGCGGCCGCGTCGTGGTGATCGATCGCGGAGATCTCCACGTCATCGCGCTCGAGTCGGGCAAGGTGGTCGAACGCGTGGCCCGCGTGACGCCCGAGGATGCGTCGTGTCACTCGCTCTCCGTCGAGGAGGACGTCCTCTTCGTGTGCGTGACCCGAAATGTTTCGAACGGCGGCACCGTCACGGAGATCGGTCGAATTCTGCGCGATGCTTGGGAGCCTCTGTGGCGCGTCGAGGAGACGCGCGCCGTCTTGGGCGCGGGGCCGTCGGGCGTGCTCGTCGAAGGGCCTTGCGACGCGAGCGCGGGGCATCGCCAAGGACGGTTTTCTTGTGTCGTGAGCGGGCAAGGTGTTCGCGAGCTGTCGCACGCGCCTGGCGACGTCTCGTTCTCCACGAAGACCGGCGTGGCGGTGGTGACGCCGCCACGCGCCAGCGCCGGTAAGCTGACCCTGCCGGGGGCCGCTCCTCGAACGCTCATACTTCCGACCGATCGAGAGCTGCGCCGCTTGCTTCAGACCGGCCAGTGGCTTCCCGGCGGGTGGCAAGCGGAAGACGGACGATTGGGGCTCTGGGTCGTCGGGAATGACGTTTTCGTCGGCGTGCGCGTGGACGCGCGAGGGCGTGTCGAAACGGGGAGCATTCAACGCCCGGCGCGACGTGCGCTCCTCTCGGGGCGTTTCGGGCTCTTGTGGGGCGCTGCCGGGTTCGCGCGAGAGACTCACGACGGCGGCGTCACCTGGTCGGACGCACCGTTTCCTTACCGCACCGGGGACGCAGATCCGACGCAGCCCGTCGACGGTGAACCCGTCGAGCTCGGCTGCTCGGCGGTGGGGTGCGTGCTCGGTCCGTGGCTCCGTGTGGGTTGGGGGGACCCGACCGCGCGTCTCGTGGAAGCCGAGGCGCCACGTCTACGAGCGCCGCTCGATCCCGGAGGAAGCCGCCTTCGCTTCACCTGCCATCCGACGAACGAACGGAGCGAGCCGCGGCTTTCCGAGGAAACCTGGAAAGAACCGTGGGTCGGGTTCTGGGAGGCGGCGCCGCCCACGCGACCACCGCGCTCACTTTCGTTTACGCTGGCGACGCTCGCCGACGAAGCGCGTGTGTACGTGTGGGGTCCCGAGGAGGGCTCCTGGGCGGAGCGCGGCAACCTCCAGCTCGTGTTTCGCGACGCGGCCTCGTTCGACGCGCCGAGTTGGACAGCCGTCGTGAGAACGCCGTGGCCGGACGCACGACGCGCGGCGTTGGCCTTCGCGGATGGGGGAGGCTCGGGGATTGCCGTTGCGTCGGTGGCGCTGGATCCCGGAGGAAAGAGTGGGCTCTTTCAGCTGCGCTCGCCGGCGGAGACTCGTCTTTTCGCTTTCGAGGCTGAGCGTCCGCCGGTGTCGATTCAAGACGCGTCTGCCGCGGGGCTCTCGGCCATCGACGACGTCGTTCGGAGCGGAGACGCGTGGTACACGACGCAGCCCTTCGGCGCGAACGTGCGTGTCTATCGTGTTCGCGCGGGGCGGATGGAAGTGGCGGCCGAGCTGCCGCTCGGTCGCGGCGCTGCGCCACGCGTGCGTGTCGTGCGGAGCGCGCGTGGAGAACAAGTCGGTGTGTGGGCTTCTGGTGAAGCGGGGCAGGTCGTGTACCCGCTCGACGTCGCTCGAGGCACGCTCGGTACTCCGTACACCGTTCCCGTTCTTTCCGGGCGTCCAGCGCCGTGCGCCGCGGAGGCGAATGGTTACGTGGTGTCGGAGGAGCTGTCCGTGGCTCCGTACGTTGCGGTCGAGGGCGTCCAGGGCGACGTGGATTTGACGCGCGTGACTGCGGAGCTGCTCGTGGGCGGACACGCGCCGTGCGTGACGCGGCTTTCTGCGACGACACGCGACGCCGTGCGCATTGCTTCCGGAGCTGCGCGTCCTCCGAGCGTCCGCGACGCAATGCCGCTGACGCTGATGGAAAGAAGAGCGGGGGGGCGGCGCTGGGAGCTGCTCTGCTCGTCTCCGTAGGGTTCCCCTTCGCTCGGAGGGGAACCCGCTGCCTGACTCGGGCCTCCCCAGGGGCTTCGCGCGGCGGGCGCGGCCCGCCGCGCGGCGGGCGCAGCCCGCGGGCCGGGATGGTCCCCGGCCAAAAAGTGAGGCTCCCTTTTGCTCCCGGCTTACTGGAGTCCCCGGCTGGGGCGAGGGCTCGGTGAACGTGGACTGGTCCAGATCCTCATGACTTGCAGGCCGAAGGGGAGGGCCCACATTGCAAATGTGCAACCGAAATTCTCCGGCGTGGCCCGGCGGTCAGTGCGGCGGGTGGGGGCCCGTAACAAAGCGGATTTGCATTCTATTTCGGTGGCTGCTACCTGTGCGCCGTCCGCGTGGAGCGTGGCTGTCCCCCCCGGCCCCTCTGCGCGGACATTTTTATTCCATCGATGAGTAGGTCGTCGGTCGCGCTCTGACGCGTAGCGACGTAACTGAATCGAGGGTCAAGTCATCGCATGTGGGCGGGTAGTGAGTGACCCCGCAGCGGCGAGTTCGAGTCGATGGACGGTGACGTCGCGCAGGCTGCACGTCGTTGCGGCACACGTTCGATCTTCGACGCGCTCGTTGGTCGAACGTTGCGTTGCGCGGCGAGCACGAGACGCGCTCGTTGGGGAGAGCAACCCCATGCTTCCCCCCATGACTGAGGCGAGATCGTCCGCACGCGTGCCGAGACGAAAGGCACCAAGCTCAGCTGCCGAGCTCGCGTGAACGCTTCGTCGCGGCTTGAACCGCAGCGATCAGCGCGCCGCGCACGCCCAAGCGCTCCAGCTCTTCCAAGCCCGTGATGGTGGTGCCGCCAGGGCTCGTCACGCCGTCCTTGAGAACGGCGGGGTGCTGGCCGGTTTCGAGGAGCAGCTTGGCCGTGCCGTAGACGGTTTGCGCGGCGAAGGACGTAGCCACCGCGCGGGGCAAACCTGCGCGAACGCCGCCATCCGAGAGCGCCTCGATGACCAAGAGCACGAACGCCGGTCCGCTGCCGGAGAGCCCGGTGATGGCGTCCAAGTGGACCTCGTCGAGCACCGCGGTGCGTCCCACCGCGTCGAACAGCGCAGAGGTGAGACGCACGTCGTCTTCGGTGGCGAGAGAGCCCCGCGCGATGGCCGCGGCGCCCGCACCGACGAGCGCGGGAGTGTTCGGCATGACGCGCACCACGCGCACACCGCCGCCGAGACCTTCTTCGATGGCCTGCGTTTTGGTGCCGGCCGCGACCGAGACCCAGAGACGTGAACGCTCACGCGCTACGGCGCGGAGATGAGGCAGGAGGCCCGGGAGGATTTGCGGTTTGACGCCGAGCACGACGACGTCGCTCTCGGCCGCAACCGCCAGGTTGTCCGCGCTGACGGCGATGCCGAGCTCGCCTCGGAGCTCTTCACGACGCTCGGCGCTCGGGTCGCTGGCGAGGATGCGTTCCGGGGTTGCTACGCCGGCGCGGATCAAACCTCGGACGAGCGCGCTCGACATGTTGCCCGCGCCGATGAAACCGATCTTGTGCTCCACTGAAATGCCCTCGCGCCTTCGGAACTAGCAGGACCCGGCGCCTCTGCACAGGGGCGAGCCCTTGCCCGGAGGTGGAGCGTGAGTAGGCTCGAGGTGAAGAAGCGACCCGTTTTCGAGCGCGCGCTTGGGGGCCCGGCATGCGCCGCTGACCGAACGAGATGGGCCGAACGGAAGAGAAGGGCATGAGCTCGGACCACGACGACAGAAGGAGAGGGCAGCGAGCGCCCATCGAGCTCAAGGTCGGCTACAAGCGCTTGAACACGTTCTTCGCCGACTACACGCGCAACATTTCGCGCGGCGGCACGTTCATCGGCACGGAGCGTCCGCTTCCGCTCGGCACGGAGTTCGTGTTTGCGCTCACCGTGCCGGGCTTGGACGAGCCGCTTCGTCTCACGGGCAAAGTCATTTGGACGACGTCGGTGGAGGACGCCACCAAGGCGAACCCGGCCGGCATGGGCATCGAATTTCAGTACGCGAGCGACGAGGAGCGCCGGGAAAAGGAGGCGCGCGTCGAGCGGCTGCTTTCGCGTGAGCTCGGGGACACCTTGGCGACCAAGCTGCTCGGTCGCCGTCCGCACGACTGACGGGCTTCGTTCACGAGGGGGCGCGGGCGCCGCGCGTCACGGCAGCGTGGTGCCCGGAGGCAGGCGCGGCGCGACGTTCGGCGCCGTCAAGTCGCGAGCGATGCTGACCTCCACCAAGTCGATGACCGGGCTCTTTGCCACGCGCTTCAGGCCCTCGATGCCGGCGCCGGGTTGTCCCGTCACGCGGGCTGCCATCGCCGCGTAAAAGGCGGCTTCGGTGCGCTGTGCCTCGTCCTTGGCCGCGTCGTACAGCGCCTGATCCCCGATTCTGCCGCGCCCCCAATCGCGCAGGCTCGCGACCCAGGTGCCCTGCTCGGTGACGGAAGCGAAAGCCTCTTCCGCCAGGCCGTCGCGCGCGTCGAGTTGCCGCTCCACGAGCCTTTGCCAGAGCGCGATGTAAACGAGGTCTTCGGGCGGCAGCTCGGCGCGGAGCGCCTCTTCCGTTGCGAGGCGGGCGCTCCGCAAATCTCCCAGCACCAGCCCGCGCCGTGCAATGTCGGTGAGCGTGGCGGCGATTTGGTGGACGTTGGAGCGGCTCGCTTCGAGCGCGCGGAGCGACGCTTTGCGCGCCGCGAGTCCTTCGCCGTAGTGCTCGTAGATGCGCGCCAAGAGCCGCTCGATACGCGCCACGTTCTCGGGGGCGCCGTTGAGCTCTTGGGCGGCGCGCGCTCGCTCGAGCGCGCGCCCGAGGGCGGCCAGTGCTGGCTCGGCTTGACCGAGTTCACGATAGATTTGGAAGGCCAGCTCCTCGCACTCCGCTTCGGCGACGACGTCGCCCGAGCTTTGCGCGAGGCCGAGCCCCGCCCGAAGCGAGTTGAGCGCCTCCTCGTAGTGCCCCTCCTGTCGCTCGATGGCAGACAGGCTCTGCAAAGCGGAGACCGTCGGAGTGCTCTTGACGGACTCGCGGATGAGCGGCAGCGCGCGGTCGAGGCGGCCTGCCTTCGTTTCGAAGGCCCCCATCAGGTACTTGATGCGCCCGGGACGCGGCGAGACCTGCGCGAAGGCCGGCTCCTCCGCCAGCGCCAAGAGCGGCAAAGCGCCGTCGAACGTGCGGCGCGCGCCGTCCACGCTCCCGGCGTCTTCCTCGGAGACCATGGCGCGCAGGACGAGCGTGAGCGCCCAGCTCAGCGCTTCGGGGCTGGCCTTTCGATCGAGGTTTTGGGCGAGGAGCGTGCTCGCGGCGTCCGCCATGCCCAACTCGACGAGCAGCATCGACAGAGGCATGGCGGCTTCCGCGTCTCCCGGCGAGCTCCGGTAGAGCCCCACGGCTGCGCCGAACGCGGCGCCGCGGGCGAGCTCGGGGTCGAGCGCCGTCTCCGGAGTTTCGCTGGCCGTGCTGCCGTCATAGAGGCGGAACAAGTCGAGCCAGGCCTGGGCGTCGTCGTCCTCTCCGGCGCGCTGCAGGCGGTCGCGCAGCGCGGGGGGCACGATGCGGCTCATTTGTGCGTCCTCGAGCGCGCGCAGCGCGCCCAGAGGGTTGCCATGACGCAAATAGAGGCCGGCGAGCACCGCGCCCCCGCTGCGCACGGCGCGGTACGCCTCCAGCGCTTCGTCGCGCTCGTCGGGCGTCGTGATGGGGCGCTCCGCGACGTCCGACGCGAGCGCGGCGTGCACCCACGCAGTGACGTGATCGCGCGCGGTGGCGAGGGTGCTCGGATGGGGATCCACGAGCGCTTCCTGAACGCTGGCTCGCTGGAGGCGCCCGGCGGTTTCCAGCCGGCTCTCGGTGGCCGTCGGCCGCGACCAAACCTCGAGGGCGCGAAGATGGTCCCGAACGTCCGTTTGTTTTCCTCCGGCGGAGAGGAGCGGCTCGAGGATTCGATAGAGAGCGCGTGCCCGCCCGGCGTTTCCGACGCGAGCGGCCTCGTCGGCGCCGTGCTTGAGGGGAGCCTCCAAGCCGCGCAGCGCGTTGGGCGTCAGCTCTCCGGTGTGCACGAGGAGGAAGGCGCCGGTGAGCGCGTCACTGCCCGCGCGCGGCTCCTTGGCGGCGAAGCGCCCTTCGGCGCGCGTCAGCTGTCGTCGCACAGCGCCGGCGAGATAGCGCAGGTCCTCGTCGTTCCGCTCTCGGCTGAGGAGCAGCCGATTGACCTGGGTGGCGAGCTCGGTGTCGGACACCTCCACCGGGACGATTTCCTGGCCCACCGAGGCTGGCGTCTTGGAGCTGGGGCCCTGGTGCGAGCAACCCCAGGACAGGGCAAGCGCCAGGGACAGGGCGAGGGTGGGGACGCGCGGGCAGCGGAGTGTCACGGGCTCAATTTAGGGAAGTGGCGGGCTGGCGTCGAACCCCAGCGTCGATGGGAACGGCTTCGGGGCCTGCATCTGCTCGCCAGGGCAAGCGGCCCGACGCGGATTCGAGGTAAGGTAGGCCACGAGGATGACCGATACGCCGCGCCCCCTACCCAAACGCTTGGCGGATTTCGAGGTGATCCGCCGGTTGGGGATCGGCGGCATGGCCGAGGTCTTCCTGGCCAAGAAGCGCGGCGCCGAGGGCACGTACAAACTGCTCGTTCTGAAGCGCATCCTGCCGGCGTACGTCTCTTCGCGCCGTTTTCGCGCGATGTTCGCCGAAGAGGCGCAGCTCGCCACGCGCCTCAACCACCCGAACATCGTCCAAGTCTACGACTTTCAAGACTACGGCGACGACGGCCAGCTCCTCAGCATGGAGTACGTCGAGGGGCCGGATCTGCGCCGCCTGATCAAGGCCGCGCGCCAAAAGCAGCAGCGCCTGCCGCCGCCCTTGTGCGCTTACATCGTGGCCGAGGTCGCCAAGGGCCTGCACTACGCCCACGAACGCAAAGACGAGGGCGGCAAGCCCATCGACATCGTGCACCGTGACGTGTCGCCGCAGAACGTGCTCTTGAGCTTCGACGGCTCGGTCAAGGTCGCGGACTTCGGCATTGCTTCCGCGAACATGTTTCGCGAGGAGCCGGGCGTCCTCAAGGGCAAGACTGCCTATATGTCGCCGGAGCAAGCGCGCGGCGAGAAGGTGGACCGTCGCACGGACATCTACTCGCTGGGCGTCGTCCTGCACGAAATGTTGACGGGCCGTCCGCTGCACGGCGAGCTCGAAGGGGACGAGCTGCTCGAGGCCGTGCGCCGCGGTCAAGTGGAGCCGCCCAGCACCTACGCGCTGGGCATCCCAGCCGAGCTCGACGAGCTCGTGATGAAGGCGCTGGCGCTCGACCCGAACGACCGCTTCCCGACCGGCCGCGAGATGGCTGCAGCGCTGTCGCGCGCGCTCTTCGAGATGCACGAGCTCGTCGACGCGCACACGCTGGAGGCGGCGCTCGAGGAGCTCGTGGAGCGCGAAACGCCGCCGCCCGAGGTCGCCGTCGCCGGCGGCTCGGAGGGCGCGCCGAGCGGTCCGGCGCCGGAAGACATCGAGGACGATTTCGACGTGGAGCCGGGCGGTGCGACGCCCGTGCAACCCGCGGCGGCGCAGCGCAAGACCGGGCGGGAGGTGCGGCACGTGGCCGTGGTCGCGCTGCGCATCTACGGCTTCGACGCGCTCGCCGAGAAGTTGGGTGAGTCGGGCGCGCGCTCGGCCGCCGATCGACTCAAGGCGACCATCGACGCCATTGCGTTCAAGAGAAACATCCGCCTCGACTGGGTGCCGGGCATGCACTCCGACGCGCGGGACGCGTACGCCGTCGCGGGGCTCTTGGCCAATCCCTCGGGAGCGGCCGCGGATGCCGTGTGGTTCTCGGTGGACGCTCACGACGTGGTGACCGGCGCGGCGGCAGACTTGCCGACGGAGCTCGGCGTGAGCATCGGCATCGTCCGCGGCATCGCGAGTGGTCGGCGGGACGCGGCCGGTCACCTCATGGATCACGAGGTGCAGCCCCCCGCGCTGGCGCTCTCTGCGCGGCTCCGTCACGAGGCGGGTCCCGCGGCGAGCTTGGTGGCTGGCGGCCTGTACCGCATGGTGCGGCGCGATTTTCTGTGGGGGGACGTCCCGGCGGTCGAAATCGAGGACGCCGAGAGTCAGGGGCTACCACGCCAAATGCGCGTGTACTCGCTGCTCCGGCCGCTCACTCGTGACGAAAAGCTGCAGGAGGTAGCGCTGGCGCCCAGCGAGCTGATTGGGCGAGACGCAGAGCTCGCCGATTTGCACGCCGCTTACTACAGCGTGGTGGGCGCGGCTCCGGGCCAAGGGCACTCGGCGACGCGCGTCGTGTCGGGTGACTTGGGCATCGGCAAGACCGCCCTGGTCGGCGCCTTCGTGAACGAGCTACCGCCCGACGCGCGCGTGCTTCGGGCCGAGTGCGCCTACGTGCTTCAGGAGCTTCCCTACGCCACCATCGGCGAGTGGGTGCGCGAGCTCACCGAGGTGAAGAGTGATCAAGCGCTGCCGGACGCCGTGGAGCTCGTCCTGCGCGCGCTGGGCGGCTGGGGGCACCCCGAAGAAGAGCAGACCATCGCGCAGCGGCTGGGCGAGCTCGCCACCGGGCGCGCTACGCGCGTGCAAGACGAGGGTGAAGAGGCGCACAACCGCGCGCTCATTTTCACCGGCCTTCGGCACTTGTTCGCGCGCGCCGCGTCGGAGGGGCCACTCGTCGTCGTGCTCGACGGGCTGCAGTGGTGCGACCAACAGAGCTTGGAGCTGGTCTCGGAGCTGGTGCACGGCCACGAGCCGATGCCGATGCTCACCATTTTGGTGACGCGCCCGGACGAGCGAACCGCGCGCTCCATCGAAGGCCTGGTGCGGCTCGATCTGGGCGGCCTCAGCACGGAGAATCAGGCGCGCCTCCTGCAAGCGCGCTTGGGCGTGGGCCCGGGCGTGGAGACCGTATGCGCGGACGTGCTGCCGCGCGCTGCGGGCAATCCCTTCTTTCTCCTGGAAATGGTGGACGCTTTGCTCGAGCGTGGCGTCCTCGAAATCCGCGAGTTGGAGGGCGGCAAGCAGACGCTGGAGCGCGTGGACCTGGCCGGCAGCATCGTGACGCTGCCGTCCACGCTCGAGCAGCTCATCGCCGATCGCTTGGCCGAGTTGCCGCGCGAAGAGCAAGAGGTCCTGGACTGGCTCGCCGTGGCCGGGGTGCCTCTGTCCGATCGTGAGGTGCGTGAGCTGTCGGGTCACGGCGCCGCGCACGCCATGCGCAGCTTGTGCGCGCGCGGCCTGTGTGACGTGCGTGGCGACCGCGTGGACGTACGCCACCCGCTGACGCGTGACGTCGCCTATCGCTCGATGGACGTGGAGACACGCACGCGCATGCACCGCGCGGTCGGCGAGCAAATGCTCGGGACGCCCCAGGCGGAGGGCCTCGGCGCCGCGGTGGTGGCGCGTCACTTGGCCAAGGGTGGCGCCAAGGACCAAGCCGTGGAGCTCTATCTGGAGGCCGCCGGCGCTGCCCGCGGTAGCTACCAAATTCCGCTCGCCACGCGTTGCTATCGCAAAGTCGTCGGTATGCTGCCGGCGAGCGACCCGCGCTTGCTCGAGGTGCACGAGGCGCTCGAGGCCATCGCTCGTAACGAGGGCAAGTGGCGCGTGCGGCGTCAGCACCTGACGCGTCTGCGCGAGCTGGCTCGCCAGAGCCGTCGTGGCTACTGGATCGCGACGGCCTTGCTGCGTACGGCGCGCTACCAGATGGACGGCGCTCAGCTCGCCAAGGCCGTCGTCTCGGCCGAGCGCGCCGAGCAGGCGGCGCTGGCCTCGGGCTCGCAAGTCATCATCGTGCAGGGGCAGGCGCTCCTCGCGGAGGTGCTGCGCGACGCGGGGGACATGCAAGGCGCCTTGGCGGCGGTGGATCGCGCGCTTTCGAGCTGCGAGCACCCCGACGTTACGGTGCGTCTGCGCGCCGAGGTGCTGCGCACCAAGGGCACGCTGCTGCGCCGCGTGGGCCGCGTTCACGAGGCCATCGAGGTGTACGCGGAGGCCATCGCGGTGTTCCAGCGGGTCGGCGCGCGGCGCATGGAGGCGCGGGCCAAGAGCTCACTTGCGTTCGCGCTCTACGTGCTCGGGCGCGTGGAGGATGGCGTGGCGCTCGGTCTGGAGTCGGTGCAAATCGATTTGGCCATCGGCGGACGCTTTCAAATTGCCAAGACGCTGAGCAACGTCGCGCTCTGCTTTGCGGGCGGAGGCGACGACGAGCGGGCGCTTTCGTACCTGAGCCGCGCGCGCGAGTCGCACGAGCGCTACGGTGAGCACGACTCGCGCGCCGACACGCTGCTCGCGACGGCGGAGGTGCTCATCGAGCGCGGGGAGCTCGACAAAGCCCAAACCCTGGTGGGCGACGCGTCCGCGCTCACGCAGGTCACCGAAAGCGCCTACGACTCGATTCACGAGCGGCTCTTGCGCGCCGTTTTGGCGTACGAAATGGGCGACGCGCGCACCGCGGTGCAGCGCGCGTTCGAGGCGCGACAAGCCGCCGAGGCGCAGGCTTATGCAGCCTTCCACTTCTACGCCATGGCGGTCGAGGCGGCGGCGCGCGTCGCGGCTGGAGAGGTGCACACCGGGGTGCTCTTGGCCACGACGGCGCTCGGCGCCATCGAAACCCTGCAAGGCTCGGAGTACGGGCTCCAGACGCGCGCGCTCTGTTGTGATGCGCTGAAGCGCGCCGGGTCGCCGCAAGCCGAGGAGCTCCGCCTCCGAGCGCTCCGCTACGTGGAGCGCTTGCAGCGCTCGCTTCGGGACGGTGATTTGCGCAACAAGTTCTTGCGCCGCAAGGCGGTCATTTCGTTGATGGGGCCGTCGGGGGAGCTGTTTCAGCGCAGCGCCTCCGAGACCACCGCGCAGCGCCGCGCGTCGGAGCTGCCGCGTCCCGAGGCCCCTCGGGTACCGGAGCTGGGAGGAAGGGACGCTTGACGGAGACGCCGAAGAGACTCGCCATCGTGCTTTCGGGGGGTGGAGCGCGCGGCGCTTACGAGGCAGGGGTCCTGTCGTACTTGTTCGACGATTTGCCGAAGGTGCGCGGCCGCGCCGTGCAGGTGGACATCGTCTGCGGCACGAGCGTCGGGGCCATCAACTCCGCGTTTTTGGCGGCGCACCTGACGAACGCCAGCAACGGCGTGCGCCGGCTGGTCGAGCTTTGGCAGACGCTCCGCCTCGAGAAGGTGCTGGGCTTCGGCGTGCGCCAAGCCACGGCGCTGCCGCGCCTCTTGCTCGGCGGGCACGCGGACGGTCTCTTCGACGTGACGCCGATGGCGCGGCTCGTCCGCCAAGAAATTCCGTGGCGCGCCGTCACACGCACGTTCCGCGCCGGAGCGCTGCGCGCGCTCAGCATTACCGCCACGGAGGTGTCCACCGGGCGCACCGTGCTCTTCATGCAGACGGGCCCGGGCACCGGGCTGCCGGCGCACGCGCCGCCGCGCACGCTGATTCGGGGCGAGCGCATCGGGCCGCACCACGCGCTGGCGTCGGCCTCCATTCCGCTTCTCTTTCCGCCGGTGCCGATCGGCAATCAGCTCTACATGGACGGCGGCCTCCGGCAAAACACGCCCATCGCGCCGGCGCTCCGCCTCGGCGCAACGCACGCGCTCATCGTCGGCACGTCGCGTCAGACGCGCGGCGTGGTGTCGAACGAGTCGCAGGAGCCACCGAACGCGGCGTTCGTGCTCGGTAAAATCATGAACGCGCTCCTGCTGGACCATTTGGAGGCGGACTTGGCTACGGTGGGGCTCTTGAACGACGTCATCGACAGCGGGCGCGCCGCCTACGGCTCGCATTTCGAGGCGTCGTTGAACCGCGCGGCGCAAACGCGCGGCGGTCGCCAACTGCAACGCGTCTCGACGCTGGTGGTGCGCCCATCGGAGTCCATCGGCAGTCTCACGGCGGAATTCTTGCGGCGCGGCGGCGTCAAGAGCGGCAGCGCGCTCACGCGGCGCGTCTTGAGCTACGTGGACTCGGGCAAGAACGAAGCGGACCTCGGCAGCTACCTTTTGTTCGACGGCGAGTTCGCGAAAATGCTCGTCGAGCTGGGGCGTTCGGACGCGCGCGCGCAACGCGACAACATCCTCGAGTTCCTCGAGGACCTCGACAGCGCGCCGCCGGCGCCGAGCGGCCCCGCTTCGCCATACGAAATGCCGCCGCCTGCTGTGGGGTGAGGCGGGGGCGAGGCTATCCGCGCCGCACATCGCGCCGGCTTCTTCTTCGGTGACGTCACTGCCCACGGCGAGCTCTTCGCTCGAGTCCACCGCTTCCTCGCGCCCGGATTCGGGGAAGGAAAGCCCGTGAGGTACCAACGGGGGAATTTGAGGCCTTCGGTGGCGCAGTCGCCGTCTGCTCGCCCGTCGCGGCGGAAGGGGCCGACGAGGTCGGCTTCGAGGGCGCGGACCAGGTGCTCGCGAGGGGCGGTGATGGCAGTCATGGTGGGATGCTCGACGCAGGGCTCCCGGGAGCGACGAAGCGCCGGTGCAAAGAGGTCGGTGGGCGGCTCCTCAATCCTCGGAGGCCAAGAAGCGCTCTGCTTGCTGAGCGATGCGCGCCTGGACGCGCTCGGCGTGGATCGAGTTCGTCATGTGCGCTCGAACCTCGTCGCGATGCTTACGCGCGTCCTCGGCGACTTGCGTCGCGATGTCTCGGAGGCCCAAGCTCGAACCGAGCTTCCGTTCGAGTCGTTCGAACGTAGAGGGGGTGATCCGCTCGAAGCGCTTGCTCCCGTCGAAGCGAAGACCGAGATCTTCGGGTGAGCCCGTGGGCCTGTAGACGAACGTGGCGACGAGGTCGTACGCAGGCGCGAGCGTCGGACGGCGTGGGTCGCGGTAAATGAGGGACCAGTTCTTGAGGTGCGCGTCTCCGTTGCCAATGAGGACGTTGAACGCGAGCCGACGGGTAAATTCCTCGAGCGCTCGCGCGTCGCGGCGGCGATGGACGAGAGCCGCCACGGTCTCGAAGGAGCCCATGTACTTGTCGGCCGGGTAGATCCCACGGACCTGGGCGAGGTCTTCGACGTGAACGAGTCTGCGATCTGGCGTGCGATCGAAGCGACGGATCGCGTAGGCACGAGTCTCCTGTCCCCACACCTGGTCGGGGATGTCTTGGATCAGCTCCCGTGAGACCAACCTGACCTCGGGAACGTCGATGCCGACTCGCTCCGCCAGCTTCATCATGGCGTATTCGTTGCTGGGAACATCGGCATGCCGACCGTCCGGCAACTTGACGATCCAGTCTCCGTACTCTCCGGTGGCTGGCGCAGTGAAGCGATCCTCACGTTCGAGCATGGAGAACTTCATCGCGACGCCAGCCAACGAGAAGCGCCACTCGACTCCGGCGGACGTGCGAGGAGGAGCGTTGGGCGTCTCCCAGGTGGGTTCGTCCTGCAATGGTTCGTCGATCGGCAGTACGCGTACCGCCCCGGGGAGATCGTGTCCTACCTCCGCCAAAAGCTCCATTTCGCGGACCTCCTTGATGCCTCGCTGCTCGGCGACCCAGTCGCGGAGGATGCCTTCTGGCAGCAAGTTGGAGAACCACGGTGGCAGGCTGACGTTGGCGGACCAGGTCCCCTTCAGGTTTTCTTCGAAGCAAAGACCCAGGATCGCTCGATCCGGATCGGACACGTAGTCTTTTTCGAAGGTGAACCGAGTGCGGTCCTCCCGGCGCAGCAAACGACCGATGAGACGCTCGTGAAGATAGACGGCGAACTGCTCTTCAGTCCTGCGGTTCATCCTCGTCCTCGTCCTCATCGTCCAGCACTAGACTTTCCAGGGGCGGCGTGTCCTCGAACTCCTGCGCAGTCCTGCGCCGTACGAAAGCGTCCACGATAGCGCGCACGGCATCCTGGCGATGCATGAGAAACGCTTCGTTCTCCCTTTGCGCCAGGCGCGTTTGCTGCTGCTCGTCGAGCCCGTGGGATGCCAGCACCTCACGCTGTCGCTCCAAGGGCAGGGAACCGCCGTGCGACTCGCCGAGGAGCTCTGGAGAGAACGCGTCGAGCGGGGGGAGGGGCGCTTCCTCCAACACCAGCACGCGGTTGGCGAGCCAGGTCGACATGTGTTGCGGAGGCCGAGGGACGAAGCGGCGGAGTACGGTTTGCGCCGTTGCTTCCCCGTTGAGGGCGAGGGCGAGCTCCTGCCGAGAATAGGTGTCTCCCGTGCGCGGCGACCTCGGTTCGAGCGCCCACAGCGCGCAAAGAGCGACGCGGCTGTCTGCCTGATTGGTCTTGAACCTCTCGAGGTTCGGTGCGCGCGGCGCCGTGTTCCCGGGCATTTCGAGGAGCTCGGCGACGGAATCATCCTCGCGGTGCGGTCTGATGCGGCTGGCGAGGCTGCGCATCGTCTGCGTGTAGCTGCCCGAGAACGCGCCTGGGCCGACGAGCGCAGCGCGCCAGAACCAGCGTGCCAAGAGCTCCCTGTTTCGTGGCAACGGCTCCGGGAAGTGCGCAAAGAACCTCGTCAAGACGACGAGGAGGTAGCGGTACGGCAGGAAAGCGACGTGCGGCACACCGCACTCCACGAGGAAGCGCACGGCGCGCTCGAGCGCGGCGCCGCCCTCGCGGTAGGCGGCCTCCTGCGTTTCGTCACCGAAGTCTCGGTTGGACCGGGTTTCGGCGCTGAACTCGTTCCTGATATCGCGCGTGACGTCCCCGCCGCGTCTTGCGAGGAGGGCCCTGAGCACGGTGTCGTCGTCCAGGCGCCCGAAGCCGAGGTCGCTGTCGACCACATCGATGATACGCGCGAAAGACGCCTCGCCGGGCGGGCTCTCTGCGGGGTGCAGCGCCGCGAAGATTTCCGCGCGACTCAGCCGCTTCCCGTAGTTGTTCATGCGGTCGAAAATGTCGCGGAGGACCTCCTCCTCCTCCTGCTCCACGATGTACGCAGGGATCTTGTACTCGCGCAGGGTGGTCGTGATGCGCGCGGCGTCCTCCGCGTAGTCGGTGAGCTCGGGGTGATTGCGCAGCCAGCGCAGGACGCGCTGCAAATCGAACAAGTCCGGCAAAGGGACGACGTGCGGCTCGCTCGGGTCGCGACGCACGAAGGCTCGGGTCCTCAAGTCGTAGGCCAGCGCAAACCTGTCGTCCCGCTGCCCGGCGTCGCTGAGCGCGCTCGCGAGGCTGGTCAGACGCTGCTGCCCGTCGACGACCCACAGAGCGTCGCCCAGCTCTGGTGCGTCGATACGAAGCGCTCCCAGGTGGAGGGTGTCCGCTCGAGCGGGGCGCTTCCACAAAAGCAAGCTTCCGATGGGGTAGCCCCTGGCGATGCTGTCGAAGAGTCGGCGCGCGTCCTCCCACCCCCAGCGCAGGGGGCGCTGAAACTCGGGGACGCGGATGCGACCCGACTGCGCGAGTGTGACGAGATCGAAGACGCTGTACGTCGTCGCCGATGGCTGTGGAATCGAGTGGGTGTTCACTGGTGACCTCGTTTCATTCCGACCTCTGGCGACGCACATGGAATCCTACCATCCGGTAGAAGCCTTGACCCTCGGGATTCGAGCGGACTCCTTGTTGACCTCTGCTTCCGTGGCTTCTTCCGTCGAGTGGATCAGGCCTTTCCAAGTAGAACACCTCCGGAAACTCGAGCATCCAGTGAAAGGGCACCTGTGTCTTCCAGAGCTCGGTCTGCAGCACGCGGAGCTGCGCTCCGAGCTGCACTTCGGTGTCCATCGCCCACGGCGGGCACGAGGCGCCTTCCGTCACGGCTGCGGAAGAGTCTGGCGGGCGGCACGCTGTCCGGCGCCCCGGACGCGTCGCTGAGGAGCGCAGGCAGCGCGGGACGTGAACGCTCGCTCGACGGCAGAGCGTGCCTCTCGCAAGCGCGTCGCAGCTCGTCGCGGCCCATCCATTCGACGACCTGCGCGAGACGGAGGCTGGAGTTGCGGAGCGTTTCCACGTGCGCCTCGCGTGTCCCCGAATCTTGGAGGCTGACGCCCAAGGCGCGTCCCGGCTCGACCAAGCGTGCCTTGGGAAGGATTTGGAGCAGAGACTGGAGGGTGGTCGTCGCTTCACGCACAGATCACTCAACCGGAACACGGAGAACGCTGCCCGGGACAGGGGGGAAGCCGTCCGGGACAGGGGGGAAGCCGTCAGGGACA
>JAEYVE010000180.1 GCA_023432025.1 Pseudomonadota bacterium
CGCTCTTTGTAATTGCCCTCGCGGTAGAGCTCGCCCGAAGTGTTGAAGAGCTTTTGTACGGGCAAGCCGCTTTGGCGCAGAACGTTGGAAAGAACGCTTTTGGAAGGCGGCGTCTCGACGATGTCGACGAGCCGGACCGAAACGCCGCGCGACTCGAGCCACTTCAGCGCCTTCTTGCACGTGCTGCAGCGCGGATAGTGATAGACGGTGAGCATGGTGTGAGGAGCCTTGCATCGAAGCGGCTCCGGAGCGAGCCCCGCGTTTCAGCGGCGGAAGTCTGACGAAGTAGCTCCGGCTTGGGGCATACTCGGCCGCCTGGGCTCGGGTAGCGGGCTCGTGCTCGGGAAGGGGCGCTTCGTGAGTCGGTTCAAGGGAAGGGTGTTCGGCGAGCTCGGTACGGGCGCGCTGGTTCTGTGGGGGCTCGCTGGCGTGGCTGCGCCCGCGTGCGGCGAAACGTATGAGCTTCGCGCGCCAGACGGCGCCGCGGGCGCGGGCGGCACGAGCTCGGGCGGCACGAGCTCGGGCGGCTCAGCGGCGGCAGGTGGCGCGCCCAGCGGAGCGGGCGCCCCGGGAAGCGCCGGAACGTCCGGGGGGCCCTCCGATTGCGGAGCTCTCCCTTCCTACGAAACCCCTGAAGAGGAGTGTTGGGGCTCGTTCGTGGCGGCGGACGAAAACGGCGTGGTCACGCTGACCACTCTGGCGGCTCGGGGCGGTGAGCCCGGCGCGGGAGAAGGGGGCGCTGGTGGAACCTCTGCGGCGCCCAGCGCGGCCGCGAGCGGCTCGGTGCGCGCCTGTGCAACTCGGGACCGCGACGGAAACGCTTCTTTCCTGCTGCGTGGCGGCTGGCTCACCTACGAGCGCCCCGATGCTCCCTATCGCATCGACGTGTGGAGAGGGGACTCTGCTTGCGAGCGAGGGAGCCTCGTGGCGTCGACGCGCGGTGACGGAAGCGCGGCCGGCACGCTCGATGTACTGGAGCTCCCGGCGAGAGCGGAGAGTCGTCCGTCGAGCAATGCCTTTACGGTGGAGCTCACCAGCACGACGGGCGCCGAGCTCCGCCTGCGGTTTCAGGTCGTGGTGGACCACGCCGCCCCGTGAGCGGTCGCGCTCCGGGGGCTGCCGCCTCGTGTGGCGAGCTCTCGGGAACCTCCGAGCGGCGAACTCACGGCTACATGCGCAGGAACGCCGCGAGCAGCTTGTGGCCCGCAGCTTGGCTCTTTTCCGGGTGAAACTGCGTCGCCAAAATGTTGTCTCGGGCGACGGCCGCGGTGACGGCGTTGGGGCCGTAACCTGCGCGCGCCTTGATGACCGTTTCGTCCGCCGGCACCGCGTGGAACGAATGCACGAAGTAGAACCACGCGCCCTGGCCGCCAGCGGAGGAGAGCACCGGGTGGCCGCCGTGCGCGAGCTCCAGCTCGTTCCACCCCATGTGGGGAATTTTGAGGCCGGGCGCCGCTTGGAGGCGACGGACGTGGCCAGGCAAAAGTCCCAGGCCGACGACGCCAGGCGCCTCTTCGCTCGACTCGAACAGCGCCTGTAGTCCCAGACAAATACCGAAGTACGGCGTGCCCGCGGCGACTCGTTCGGCGATGACTTCGTCCAAACCGCCGCGGAGCGCTCGCACGCAGTCGCCGAAGCCGCCTTGGCCTGGCACTACGATTTTGTCGAGGGCGCGCACGCGCTCGGGCGCGTGCGTGCGCTCGATGACGACTTCGCCTTGGAGCTCGCGGCCCGCGAGCTCCAAGGCTTTTTGTACGCTACGCAAGTTGGCGTGCCCGGTATCGACGAGTGCGACGCGGAGAGTCATGAGAGCAGCTCGAGAGAGGGAAGGAGACGAAAAGAGCCGGCGCAGCGATGGCGATCGACGCTGGCCTGGGGGGAGGACAAGGGGCCCTGGGACGTGCCGCGGGAGCGGACGGGCTTTGCCATAAGGAGACGAGCAGAAAATCAGTCGAAAGACACCTGGACGAAAGGAGCCGGCTTGGCGTCGAGCGTGCTGTTTCCTGTGGTGGGCCGCTCCGCCGGGGGGGCCGTTCAGTCGAGCGAACCCTTGGTGGAAGGAATGGCCCCGGCGACGCGCGGATCGAGCTCCGTCGCGGCGCGCAGCGCTTTGGCGAACGCTTTGAACGAAATTTCGACGATGTGGTGCAGGTTGTGTCCGGCGTGCTTCACCATGTGCAGGTTGGCTTGCGCGCTTCGCGCGAACGCCTCGAAAAATACCTCGCACAGCTCGACGTCCCACGTGCCGAGCTTGGCTTTGGGCAGCTCCACGTTCCACACGAAGTAGGGGCGCCCCGACAAATCCATGGCGCAGGTGACGAGCGCTTCGTCCATCGGCAGCGTTGCCGAGCCGTAGCGACGAATGCCGCGGCGCTCGCCGAGAGCGTCGAGCACCGCCTTGCCAAGCACGATGCCGAGATCTTCCGTGGTGTGATGCCCGTCGATTTCCACGTCGCCTTCGGCTTCGACGACGAGGTCGATGCAGCCGTGCCGCGGAATTTGCTCGAGCATGTGCGTGAGGAACGGGAGGGGCGTTTTGATGGAGTGCTGTCCGGTGCCGTCCAGGTTCACGTGAACCTTGATTTGCGTCTCGCTCGTTCTTCGTTCGACTTGTGCCGTCCTGGGACGGGGCGTTCCTGAAGTGGGGGCGTTCATTGGAAATCCTCGATTTTCCACAGGCCTTGCTCTCGAACCAGCTCGACGGTGCCGCTCGTTCCGTACGCCAACGTGGCGCGCTCGCCGAGCAGCTCCACGCGGGGACCTTCGGCCAAACCGCTTTGGAGGGCCGACGCAAGCTGGTCCATTTCGGCCTTTTGCTCGCCTTCCCAAGCTCGCTTCAGCTTTTGCGCGTCCAGGCCTTCTTGGTGCGCCGCCGGAATGAAGCGCATGAGCAGGTCGTAGCGCTTGTTTTCGTAGGCTCGCAAAAAGGAGCGCACGGCTTGCTCGGGCGAAGCTTGGCCGTACAAGTCCACGGCAGAAGCGTCCACGCGCCAGGCGCCGTCCTCGTAGACGAGCAGGAGCGATTCTCCGTCCGGAGCGGTGACTTGGGCGGTGACGTACGGCGGGGCCGTGGGGCGTTCGAGCGCCTCGACGAGGGCGCGCACCTCGGCGGGGTTGTCCCGCGTCATGCGCTCGAACGCCTCGTAGCTGACCGTGCGCTTGGCCTCGGAGCTGAGCTGGGCGTACGCGTCGCGCGTGCGCCCACTCTTCAGAGCCGCGGTGTATTCGTCCAGCGCCGTGCGCGGGTTGGGGGAGCCTGGGGTAGCGCTACCACACGCAAGAAGCCCGGCACTGGCCAGCACGCAGAGAGCTCCGCGGAAGCGGTCCACGAAGGGCCGGAAACGCTCGAGCGCACGTCCGTCCTTGCGACGGGCGCCACCGACGGAAAGGCGAGCCATGGGGCTCGGCAATTACCACACGCGCCGCGGGCTCGCGACTTCCCCGAGTTTTCCGGAGTGAGGTTTTTGGGGGGCGCGCTTTCGGCTGCCCCCGAGCCGACGTATACCTGCGAGAGATGCCTTCGATGCCACCTTCGGCTCGTCCGGAACGCATTGCGATCCTGCCACTCCGTAACGCGGTGCTGTTTCCCATGTCGGTCGTCCCCATCAACGTGGGGCGTCCGCGCAGCGTGCGCCTCGTGGAGGACTTGGACCGCGACAGCGCCCTCGTGGGCGTAGTGGCACAGCGGGACCCGGCTACCGTGGAGCCGACCTTCGACGAGCTCTTCAACGTGGGCACCCTGGCC
>JAEYVE010000206.1 GCA_023432025.1 Pseudomonadota bacterium
ACGTTGGTTCGACGTGGAGGGGGTGGGTCACGAGGGCCCGGTGCTCGAAGCAGCTGCAGCCTGGAACGTGTCGTGAGCTGTGCGGCTGCGGCGAGCGTGTCGCGTCGTCCTCGGGGGGGGGGGCCCCTCCTGGGAGGGTGCTCCCTTCCCCCCTGCGGGCGTCGCGACGCGCTCACCGCAGCCTGACGTTGTTTCGACGTGGAGGGGGTGTGTCACGAGTGCCCGGTGCTCGAAGCAGCTGCAGCCTGGAACGTGTCGTGAGCTGTGCGGCTGCGGTGAGCAGGTCGCGTCGTTCTCGAGGGGGAAGAGTGTTTCGAGTTGGCGCGGGGGGTGCAGCTGGGGGATTTTTGGGGGTGAGTTGTGAGGGCTGACCTTTGTCGTAGTGCGGGAGCACCGGATGGAGGGTTGTTTTGCCGGCCCCCCGGAGCGGCTCCCGTTCGGGCATAGTGGGTGGGCGTCTCGCGGTTTTGCGGGCGGGCTCAGGTACGAGGAACGACGGTCCATTGGCACACGGTGACTCCGATTTGGTGAAGGTGGTCGCGCTGCTGGGCGCGGCCGTGGTCATGGTGCCGCTGTTTCGACGGCTCGGTTTGGGCTCCGTGCTCGGCTATCTCGCGGCGGGGCTCGCGATGGGGCCCTTCGGGCTCGCGTGGTTCGAGTCCGCGGAGTCCATTTTGCACTTGGCCGAGCTCGGCGTGGTGATGTTCCTGTTCGTCGTGGGGCTGGAGATGCGGCCCTCGCACTTGTGGAGCCTGCGTCGAGAAATCTTCGGGCTGGGCAGCTTGCAGATCTTGGTGTGCTCGCTCGTTTTGTGTGGTGCGGGCTTTGCGTTCGGCATGCCGCCGTGGATCACGTTCTTCGGCGCGGTGGGCTTCGTGCTCACGTCGACGGCGGTCGTCATGCAGTCGCTCGCGGAGCGCGGCGAGCTGCTTTTGCCGCGCGGTGAGCGCGTGGTGTCCATTCTGCTGTTCGAGGACTTGCTCATCGTGCCGCTCTTGGCGCTCGTGACGTTCTTGTCGCCGCACGCGCCGGGCTCGGAGGGGGACTCGCGCTGGGTGGCCGTGGCCGTGGGCGTGGGGGCGCTCGTGGCGGTGACCGTCGTGGGGCTGTGGCTCTTGAACCCCTTGTTCCGCATTCTGGCGGCCGCTCAGGCGCGCGAGGTGATGACAGCGGCGGCGCTGCTCGTCGTTTTGGGCGCGGCGCTCGTGATGCAGCTCGGCGGGCTGTCCCAGGCGCTCGGCGCGTTTTTGGCGGGCGTTCTGCTTTCGGAGTCCACGTTTCGCCATCAGATCGAGGCGGACATCGAGCCGTTTCGCGGCATCTTGCTCGGTTTGTTCTTTCTGGGCGTCGGTATGACGCTCGACTTGGACGTGGTCGCCCAGAATTGGGTGCTCATCGCCGTGAGCGTGCCGCTCATGATGGCGCTCAAGGGCGCGGCCATTTATGGGGTGGCGCGCGTGCTCCACACCGAGCACCGAGAAGCGCTCGACCGCGCGGTGCTCATGGCGCAAGGCGGCGAGTTTGCGTTCGTGCTCTTCGCAGCGGCGGCCAGCGGTGGCCTCATCGACGCCGAGGCGCGGGCGATGCTCACCGCGACCGTGGTGCTCTCCATGGCGCTCACGCCGCTCGCGCTCGTGGTGCTCAGAAAGCTGGTGCGCCCGGCGGATCCGTCGCTCGACGGCGTGGACGTGGCGGAGGGGCTCACGGGCAGCGTGCTGCTCATCGGCTTCGGGCGCTTCGGTCAGGTCACGTCCCAGGCGCTCTTGGCGCGCGACGCGGACGTGACCATCATCGACGTCGACGCGGACATGATCCGCAGCGCGGCGCAGTTCGGCTTCAAGGTGTATTACGGCGACGGCACGCGCTTGGACGTGCTGCGCGCTTCGGGCGCCGAGAACGCGCGCGTCATCGCCGTGTGCGTCGACGACCGCAAAGCCGTCGATCGCATCGTGGAGCTCGTGCGGCACGAGTTTCCGCGCGCCAAGCTGCTCGTGCGCTCGTACGACCGCCAGCACGCCAAGGAGCTCGTGGCGGCGGGGGTGGACTACCAAGTGCGCGAAACGTTCGAGTCGGCCATTCGCTTCGGCGAGGCGGCGCTGCTCGAGCTCGGCGAAACGCCCGCCGACGTGGACGAAATCATCGCGGACGTGCGTCGCCGCGACGCCGAGCGCTTCGCCTACGAAATTGCGGGTGGCCGCGACGCGGCCAAGACGTTCCTGCGCGGCAACTGGCAGCCGACGCCGCTCACCACGCCGCGCCGCGAGGGCCGCACGCTGGGCGAAAGCGCGCCCGCGGCGGAAGAAGGGCCAAAATCCGCGCCGCCTGGTCCAGACGACCGCGTGGCGTAGGCGTCGGCGCTTGACCCGAGCTCGGCCTGCCGCCAATGCTCGCCCACGTGGCGCGCTCCTATCTCGTCATCGACATCGAAACCATCCTGGATCCAGAGCTCCCCATCGCGGAAAGCGCGGAGGCCGAGCGCTTGCCCGCCGCGCCGCATCACAAAGTGGTCGCCATCGGCGCGTTGCAGCTCGGGCGCGAGTACGAGTGCAAAAAGCTCGGCATCGTGGGACGTGACTCGACGAACGAAGCCGAAATCCTCGGCGAGTTCGCCAAAATCCTGGACGAGCACCAGCCGACGCTCGTCACCTACAACGGCCGCGGCTTCGACTTGCCCGTCATCGCCATGCGCTGTTTGCGCCACGGCATTCCCTTCAAGCACTACTATCAAAACCGCGACGTCCGGTACCGCTTTTCTCCGGACGGTCATTTGGATGTGATGGATTTCATCGCGGACTACGGCGCGACCAAGTCGAGCCGCTTGGACATCGTCGCCAAGCTCGTCGGCATGCCGGGCAAGGTGGGCGTCGACGGTAAAGACGTGGGGCCGCTCGTCCACGCCGGTCGCATCGCGGAGGTGCGCGACTACTGTTTGTGCGACGTGGTGCAAACGGCGGCCGTGTTCTTGCGCGTGCAGCTCCTGCGTGGAGAGCTCACGCGGGACGCGTATTTGGCGGCCATGACCGGGCTCATTCAGCTGACGCGCAGCGACGAGCGCGTCGCCCCGGTGGTCGCCGCGTTCAACGAAGAGCGACTCCTTTTGGGGGAAACGGCGCCCCGCGTTTGAGCGGTGCTCCCGCACTACGTCGCCGTTCGGTTTTCCACGCGCAGAAAACCGTCGGGTGAGTGTTGCCCCGTCGCGACTGTGATCGATGTGGGAGTCACTCGCAGAAAACACACAATTGACGGCGGCTCCTCTCTGGAGAGAGATTGGCGATCTTCGGCCAGCGGCGCCGAAGGGGGCAGGAGGGAGTCGTCGATGAGAACACGGGTTTTTGGGGTGCTTGGCGCGTGTGGGTTGGTGGCGCTGGCGTGTGGAGACGGGGAAGACTCGCAGCCGAGCGCGAGTGACGCCTCCGTGCTCATCTCCACCTCGGAGATTGAAGCGGGGAAGGAATGTGCAAACGGGGGAGTGCGGATCGAGTACGGTCCCGACGCGAATCGGAACGGCACGCTCGACGAGGATGAGGTCGGAGGCAGCGAGAAGCTCTGTGCCATCGCTGGGCCCCGAGGCGACACGGGCGACGCTGGCCCGCAGGGCGACGCTGGCCCGCAGGGCGACGCTGGGCCGATGGGCGGCGCAGGACCGACGGGACCCCAGGGCCGGAACTCATTGCTTTTGGTGAGTCCCGAGAGTCCCGGCTCCAACTGTTTTCACGGTGGTACGAAGGTGGAAGCGGGGCTCGACGATGACGGAAACGGTACGCTCGAGCCGGAGGAAGTCGATAGCACCTCGTACGTGTGCGCGTCCGGCGCCGGGCTGGTGTTCGGAGACGTGCAGTACTCCCACGTCGTCTGGACGAACGGCACGTACGGGATTCAGGGGCTCAAGTACTGGGCGGCGTCGGTGTCAGCCGGCGTTTGGACCATCGAGTGGCCCGTCGTTTACGTGGATGACGCTACGTGGGTTGGAGACGGAGAGCCCACCAACGGACATTGGCACGGGCTCCACTCGGGCTGCGGAAACTCGAACGGCGTTGCCACTTGCACGGCCGTTTGCGAAGCGCTCGACATGACGTACGTCGAGGTGAACACCGGTTGTATGATCAGCTACCCGACGACCAACATGAACGCCGACGGGCGCAACATCTACATGGCCCCGTCGAGTGGGGTTCCGAGCGGCACCTGGGACACGTACTGGCCCGACCCTGCGATCGGGAACGGCAACAACATGGCGTTTTGTAGCTGCAGCGAATGAGGGCTGGCTCGCGGCGCCGCTCCTCGCTGGCGGCTCTTTGCTGAGCGGCTCGTGAGTGGGGTCACATGCGGTCGACCGTGAGGTTCCGCTGTAGAGTGATGCCCGTGACTGCGACCAACACCTCCGTAGCTCCGCCCGACGAGCTCATCCTCGTCGGGCGGTCGAGCTCGCATTTTACGCGCGTTGCGCGGCTCTTTGCGGCGGAGGCGGAGGTGCCGTACGTGCTCCGCGTGGTGCCCAACCTGCTGTCGTGCGATCCGCGAGATTTCGGCGACAACCCCGCGCTCCGCATTCCCGTGCTGCGTACGGCGCAGGGCGACTGGTACGGGTCCGTGAACGTGTGCCGTGAGCTCGTGCGGCGCACGAAGAGGAGCCTCCGCGTGGTTTGGCCGGAAGAGCTTCACGAGCCGCTCTTGGCGAGCGCGCAAGAGCTCGTGCTCGGCGCCATGGCGACCGAGGTAAGCCTCATCCTTGCGCGTGCGGCGCGCGAGGGCTCGCAAGACCGAGCGGGCACGCCCTCGCCCCACGAGGTCAAAATGAAGCAGAGCTTGGAAGGCTCTCTCGCGTGGCTCGACGCGCGCGCGGAGCAGCTCATCGAGCGGCTGCCGCCACGGGACGTCAGCTACTTGGAGGTCACCTTGTTCTGCTTGGTCACGCACTTGTCGTTTCGAGACGTCCTGCCCGTGTCCCAGTACGAAAACCTGGCGGCGTTCTGTCGTCGCTTCGGAGAGCGCTCCTCCGCGCGTGTCACGGCGTATCACTTCGACGCCTGACGGCGTCTCGAGCCGCCGCAGCGAGCCACGACGCGCGGCGACCGACGAAATTCGCGAGTGCGCGGCGCCACGGAGGACTTGCTTGTCGCGGCGAGGGCCCCACGATCGAGCGCGATGAACCAAGTTCTCCTCGTCACGGGCGGAAGCCGCGGCATTGGCGCGGCGACGGCGCGTTTGGCCGCCGCGCGTGGCTACGCCGTGTGCGTCAACTACCTCAAAGATCGCCGCGCGGCGGACGAGGTGGTGGGCGAAATTACAGCGAGCGGCGGTCGCGCCATCGCCGTTCCGGCGGACGTGGCCCGGGAAGAAGAAGTGGTGCGCCTGTTCGGCGCCGTGGACGAGCAGCTCGGCCCTCTGACGGCGCTCGTGAACAACGCCGGTATCCTCGAAACGCAGCGACGTCTGGAGGACATCGACGCGGCGCGCCTCGCGCGCGTCTTTGCGACCAACGTGACGGGCGCATTTCTCTGCGCGCGCGAGGCCGTGCGGCGCATGTCGCGCGCGCGTGGAGGCCGCGGAGGCGCCATCGTCAACGTTTCGTCGGTGGCGGCGCGGCTGGGCGGCGCGGGCGAATACGTGGACTACGCCGCCTCCAAAGGGGCGCTGGACACCATGACCGTCGGCTTGGCGAACGAAGTGGCGACCGAGGGCATCCGCGTCAACGCCGTGCGCCCCGGCTTCATTTACACGGAAATGCACGCCAGCGGCGGTGAGCCGAACCGCGTCGAGCGCGTGAAGTCCTTCGTGCCCCTCCGGCGCGGCGGACGAGCGGAGGAGGTCGCCGAGGCCATTTTGTGGCTCCTGTCCGAGCAAGCCTCGTACACGACGGGCTCGTTCATCGAGGTGGCGGGCGGTCGCTAGGCGCAGCCTCGGTGTCGCGTTGGGGCGCTGTGTCGCGTTCGTCGAGCGAACGACGTGCGGCTGCTCAGTGCGGGAGCACCGCGTGTCGCCGCTTGTCGTCTTCCCCCCGAGGCGCATTGGATCCGGACCGTGAACGAGCGGCGCCCCGCGTTGCGCCGAGTGCGCGACTGGGTGAAGCTGGGCCGTGAGCGAGAGACCGCGCGCTGAAGCACCTCATCGTCCCGCAGACGCGCCGGGGCTGTGCGCTACGTGCGTTCGCGCGCGCAAGGTGGAGTCCGCCAAAGGGTCTACTTTTTGGCTGTGTCGCGTCGAAGGGCTGCCCAAGTACCCGCGGCTGCCCGTCGTTTCGTGCGCCGCTTACGAAGCGGCGTGAGCGCCGTCTCTCGTGTCAGTAGGCCTGCACTTGTTCGACCAGGTTGCGCGTTGGTCCGTGGAGGGCCTCACGGGTGAACAGCACCTCCATTTTGACCCACAGCTCGCGTAGTGCCGGCGCGCCGAGGCGAGCGCGTGCGCGCGGAAAGAGCACCTCCTCTTCCTCGGTCACGTGCGCCTCCACCTGCTCGCGCAGCGCCCAGAGTTTTTCCTGAAAGCGCTCGGTGCCTACGTTCATGTCCATGAGCTCCACGAGCGCGCGTTTGAGTGCGCGGTGATCCTCCAGCGCCGAGGCCAGCACGTGCTGGGGCTCGCCAGCGTACGCGGCCGGATAAAACACTTTCTCCTCGAGCGTGGTGTGCACCGAAAGCTCGTCTTGAATGTCCTCGAACACCGCCGTGCGCTCGGCGGACGTCGAAGCCCCGTCAAAAGCCGAAAACAGCGTTCTGAGCTTCGAGTGCTGCTCGGTGAGCATGGTGATGGCGTCCATTCCCTCACCTTGAAACGGGTCGCGGGAACGTCCAGCTGCGCACAGAGCCGAAAGCTCGTCGACCGTGTCGGGGCAGCCGCTTCGGGCCCGCGACGGGCCGCTCAGGGCTCGCGATAAAAACGCGGCACGCGACGCGAAATGTTGGTGAGCACTTCCCAGGCGATGGTGCCGGTGTGCTGCGCAATTTCGTCAGCCGTGATTTCGTCCGCGCCTAGAGGCCCGCGTTGGCTGCCCAGGAGCACCGTTTCGTCGCCGACGCTCGCGCCGGGCAGGTCCGTGACGTCCAACATGGACATGTCCATGCTGACGACGCCCACGAGGGGCGCGCGGCGACCACGCACCAAACCGAAACCGCGGTTCGACAACGCGCGGCTCATGCCGTCGGCGTAGCCGATGGGGATGGTGGCGATGCGGCTGGGGCGCGTGGCCGTCCAAGTGGCGCCGTAGCCGACGGTGTCTCCCGGTGAAACCTCGCGCAGCGCCACGATTTGGCTGCGCACGGACATGACGGGGCGGAGATCCCCATTGGAGCTGGGACCCTCCGATTCCAGATCCGGCGAGGACGAGAGCGAGCGGCTCTTCACGGTGCGGCCCGCACCTTGCGGGTGAACGCCAAAGAGCGACACGCCCGGGCGCACCAAATCGAAGTGAGACTCCAGGCTGCCGAGCAGCGCGGCGCTGTTGGCGGCGTGGCGCAGCGCTGGTGAGAGGCCGAGCTCGCGCAAACGGCGGGTGGCCTCCTCGAAGCGGACCAACTGCTCTCGAAGCGACTCCGGCTCTTCGGAGTTGGCGCACGCAAAATGCGTCATGAGCCCCTCGAGCTGGACCTCGGGGTGGTCGGCGAAGGCGCGGCCAATGAGCGCAAGGTCGCCGATGCTGGCGCCGAGGCGCGCCATGCCGGTGTCCACCTTCAGGTGGACCTTGATGGCCTCGCCGCCGCGAAACCGCACTTCGTCCGCCAGACTGGCGATTTGTCCCACGTCGTGCACGACCGGCGTCAAATCGTGCGCAATCACCTCGCCCCAGGCGCGGTGGTAGTAGCCGCCCATCACGAGAATGGGGGCGCGAATGCCGGCGTCCCTGAGCTCGATGCCCTCTTCGATGAGCGCCACGCAGATGCCGTCCGTGCCGGCCCGCTCGAGCGTGCGCGCCACGGCTTTGGCGCCGTGTCCGTAGCCGTCGGCCTTGAGCACGGCCCAAAGCGGGGTTTTTCCCGTGACCCGACGCAGGACTCGCAGGTTGTGGCGTAGGTTGGCGAGGTTCACCTCGGCGCGTGTGGGGCGCAGCGCGTCCGCGGGGACGGCGCGGGCGGGACGGAGCACGCGGGGCTGCCCGGGGCCGGCCGCGTGCCATGAACCAGGCTCGGCGAGATCAGGGGGCTGCACGGTCATGGGTTCTTCCGGTTACCGCCAAGCATGGAAGTGGGTCAATCAATCGACGAAAACTGGCCTGATGCAGCTAGATGGGGGCCGGTGAGCGGCGGCGGGCGGGTTCAGCCTTACTTGAAACACGCCGACATGCACGTGCGGTAGTTGACCTCGCAGCTGCACTCCTCCGTCTGGTCCGGCGCGCATTCCGGCAGGCACTGCCGACGCCCCTCACGGCAGCTTTCGGCGCAGGCGTCGCCCGGAGCTTCCCCTTTGCGGCCTGCCGCACGCGGCGGCGCCGAGCCGACGTCGAACGGCGTGACGCCGTCCACGGGGCGCGCCATGGGCGGGGGCGGCGCGTGGGGGTCGAGCGGGCCGCCCCCTTCCGCGGGCTTGGGCGCCTTGGCGTCCAAATGAAGGCCCGGCGGTGGATCTCCCCGCTCGATGCTTTGAACGCGCCGATCAGCGTATTCGAGCCGGTCGCGAGACTGGCCGTAGCTGTAGCGCTCTTGCCAGGCGCGCCAACAAGCCTTGCGATGCGTGGGGGCGATGCCCGGATCCAGATCGAGCCGGTAGCAGTGCTCGAAGCGCACGCTGCCTTCGTGCAAGACCTGCACGCTCGGTCCGCAGGCGCAAGAAAGCGCAGCGGCCATCCAAAGCCGCCCCCTGACCCGCGCCGAACGACCCGGCGTCGCGAGCTCCGCGCAGCGGAGCGGGAGCCATCGTCCCAGCATACCCGCTAGCAGCCTGCCGCCGCCGCATGCTTCCCGCAAGAGCAGCTCGGGACGGCCCAGCGGCGTGATATAGGCGCAGCATGTTCACGGGCCTGGTCGAAGCGGTAGGTGAGGTCGTAGCGCGACGCGAGCTTCCGGAGAGCGGCGGTTGTCGGCTGACTATCGCTCATCCGCTGGGTGAGCTCGTCTTGGGCGAGTCGGTGTCCGTGGACGGCGCTTGCCTCACGGTGGTCGCCCCCGACGGTTCCAGCGCCCCCGGAGCGGACCGCTTCGAAGCGGAGCTCTCCGCCGAAACCTTGGCGCGCACGACGCTCCACGCCGCGCGCGTCGGCACACGCGTCAACTTGGAGCGAGCGCTTCAGGCGGGGCAGCGCCTGGGAGGTCACCTCGTGACCGGGCATGTCGACGCCGTGGCGCGTGTGGTCCGCGTGACCCCGCGCGGCGACATGACCGCCGTCGGGTTCGAGGTGCCTGTGGAATTTGCGCCCTTCGTTGCCCCGAAGGGGTCGGTCACTTTGGCCGGCGTGTCGCTCACGGTGAACGAAGTTTCCGGCGCGCAGTTTTCGGTGCAGCTCATCCCCCACACGCTCGCTCACACGACGCTCGGCGCGCTGACGGAAGGCGCCAGCATCAACTTCGAGGTGGACTTGATCGCCCGCTACGTGAGTCGCCTCCTCGCCGCCCGCTGAGGCCGCCCGCTGAAGCCGCCCGCTGAAGCCGCCTGCTGAAGCCGCCCGCTGAAGCCGCCTGCTGAACTCGCGGTCGCCGCAGACGCCGACGTCCCGAGCCGCGATCTCGACGACGTTCGCCTCCATGCGGTCGCTCCCGCGAGCCAGCACCGCGCGCCTCCGTGCGGTCCGGCGTCACCCGGCTCAGTGCGGGAGCACCGCGTTTTTCCGGTCGCTCGCCGCCCCCTCACCCGAGCGGGCACACTCGACCCAGCGCGGCCGCGCACTTTTGACGGGCTCCGCCGAAGTCTGCCTTGCCAATCGCCCCGCGGGCCGCCATGGAAGGGCCCCGTCATGAGCAAGCCTCACTCAGAGAGTCCCCCTCGGCTCGACATCGCGCCTGAACACCTCGAGCGCGTCCAGGCGGCGCTCGACGACATTCGCGCCGGCAAAATGGTCATTCTCGTGGACGACGAAGACCGCGAGAACGAGGGCGACCTCTGCATGGCCGCGGACCGCATCACGCCCGAGGCCATCAACTTCATGGCGGTGCATGGTCGCGGCCTCATTTGCCTCACGCTCAGCGAAAAGCAGGTGCGTCAGCTCGAGTTGCCCATGATGGCGGCGCCGGGCCGCGGCGGGCCACCGCTCGGTACTGCGTTCACCGTCAGCATCGAGGCCAAGCGCGGGGTGTCCACCGGCATCAGTGCCAAAGATCGCGCTCACACCATCCGCGTCGCCAGCCACCCCGAGGCGCGCCCCGAGGAAATCGTCGTGCCGGGGCACGTATTTCCTCTGCAGGCGCGCAGCGGCGGCGTTCTCGTGCGCGCGGGCCAAACGGAAGGCTCGGTGGATCTGGCGCGGCTTGCGGGGCTCAACCCCGCCGGCGTCATCTGCGAAATCATCAAGGACGACGGCAGCATGGCGCGCATGCCGGACCTCGAAACGTTCGCCGAGCGCCACGGGCTTCGCATCCTCACCATCGCGGATCTCATCAGCTACCGCTTGCAAACGGAGCGGCTCGTGCGCTGCGTCGAGGAGTCCAACTTGGTGCTCGACCAAACGGGCACGCGTTGGCAGGCGCTGGTGTACGAGACCACCGTCGAAAAGCGTCACCTGCTCGCGCTCGTCAAGGGCGACCTGGACGGCGACGAGCCGGTTTTGTGCCGCATGCACGCGGGCTCCACGCTCGGCGATACGTTTTCGTCGACCACGAGCGAGGGCGGCAAGAACCTCAAGGAAGCCATCGAGGCCATCGAAAAGGCCGGGCGCGGCGTGGTCGTGTACGTCGCGCCGCGCGGGGATCTCGCGAGCGAGCTCACGCGCCTCGAGGAGGAGCTGCCCGGCTCGGAGGCGAGCCGAAAGAAGCTCGCCGACGACCGCGTTCACGGCGGTACGCTGCGCGAGTACGGGCTCGGGGCCCAGGTGCTCCGGGACTTGGGCGTGCGCCAGATCCGCCTGCTCACCAACAGCACGCGCAAGATTGCCGGCATCGACGGCTACGGTTTGCACGTCGCCGAGAGCGTGCCTTTGGTGTCCATGAAGCGCTGAGGCCGTTTTCCGCGGCGCGGCTCTTCCCGCGTTATCGAAGTGCGCGCGGCGGCTCACGTCGTCGCCGGGGCGTTGATACACTCGCGCCCGTCATGAGCGACCAACCCCTCCCCGCCGCCTTCGAAGGACAGCTCGTCGTTCCGGAGGGCGCGCGTTTCGCCATCATCGGCTCACGCTTCAACGAGCTCGTCGTGGACCGCTTGGTGGAGGGCGCGCGTGACGGGCTCGTGCGTCACGGAGCCCGCGCCGACCACATCACCGTGGTGCGCGTGCCCGGCGCTTGGGAAATTTCGCTGGTCGCGCAGCGCTTGGCCAAGAGCGGCCGCTTCGACGCAGTCATCGCGTGTGGCGCGGTCATTCGCGGCTCCACGGCGCATTTCGACTACGTCGCCGGAGAGGCTGCGCGCGGCGTGGCGGCGGCGGCCGCAGACAGCGGCGTGCCGGTGCTCTTCGGCGTTCTCACGACGGACACCATCGAGCAGGCGCTCGAGCGGGCCGGCACGAAGGCGGGCAACAAGGGCTTCGAAGCCGCGCTGGGCGCCGTAGAAATGGTGAGCCTGTCGCGGGCGTTCGCCCAGCACGGCCTCTGAGCGTCACTGTCGCGCGCGGCTTGCTTGGCCGCGGCATTGCCACCACGATGAGCGCCCCCGCGGGCGCGCGTGCGCCCCGGTCTTCGAAGGTCCGCCATGGGAGCCCGTACTACCGCCCGCGAAGCCGCTCTGCAGATGCTCTACGCCATCGAGGCGAGCGAGCATGGCGTGGAGCGCGTCGTCGCCGATTTTTGGCGTGAAACCCCGGGGGACGCCGAAGGCCGCCCCTACGCGGACGATTTGGTGCGCGGGGTGGTGGAGCGCCGCGCCGACGTGGACGAGCGTATCCGCGCGGCCAGCGAGCATTGGCGGCTCGAGCGCATGGCCCGTGTCGATCGCAACATTTTGCGGGTTGGCGCGTACGAGCTCTTGGCGCTTCGCGACGTGCCGCGCGCGGTCATCATCGACGAGGCGGTCGAGCTGGCCAAGCGCTACGGCACGGACGAGAGCGGCAAGTTCGTCAACGGCGTGCTCGATCGCATCGCGAACGATTTGGGGCGACGCGACGAGGATCGAGCCAGGAGCTGAGCCTTGGAGCTGCGCTTTGCCGTCGCGGATCTCAGAAAGCTCGATCAAGCGGTGAGCGAAGTGCTCGCCGTGCCGCTCTCCGAAGGCGAGCGGCCGCCGCGTGGCGTCGCTGGCCTCGTGGACTACCGGACGGGCGGAGCCATTTCGGAGCTGATTGCGCGCGGCTTCGCCAGCGGTCAGCTCGGCGAAACGCTGCTCTTGCCCGGACGCCCCAAGCTCACGTTCGACAAAGTGGTGTGCTTCGGCATCGGTCGCCCCGAGCACTTCAACGAGCAGCTCTACCGCTCCGTGGTGGAGCACATGCTGGACACCATTTCCGGTCTCGGCGTGCGGCGCGCGGTGGTGGAGTTGCCGGGACGCAAGTCGGAAGCCATCGCTCCCGAGCGCGCCGCCGAGCTCCTGCTCGACCGCGCCATGGAGCGCGGTCGCCACGACGCCTGGACTCTCATCGAAAGCCCGGACGCGCAGCGCGCCATCACCAAGCTGCTCCAGCAAGACCGTCGTCGCGAGTGGCGGTTCTGACGTGGCACGAGCGAGCAAGGCGCGAGCTTCGAAACGAACGGCCGAGCGTGCGCTCCGCTTCCCGCCAGCGCCGCCGGGGCTGACGGGCCGCAGCGTCGAGCTCGGCACGCTCCGTCGCACCATCGAGGCCGCCGCGCCGACGCGCGTCGCGTTGGTGGGCACCGGCGGGAGCGGAAAGTCCGTGCTCGCGGCGGCGCTCGGCCACGAAATGTCGGCCTACTTCGGCGGGCGGCTGGATTGGTTCCGCGTGGGCGCTTGGGACTTCTACACGCTCACGGAAATGCTGGCGCTGCGCTTCGGAACGCCGCGCGGCGACGAGCGCGTGGACGTGCTCCGAAGCTATTTTGCGGCCGGGGAGCGGCGCCTCGTCGTGCTCGACAACCACGAGGACGACCGAGCCATGGCGCGCCTGTTGGACGCTTTTTCGGGCACGCCCGTCACGTTCGTCATCACGGCGCGTCGTTGTTTGCTCGCGGGTGTGTTCGTGTTTCCCGTCACGGCGCCGCTCGTCATGTCGGGGCAGAGCGCCTTTCCGCGCGTTGCGTCGCTCACGGAGCTCCTGCGCTGGAGCCCGCTCGCCTTGGACATGGCAAACGCCATCGTCTCCGCGCGCGCTGCCACCGTCACCGAGCTCGAGCGTTACCTGCGAGACGGCGGTGTGACGCGCGTCGTCGCCATCGAGCACGAGGACGACTTGCCCGAGGTGGCGCTCCTGGTTTCCTGGGTTTTTCAGCGCTTGGACGCCCCGAGTCGGCGCATGCTCGCCGTGCTCGCGTATTCGGAGGGCGACCACGTGGACGCGGCTTCTCTGGCGATGCTCGGCGGCGTGCGTCGCGGAGCGAACGCGCGCATCGCCGAGCTCGTACGCTTTCGACTCGTTCAGGAGCCGGCGCGCGGCCGCTTTGCGCTGCACGCGGTGGTGCGCCACATCGTGCGCAAGCTCACGGAGTTTCCCGCGGAGCGCTTCTTCGAGCACTACGTGCGGCTCCTCGAGCGGCACCCCGAGCGCCTGCAGCTCGAGCAAACGCACCTCTTCGCCGCCATGGATCACGCGCACCGCGAGAGCGATCTCGGCGCCATGCTGCGGGTGCAGGCGCTCCTTCGCCATTTGGACGGCGAAGTGGGGTGAAACGCCGGCTCTACTTTTCTGGCTGTGCCGAGGGCGCCGGGCGTGCTGCGTCCGGGTTCAAAAAGTCGATTCCTGCGCCGGGCGCCCCCGGGGCGGCCTTGGGCTTCGGCGCCTCGGGCGGAAGGCCCAGTTTGTCGGACGTCGAAGGGCGTTGATACGGGTTCGTCGCCGTCTTGGACGGCAAGACGCGCATGGCGCCCAGCACGATGTTTCCGTTGGGAAGCCGATCGAACTCGAGGACGAGGCCGTCGTAGTAGTGGCGCTCGAGCGTGCCGTTTTGGTCGAGCGGCTCCGAGAGCTTTTCGATTTTGTCCGGGGCGCGAAGCTCCTCCAAAACGATGTGTTTGTGTACGCCGAGCGAAATGTCCGGCAAGAGCGCGCCGAAGTACGTGCCGAAGTAGCGCGGAGAGCCGTCTTTTGCGGGCGGCGCCGGGCGGTCGCGCCGGACGACGTAAATGCCGTCGACGACGCCGTCCTTCATCGTGAAGTCGACGGCCTGGTCCACGTACAAGCAGCGCGTTTCGCGGAGCTCGTCACAAGGACGCGTCATGTGACGCGCCACGCTCTCGAAGTTCGAGCCGAAGCGGATGGGGCCGAGGCCCTGACCTGGCAAGACCGGCATGGGGTAGCCGATTGTTCTTGGGCTCCCGAGCGGTCCGTACGGGCTGGGTCCGACCGCTGCCGAAGTTGCGGGCGGGGTACTGGACGTCGCCGAAGGGGCGCCTTTCCCTGCGTTGCTCTCGGTAGGCGTCGCCTTTTCGCCTTTGCAGCCGATGGCCACGGCGCAAGTGAGGGCGACCACGATGAACTGAGGAGATCTCATGGGAGGATGTGCGCCTGATAGCATGCAATACTCGGTCGGGAGCCGCTCCGGCTCTCGTTTGGCAGGTGTGACTTTGCTCGATGACCAGCGCTTCGTTTTCGTCACCGGCAAAGGGGGGGTGGGAAAAACTCTGGTGACCGTGGCGCTGGGGGCGGAGCTCGCGGCGCGAGGAAAAAAAACGCTTCTCGTCGTTTCCGGCGGCCCCAGCAAGGCGGCCCACCTGCTCGGGGTGAACCACATCCAGCCCGAGCCGCACGAGGTGCAGCCAGGCCTGTATGCGGTTCACATCGAGCCCGAGCAAGCCATGGCCGAGTACGGCCGCATGGTTCTTCGGAGCCAAACCCTCTACGACACGCTGTTCGATAACCGCTACGTGCGCGGTTTCTTCCGCGGCATCCCCGGTCTTCGTGAGTGGGCCCTTCTTGGCAAGGCGTGGTTCTTGAGCGGCGGAGACGGTCGTGGTCTTCCACGCCGCGGCGACCCACCACCGTTCGACGTGGTGGTGCTAGACGCACCGGCAACCGGTCACGGCACGGATCTCTTGCGCGTTCCACGCGTCATCGTGGACGTCGCGCCGGGGGGCCGTTTGCGCGACGACGCGCAAGCGGCTTGGTGCACTCTCCGTGATGGGCGGCAAACCGCGGTCATTCTCGTCAGCTTGCCCGAGGAGCTCCCCACCACGGAAACCCTCGAGCTCGCGGAGGTGGTTCGCGGTGAGCTGGGTCTCCCGTTGGCCGGCCTCGTCATCAACATGGTGCAAGAGCCGCTTTTTTCGGTCGAGGAGCGAGCATCGCTCCTCGCCTTACCGCCTTTGTCGGTGCCAGTCGGTCCCGAGGTTGCGCTGTATTACGCGGTGCGACGAGCCGCCTCGGAAGGTGTCCAAGAGGAAAATTTAAGGCGTCTCGAGGCCATGGGCCTGCCGACCGTCCGTTTTCCTCGTCTTCCCCAAGAGCCGAGCAATTTTTTGGACGCCGCGGGATTGTCCGGGCACTTCTCACGCGTTTAAACGAGCCGAGCGACCGCTCGGGCGCTATTGTTGCCCCCGCCCATGGCCCAGCCAGCTCTCGAACCAGGACGCGTTCTCGCCGGAAAGTACCGGTTGGGTGAGCGTTTGGGAGAAGGCGGCATGGGCGCCGTGTATCGAGCGGAGCACTTGGTTTTGCAGGCTCCGGTCGCCATCAAGGTGATCGAACGAGAAATCGTCGCGGACGACGCCACCAAGGCGCGCTTCGCTCGCGAAGCGCAGGCCGCAGCTGCGCTGCGGAGCCCGCACGTGGTCCAAATTCTGGACTACGGCACCGAGGACGATCTGCCCTTCATGGTCATGGAGCTGCTCGAGGGAGAAACGCTCGCGCAGCGTATTCGGCGCAAGAGGCGCCTCTCGGCCAACGAAACCAGCTGGATTTTGAGTCACGTCGGGCGAGCGGTGGCCAAAGCCCACGAGCAGGGCATCGTTCATCGTGACCTCAAGCCGGACAACGTCTTCCTCGTCAAAAACGAGGACGCGGAGGTCGCCAAGGTTCTCGATTTCGGCGTGGCCAAGGTGGAAGCCACGGCGCTCGGCGGAGGCGGGGACGGCACGTACACGCGCACCGGATCGCTGCTCGGTACGCCGTACTACATGAGCCCCGAGCAAGCTCAGGGCAACAAGGCCATCGATCATCGCTCGGATCTGTGGGCGCTCGCGGTCATCGCGTTCGAGTGCCTCACGGGCAAGCGCCCCTTCTCGAGTGATGGTCTCGGGGATCTCGTGCTGCAAATCTGCATCCGCGACATTCCCGTTCCCAGTCACGTAGCGCCGGTGCCGCTCGGCTTCGATGGCTGGTTCGAGCGCGCGACGCAGCGCGAGCCGGACGCGCGTTTTCAGTCTGCCAAGGAGCTCACGGACGCGTTGCGGGAAGCGCTCGGCGTCGAGCTGCGGGACGCTCCGTCCACGCCGGACGTTCAAGTCACGGTGTCGCTCGGGCCTTCGTCGATGGCGCCGGGAGCAGAAGAAACCCCGCGCCAAGTGGACGGCAAAGCCGTCACGCTCGCAGAGAACGCGCTCCAGAAGTCGAGCGAAATCACCGTCTCGGACGTCACACGCCGCCTCAAGCGGGAAGACGTAGCTCTCCCTCAAGAGCCTTCGCTCGAAGACACCACGTTGCCCACCGTGCCCATGCGCGGCAGCGCGCGGCTGGTTGCTTTCGTCGGGCTCTCCGCGCTCGCCATTGGCGCGCTGGTCGGCGTCATCGCGCTCGGAGGACGTCCGGGCTTTCGCGTCGGGGATCTCACGGCGCCCGCCGCGAAGCCTGCGGTGAAGAGCGCTCGGGAGCCCACGCCGGCGTCTCGCGCTTCCGCTGAGCCCACGCACTCCGGCTCCACCAAGTCCTCACAATCGGACAGGTCCTCGCAAACAGAAAAGTCGTCGCCTTCGAGCGCTGCTTCCGCGGCAGCCGCAGCGCAGGCGAAAACACCTTTGGACGCTGCAGCGCCGCCGAGCGCGCCGGCGGCTTCCAGCGCGTCGTCCGCCGCGGCACCTTCTGCCGCGGCACCTTCTGCTTCCGAAGCGCCTTCGGCGACGCCTCCTCTGCCACCCGAGCCCTCCTCCTCCGCGGTTCCTGAGGCTCCCCCCGCTCCCTCGGACACGGGCGCTCCGCCCGAGCCCAGCCAGCCGCCCGGCGCGCCTGGTCCTACGCCCGCCCTCCCCGAACAGCTCGCTCCGCCGACGGAAGGCGAAGGCATGAGCTCGCCGCCGAGTCCGCTCGACGTCCCCTGAGCTCCCCTGAGAGCTCCGTTTCGCGAGCGTTCGAGCGGCGACGCACCGACGAAACGTGAGCCGCCACGCTGGCGGACTCATCGTGAGTACTCATCGAGTGCTCAGTGGTTCGTCGTGAGAGCACGAGCGGCGGCGCTGCCCGCGAGCGCGCTCTGCGCGGTGAGCGCCCGCGTTCGATTGCAGGGGTTTCGTCGCGCGGAACCGCTACCAACGCTCACGATTCACTCACTCGTTGGATGAATGTGAGAGGGCCGTCTGCTTGTGGCAGAGCGTGCACACACGGTCGCTCGATGCGGGCTCGTGTGCGAGCAATCTTCACGGCTGACGTCAGTCGGTCATGTTCTCCATGAGGCACAATGGTAATATCGCAAACGCTGACTGTATTCTTTGCTCATGTTTTCGCGAGTTTGCGCGGCAAGAGCGTTTATACTGAATGTCACCTCGACTACGACCCCAATGCGTCGGCTGCGGTAGGCTGGCTCCCCCCACGGAGACCAACTTCGAGCTCATGAGCGCACGTCATGGTTGGCGTCTTCAGGTGGAGAAGGGTCGCGACGGGAGCCGCGCCGCAACTTGGTATTGTCCCGCCTGCTGGCTCAAGAGCCAAACGAAGCCCTGACACGCCACGGAACCTGGACGTCGAGCGCGTCCACGGAGCTCAGGCTCGCGTTCAGGTCGTCGCTACGTCCACGAGCACGGCAGAAAGAACGCGCTGGGCGTCCTGGGGCGAGAGGGCGACGAGAAAGCCGCGTTTGCCACCGTTGATGTAGATGCGCGGCAGCGCCTGGATGCTCTCTTGCATGTAAACCGGCATCTTGCGGCGCGTGCCGAACGGAGAGGTGCCGCCCACTTGGTAGCCGCTGTGGCGGTCGGCGACCTCGGGCGCGCAGGGAGAAATGGTTTTGACGCCCAGGTGCCGCGCGAGCGCCTTGGTCGAAACCTGACGATCTCCGTGCATGAGGACGACGAGCGGCCGCTTGCCTTCGTCTTCCATGATCAAGGTTTTGATTACACAGTGCTCGTCCACGCCGAGCGCCGCGGCGCTGTGCGCCGTTCCGCCACGTTCGACGTAGTCGTACGGGTGGGGCTCGAACGGTACTCGTTCGGCGCGAAGCGCGCGCACGGCGGACGTAACAGGGTACTTTCCCATGGGGCGGGGAGCTTTGTCGCAAGAAGCTGCCGCCCGCGGAAGCGGGCGGCAGCGTGCGTCACGCTTCGACGAGCCTTGCCCAGTCGTCCGGCGGGGTGCGCGCGCCTTCTTCGGCCAGATCGATTTGCGCTTTCTGCAGCTTGCCGGACAAATCCACGTTCACCGATTGCCAGCGCGTGTACGAGTCGAGCACCCAGATGCCGCTTTCGCGCGTGCCGTTGCCGCTCCAGCCGTTGCCGCCGAAGGGCAAGTGCGCTTCGGCGCCGGTGGTGGAGTTGTTGATGCTGGTCATGCCGGCGGAAATGCGCTCCTTGAAGCGCAGCATGGCGCGCGCGTCGCGCGTGTAGAGCGCGGACGAGAGCCCGTAGCGTGTGGCGTTGGCGACCTCGATGGCGTGATCGAGGCCGTCGACTTCCACCAAGTTCACTGTGGGGCCGAAGCACTCTTCCTGGAAGACGCGCATTTTCGGCGTGACGCGGGCGAAGATGCGCGGGCTCGCGTACAGGCCTTTCTGTGCGTCGCCGCGGAACCCACGCGGCTCGTTGCCCGGCGTGATGCGCTGGCCGTCGAGCACGAGCTCCGCGCCGTCGTCCAGGCCTTCCACGCGCTGGCTGAGCCAGCGCTCCGCGAAGCGCGCGTTGATGAACGGCCCGTAGTCGACCTGTTCGTCCAGCGGATTTCCCACGGTGAGCAGCTCCGCCCGGCGCACCAGCTGCTCGCGCACCTGCGGCATCACGCGGCGGTCGACCAGAATGTTGCCGCAGCTCGTGCAGCGTTGCCCGGCGGTGCCGAACGAGGCCCACAGCGCGCCCTCGACGGCGAGCTCGAGGTCGGCGTCCGCCAGGATGACGAGCGGATTCTTGCCGCCCAGCTCGAGAGAAGGCACCTGCAGGTTTCGCCCGCACACCTCGCCAATCTTTCTACCGACCGCCGTCGAGCCCGTGAACGAAATTTTGTCGATGGTGCCGGCGTCCACCTCGTTCACCAAGAACTCGCCGGCGCCGGAGGCGCCCGGGCCGTGCACCACGCTGAGCACGCCGGCGGGGAGACCCGCGCGCCGCCACAAGTCGGCGAACAAAGCCGCAGTTCCCGGAGCGTCGTCCGACGGCTTCCACACCGCGGCGTTGCCGCACAAAAGAGCGGGGATGAGCTTCCAGCTGGGCACGGCGATGGGGAAGTTGCCGGCCGTGATGACGCCCACGACGCCCACGGGGCGCCGGTAGGTGAAGAGCTCCTTGTCGGCGAGCTCACTGGGCACGGTTTGACCGTAGAGGCGCCGCCCCTCGCTCAAGAAGAACTCTGCGGTGTCCACCGCTTCTTGTACGCTGCCGCGCGCTTCGCGCAGCGGCTTGCCCACCTCGCGCGCCACGAAGCGCGCCAGGTTTTCTTTCTGTGAAACGAGCAGCTCACGGAGCCGCGCGATGACCTGCGCGCGCGCGGGCGCCGGCACCCGCGCCCACTCCACTTGAGCCGAGCGCGCCCGTTCGCACGCCTCGTGCACCTCCGCCGCCGTCGAGACGGGCGCGATGGTGACCACGTCGTCGCGGTTGGCGGGGTTCTTGCGCTCGAAGTGCTCGGAGCTCGCGCGCGCGCCGCCGGCGATCCAGTTCTTGACGACCAGCGTTTTTGGACGACCCGCGCCTTGGTCTCTCTGCTCCATGAGAGGAGCGTGAGACGTTGGTGGCGTGGGGGGGGGGGGGGGGGGGGGGGGTG
>JAEYVE010000222.1 GCA_023432025.1 Pseudomonadota bacterium
CCCCTGACCGCGTCAGGCAAACGAGGGGGCCTTCCGGGGGCCCGGTCGAAGCGGATTGGGCTTGTCCTGGATCAATGCTAGTCGAAGCCTCGTGTTCTACGTGTTCTTGCTGCTCATGGCCGCGGCAGGCGTCGGCGTGTACCTGATGTTCTATCTGGCGCATGTGCCGGGCGCGAAAGAGGAGCGCTTCGGTCACTTCGAACCACTCCCCGACCATCTGGGCCAGTGGCAGAGCGTCGAAACCGGGCCTGAAGCAGAGGCTGCAGCCGCTGAAGGGCTACGGCGTGAAGAGCGGCTCATGTTGCAGGAGGGCGGCAGTATGTTCGCCAAGAGTCACCTCCTCAAACAGGTGCGCTTCCGAAGCATCGAAACGAACGACATCGTTCGCATTCTGCCCGAGGAGCGCATCGAGAGAAAACGCCGACACTGACGTCCCCAGGGCGCTCGTTCAGCGAGGCACGCCCACGTACACGCGGCTCGCCGCATCGCGACGATGAGCGCGGAGTCGAGTGACCGAGGACGTCGCGCTCACGAGGTGACCCGAGGCCGCGCGCTCCACGAAGGGGGCGCTGTGGGAGCCGCGGTCCAAATCCAGCACGAGCGAGCACCCCAGCTCGACGAGAACACGCGCAACGGGCGCCCCACTGTCGTGAGCGACACGCGCGACGAGCAGGTTCCCGGATTCGTCCACGCACAGCGCGCCCCTCTTGCGAAGGCCACCCAATTCGCGGGCTCGCGCGGTGAGCTGGCCGTCGACAGCGAGTACGGGGAGCTGGACCGCGTCTCCTCGTTCGGGCAAGGTGACCTGGGAGCCCGAAGGCACGACATACGGATCGCCACCTTCCGGGAGGACCAGCGTGGCGAGCGCGCGTTGAAAGGGCACCAGGGTTTGGGTGCCGACACGCAGGCCGTGCCGCGTGGCCTCGGTGGTGTGTCCCAGCCCGACGGCGGCGAGCACCGTGGCTGCTTCGTCCGGCGGCAGCTCGGTGTCGACTACGGCCTTCGTCGCCTCGTTTCGTGACGGCCCCACGCTCCAACGAAATCTTCCGCCTTCGAAGCGAGCGAGCTCGAGCTCGAGCTCGCCGAAGGCGCGCCTCGCGGTGAATGCCGCCGGAATGTTCGAAGGTGGAGGCTGCTCGCCCTCGTCCACCTGCCATACGGTTCCGGGGGAGCGCGGTACGTTTTCGCGCAGCGCGACGTAAAGGAAGTCCCTGCGTGAATCTTCGAGGGAAAAACCGGGGCGCTCGCTCATGCGCGTGTCCACGGACGTCGCGGTTCTTGCGCCGTGTCGTGCGCCTTGGGGGTCGACGAAGAGAAATGCGCCTCGTCCCGAGCCGACGGAAAGCGACGTCGCGTACGCGCAGTCGGCACGTCGCAGCGCTTCCGCGAGTGCGGCGCGGTCGATGTGCTTGGACCAAGCGTACAGCAGCTGTCCGGGCCGCGTCGCGCAGAGCGCGCTGCGTTCGGTCACGACGGCGGGGCCCTGCGCGGTGAGGGCGGACGGCCGGGGCGCGGCGACGCGTCCGTCCTCGATCAGGGCGTCTTCGTTTTGACGCAAAGATACGATGCGTGAGAGCCCGGCGTCATTCGACCCGGGCCAGGTGCCGAGCCCGACGCGCCCGGCGCGATCGACGTACGTCGTGGGCGCACCCGCGAGCGGAGGCGCGTGGGGACGCCCCGCCTCGACTCTTCCGAGCACCGGAGCGTTCGATGAGCTCGATGAGGCGCCCCCGGCGTCGAAGAGCGCGACGACGCGGCCTGATTGGGCGATGTCTGCTGGAAGTCGGCCGCGCCCCGGGAGCCCCGAGACGACGTGTGGCTCGCCGGAACCCAGAGCCAAGCCGAGCTCGAGCCGACGCATGTCGAGGGCCAAAAGCACCACGTCGGCGAAGGGGCGCTCGGGGTCGGGGCGGAGCGACGCGCGGTAGAACGCGCTTTCCGACGTTCGGGTGGACGAAGCGAAGGGAAGCATGAGCGGCGCGAACTCGCTCTCCGTTGGGCTGATGGCCAAGCGCGCCGGCGGCCACACGGCGCTCGGGGCGCTCGAGCTCCGTGACGACGCGGCGCCCTGGGTCGAGTGCAGGGCAGCGGAGGCGACACTCTCCTTTCGCGCGGAGGTCAGGCGGCGCCCGGCATCGACCAGCGCGAGGGCGCGCGCTTCCAGCCAAGAAGCCGTTGACTCGCCGAGCACGGCGCTGCTGGTTTTCGTCAGCCATGGCGCGAAGGGCTCGGCAACGTCGAGCCGCTGCATGAGGATGGCGGGCGACCCCGCGACGCTGGGCGTGACCGCCTCGGTGTGAGTGCGAAGCTGCGGCGTTTCGTGGAGAGCCGCGACGGTGAGGCCGCCGCCGCTCGTTTGGAGAGTCAGCTCGTCATGAGCGAGCTCGAGCTGGAGACCCGGCGACGGCGGCGTGAGCTCGAGATCCGTGCGGCCGAGTCCGCTCGGCGCGCCGCTCACCAAGAACGCGTCGACGCCGAGCTGCAGCTCCTCTCGCAGGCGATTCCAGCCGGTCGCCTCGGGAGTCCGGCGTGCGCCGCGCGCGTCGAGCACGGTGACACCCAACACCTCGTCGCGTGCTGCGGTGGCAAAGGCAGCGAACGGTCCGCGCACGAGCAAGCCCTGCTCGTCCGCCAGCGCAGTGCGCGTCAAGTTGCGCGAGCGAGTGACCGTGAGCGGAGAGCCGTCGGGAGCCACTCTCACGAAGGAGCGGTACACGTCCCGCGGTTGGTCGTCTCCCGCGCGCGCCACGAAGAGAAATGCTCGACCGTCGACGAAGTCGAGCAAGAGGCCGCGGCTGGGCTCCCAAGCTCCACTTTCGACGTGAGACGTATCCGTGGCGCGCGCGACGAGCGCGCTCACGCCATCGAGGGTGCGCTCCTCGGGATACGGATGAGAAAGCCGCGCGGCCACGCCGAGACCCGCGGCGAGCGCCACGAGGGGCCCACGTGTGCGGAGGTGGGAGAGGAGCAACGCTTTCACGGTGAGGAGACGCCGAGGTACGCTGGGGACACTCGGCTCACGGCGCGGGCGGTCTGGGGTCGAGCGATTCGAAGAACGTACCTTCGAGGAGCAGAGCCGTACCCGGAGCTGGTTTTCGTCGCAAGGCTGCTGTCTGCCGGCGCGGGGTGGGACGGTGGGAAGGGTGAGCTCTTGTGACGGCCGGCCCTGACTGTTAACGCTCGGCCCCGTGAGCACTGAGCCTCGGAGCAACCTGGCTGTTCGGCTAATCACGGTGGCGGTCTTGGGACCGCTCGTGCTCGCGCTGCTGTTCTTCGGCCCTGCCTGGGGGTGGGCGGCGCTCATCATCGCTTCCAGCGGCGTTTCGGGGCGCGAGCTCTTGGGGATGACTCACCCGAAGGACGCGCTCGCCCGGAACGTGGGGGCGCTCCTCGTGATGCTCATGGCGGCGGTGCTCTACGTCGGCTCCAAGGACCCCAAGGTCCTTCTTTCCGGTGTGCTGCTCGTACCTATTCTGGCTGCGCTGGTGCCGCTCTGGCGACTCGGCGACATTCCGACGGCGGCCCTCCGTACGCTCGCTGGCATGGCCGCACCGTTCTACGCGGGAGGGCTCTTGGTATCGCTCGCCCTCTTGCGCCGCGACTTGGGGGATTCCGGTCCGGGGTTCGTGTTCTTCGCGCTGACGATTGCGTGGATGGGAGACACCGGCGGGTACACGTTCGGTCGTCTCTTCGGAAAGACCAAGCTGTACGAGGCCGTGAGCCCGAAGAAGACGCGTGAGGGGTTCCTCGGGTCGCTCGTCTTCGCGACGGGTGCCACGGTGCTCGCGAGCTTTACTTATTTGCGCGAGGTGCCGGTGTTGCACGCCGTGCTGCTCGGCGTGGTGGGCGGTGCGCTCGGCCAAGCTGGAGATCTCGTGGAGTCTCTCGTCAAGCGCTCCACGGGCGTCAAAGACTCCGGCTCCATTTTGCCGGGTCACGGCGGCATGCTGGACCGCATCGACGCCCTGATCGTCGTGAGCCCACTCGTGTACGTGTACACGCAGTGGCTCTTGCCCTGAGGTGGCCCTTGGCCAGGTAGCCGTTTTCCGGCGCACCGGAGACGGCCCGGCGGTGGACTCCACGGTAAACCAAGGTGAGACGAAGTCGCGGGAGCCCCCGGATTTCGCGTGCCTCGCCAATACCGCTCCATTCATCATCCGCTATGATCAAGTCCAAGGTTCGTGAGCTCGCTCACGACGCGGCAGCCCTTTCGGAGGTAGTGAGATGAGCCAGCACGAGAGCGGAACGGAGCGTGCGACCATTCCCGGCGGCGTGGCGAGCTCGCAGACGAGCCCATCGAAGGAGGAGGGCTACCAGTTCTTTCGAGTCGTCCAGAGCTACCTGGATCAAGCGTCCGATCTGATTGCGCTCCCGGGCTACATTCGCACCATCCTGAGCCAGCCGAAGAACGAAATCATCGTTCACTTCCCGGTGCGCATGGATGACGGGCAGTACCAGCTCTTCAAGGGCTACCGCATTCAGCACAACAACATCTTGGGGCCGTACAAGGGAGGCCTACGCTTTCACCACTCGGCGGGTCTGGACGACTTCAAGGCCCTCGCCGCGCTCATGACGTGGAAGTGCTCCTTGATGAATCTGCCGTTCGGCGGCGGCAAAGGCGGCATCAAGTTCGACCCCAGCGCCTATTCCAAAGACGAAGTGGCTCGCGTCACGCGACGCTTCGTTCACGCGCTGGGCTCCAACATTGGCCCTGAGCACGACATTCCGGCGCCCGACGTCGGTACGGGCGAACAAGCCATGGCGTGGGCCATGGACACGTACATGAACACCGTGGGCACGGTGAACAAGCAGTCCGTGTACGGCGTCGTCACGGGCAAGCCCGTCGCCAGCGGCGGCACGTTCGGGCGCTCCAAGGCGACCGGCCAAGGCGTGGTGCACTGCATCGTGGATTGGGCCGAAAGAAACAACTTCGACCTCAAGGGCAAGAAGCTCATCGTCCAGGGCTTCGGCAACGTGGGCTCGAACACCGCCGTGCTCCTGAGTCATTTGGGAGTGTCGCTCATCGCGGTGGGCGACCACAGCGGCTACGCGTACAACGCCGAGGGCTTCAACGCGCACCGCTTGCAGGCGTACGTTCAAAAGAACGGCTCCATCGAGGGTTACCCCAACTGCGAGTGCATCTCGCGGCAAGAGTTCTTCCAGCTGAACGCGGACATGTTCGTGCCCGCCGCGCTCGAAAACCAAATCGGCGAAGCGGAGGCAGAAGCGCTCAACGTGCGCCTCATCGCGGAGGGCGCCAACGGCCCCTGCAACCCCGCCGGAGAGCGCATCCTCCAAGACAAGGGCATCGCCATTCTGCCGGACGTTCTCGCCAACGCGGGCGGCGTGACGGTCAGTTACTACGAGTGGGTGCAGAACCGCCGCAGCGAGCAGTGGACGCTTTCGGAGGTGGACACGCGGCTCGAGGGAGCCATGCGGGACGCCTATCGGCGTATGATCGACTTCGAAGCCCGCCACCGCTGCGGCTATCGGCTGGCGTGCTACGGCGTGGCGCTCGAGCGCATTCGCGCCGTGTACGAACAGCGCCAAATCTTCCCGTGAGCGCTGCCTCTCGCTCTCGTCGGTCCTTCGGGTCAACGGCCTCGCGTAAGCCGCCGCACGCACGAGCGGTCGCGCGTGAGCGTTCGCCGAACGTCGCCCGTTCGTCGTCGGCGCCGACGGAGGTCGAGCCGTGTGTGCATCGACCGCCGTGTCCCGGCTGCCCGCGCTTCGGTGATCCGCGCCCGCCGCGTGACGCCGCGCAGGCGCTCGAAGGCCTGTGCCGGGACCTCGCGGCTCCAGCGCCGACGTTCACTTTCGGACACGGCGCAGGCTACCGCCACCGGGCGCGCCTCATGGTGCGCGGGCGCCCCCACGCGCCGCGCGTCGGCATTTTCCAAGAGGGAACGCACGACGTGGTCGACATTCCGCGCTGCGTGGTGCACCACCCCGTCGTCAACGAGGCCGCTCAGGCGCTGCGCGCCGCGCTCCGGGCCACGCTGACGCCGCCCTACGTGGATGAAACGCACGCGGGGCTCGTTCGCGCTCTTCAGGTGGTGGTCGAACGCTCGTCGCAGCGCTGTCAGCTGGTCGTGGTGGCCAACACGGAGCGTCCGGAACCGCTTTCGCTGTTGTTTGGCCTTCTCGAGGCGTCGCTCGGCCAGCGCCTGCACAGCCTCTGGTTCAACGGACACACGGCGCGGTCGAACGCCGTGCTCGGGTCGCGCTGGGAGCACATCGTCGGCGCGGAGTCGGTGGTGGACGAGGTGGGCGGGGCGCGCATTTTCTTTCCTCCGGCTGCGTTCGGTCAGGCGAACCCCGCGCTCATGGACGAGGCGGTGAGAGAAGTTCACGGCTGGGTACCGTCCGACTCGCGCGTACTCGAGCTGTACGCCGGCGTGGGCACCATTGGGCTCGGCTTGGCGAAGCGCGGAAACGCGGTGACCTTCAACGAAGTCGGCGCGGGCTCACTCGCCGGTCTCGCGCTCGGCCTCCGCGAGGCAGGCCTCTCGCACGGCCCGCGCGTCCGAGTGGCGCCGGGGCCCGCGGAACAGGCTATTTCGCTCGCCGGGGAAGCGGACGTCGTCATCGTGGATCCGCCGCGCAAGGGGCTGGGGGACGAGGTGGTGCGGGGGCTCCTCGGCGCCGCCCCCGAGCGCCTCATCTACCTGAGCTGCGGGCTGGACTCGTTCTTGCGCGACGCGCGCGCTCTCTCGGCCGGGTTTTCCTTGCGCACCGTGCGCGCGTTCGGGTTCTTTCCGTACACCGAGCACGTGGAAACGCTGGCACTCTTCGAGCGTAGTCAGCGTTAGCGAACGAGCAGCGCCCGAGACCTCGCCCTCGGAGGTACCGGCGTGAGCCGCTCGCTGCGCCCCCACGCTAGAGCAAGACCATGTCAGGATCCGAATCCCTCCCCATACTCATTGGGCAGTTCGACTCGCCCTTCGTGCGCCGAGTGGCCGTGACTTTGGGGCTGTACCAGCTCCCGTTCGAGCACCGGAACTGGTCCGTCTTTCGGGATGCCGACAAGATTGCCGCATTCAATCCGATGCGCCGAGTTCCGGTGCTCGTTCTCCCCTCGGGGGAAGTGCTCGTGGAGAGCGCGGCCATCGTGGACTACCTCGATGAACGGGTTTCCGAGGACCGGGTGCTCGTCCCTCGCTCCGGTGAGGCGCGGCGGCGGGTGCTCCGTGTTTGCGCTCAGGCCTTCAGCCTAGCGGACAAAGGAGTGGCGCTCGTTTACGAGAACGTCGCGCGAGAGGCGGGCAAGCAGAGCGCACGCTGGAGCGAGCGCTGCCGTCTACAAGTCGCGGAAACGCTCACGGCGTTCGAGCAAGAGCGCGCCGCCATCGCCTCCACGTGGTGGCTCGGGGAGCGTCTCACGCATGCGGACTTGGCGTTGGGCATCGTCCTCCATTTTCTCGAGCAAGGCGTCCCCGAGCTGGTGTCCGAGCTCGCTCTGCCCACGCTGCGCGAAAACGAGCAACGGTGCCGAGAGCTTCGTCCCTTCGTCGACTACGACGCCCCTCTGCATTTTCCGAAGTAGGCGCGCTCGTCCCAGTTGGAAGCGAGAGCCACGAAATAACGTGCGCGTCCGGCGCGTCGCTCCCCCAATTGCAGCGACGCGCCGGACGCTCCCCCTCTCACTCACCCGAGCCCCGCGTGCTTTCACGCGAGGACGGGGCACGGAGCTGCGCCCCCCCGAGCGCTACTCCGTTTGCCTTTGGCTTCTGACGAGAACGGCCGAAAGTCGGCTTTGTTCAGCCCCCTTCTCGTTTTACGCAGCCTCACCCATGATCGCGCGGAGGCGCTGCATGGCGCGCGAGTGCAGCTGCGAAATGCGCGGCTCGCTCACGCCGAGCTCGGTGCCCAGATCCTTGAATTTGACGCCGCGGAAATAGTGCGACGACACGATGTGGCGTTCGCGGGTGGGCAGTTGGTCCACGGCGCGCGCCAGTGTTTCGCGCGTAAACTTGGCGTCCACGGATACCTCGCTGTTCGAGGTGTCCCCCGTCGCCAAGCAGCGGCTCTGCTCCCATTCGCTCACGTCGTCGAAACGGACCACCGCCGGCGCCACCGAGCGGCCGTGATTGCCTTGCTCCTGCGCCTCCGCCGCGGCAGCTCGTGCACGCCGCGGCAGCCAGTCTTGAGCGCGCAGCTCGTCCAAAATGGCGCCGCGAATGCGTACGCGCACGTACCACTCGAAACTCTCGCTCGGACGGTCCGCGTGGCGACGCACCGCGTCCCACAATCCGCTCATTCCGGCGGCCACCAAGTCCTCCCTGAGGACGTTGCGCGGGAGCTTACGCTGGAAGCCGCCGGCAATTTGGCGCACGAGCGGCGTATAGAGCGCCATCATTCTCGCCACTTCCTGGTCGGCAGCGCTCGGCTTGGCTCTGCGCGAGGAAGGCGCCTTGTCCGTCGCCCGCGTGGAGCGAATGGGCTTCGGCTGCGTAAGAGGCCTCGTGGACCTGACCTGTTGAACTCGACTCGGTACCGGTTTCCCCTGTGAATCCGGCGCGCGGAGTGCCTTGCTGGTATGAGCCATCGTTTCCCCCTGGGCCTCCGCTTGAGCAGTCTTCGTGCCAGCGAATGCATCGCATCGAGATCATTGAACTCTCTTTTCTCGATGCGGGACGACGCGGGTGGGGCGACACCCCGGCGTGCTGCTTCACGTGTCTCGAGAGCCCACAAAAAAGGCGCGGGTTCTCTGACGCGGCGCGTGCAGAGACGGATGCTGTGTTCAGGGTCCCGGTGCACTCCTGAACGCGTGAGCCCGCGCGCTCGCGAGCCGCAGAGGAGGTTCGACCAGCGAGAATTCGGGGCCAGCTTATGGGGTGCAGGATGACCCGTCGACGCAGCCGACGGGCGCGACCCTCATGAACTTTCAGGTGTGTGTGTGTCGTGAGCGGGAGGTGAGTTGGCTCCACGCTCGGGGGCGACCGGTGCTGAGTCTTTGGGGCTCGGGGGTGAGCGGTGCGCCAGGGGTGGCGTTGGAGACGAGGGCGAGGTGTTCGACGGCGCCGTGTCGGAGGGCGCCGTGTTCGATGAGGCAGTGTTGGACGGCGCCGCGTTGGACGGCGCGGCCTGCGAGGGGGCCGCAGACGTGGCGGCGCCGGCACCGGCGCCTGGGGCTGCTTCTGGCGAGGTCGGAGCCGGATTCGCGACCGACGAGCCCGTCCCGGACTGGGGCGTGACTTCGGTCGCGCCGGAGGACTTTCCGTTCGCGCCGGAGGCGAGGGCGGCCACTGTGGCGGGCTTCGCTCGGGGAGGACCGCCGTACGAAGGCGCTTGGCCGGGGCTCGAGTAGTCGACCCAGTAGGTGTCCTCGTCGCGAATGTCCAAATGGACGTGCGTCGAGTTCGGGTAATAGCCGACGCCCACGTCCTTGAATGCCGCCCGCAAGTAGTCGCGCAGCACGTCGTTGGGAACCCCGGGAATGGAGAAGTCGACGGCGCGTCCCAGCGTGTGCTTGGAGTGCGGCGTATAGCGGGACTCCTTGTGAGGCCTGTAGCCGCTCACGATGCGAATGGGGCGACCGCCGAATTGGTCGGACACGCGCACCAAGAGACGGATGAGACGACCGTGAATGCGCTCCTCGGCTCCGCTGCGCCACGACGCCAAGGCGCGGGCGATGCCGGCGCGAGCTCCTTCGGGGATGTGCCAGTTGCCGACGACGGCTTGGCCGCTCCATTCCCCCACGGTGCTCTGCAGATGTAGGTAGCCCGGCTTCGCGGGGCGCCTGGAGTACGCTAGCCAACTGGGCTTGGTGACGGCGCCCGTCGTGGTGGCGGTCTGCCCCTTCGGTGTGGGGAGGGGCTTTTCGGGGAGGCACTTGGCAAGGGAACCGGAGCGGCTCCCGGTTCCGCACGAGGTGGCCGTTCGTGCGGCGAGCTTTGCGTCGGGCGTCGAGGGGCCCAACGACTTGGCGGAAACGTCAGGAGAGCCCTTTGGTTTGGAGCTCTGCGCGGGGGGAGGCGCTGGCACTCGTTTGGCAAGCGGCGGCGAGACGCGCGGCAGTGAGCCGGGGCGCTCGGCCGCCCCGCGTGGGCTAGCCGATGGTTTCGCGGACTTCGACGCCGTGGCGTCCGCGACTTTCCGGCGCTCGGCGGCGTCGCTCGGGCTAGCCGAAGGCTTCGCGGATTTCGACGCCGTGATGCCCGCGGCCTTTTTGGTCGGGAGCTTGAGGAGCTGGCCTGTACGCAGAATTCGGTCGCGGGAGATCCCGTTTTCGGCGCACAGCTGTGCCACCGTCACCTTGTGTCGGGCGGCAATGCCGCTCAGCGTGTCACCGGAGGCGACGCGGTAGCTGCCGTTCTGCTCGGCAGCTTGGAGCGCCGGAGCGACCAAGGTCAACGCGAGCGCAAGGCCCAGGCCAGAGAGCTTTTGCGACGAGCCGAAGGAGAAGGGCCGGCGGAGCATGGGACGATGGGGGCGCGGACGTTCGCGGCCACCTTCGCCTAGTTCAAGCGCTCGATCCGGGCCAAGAAAAGCGCGCTCGGAGCCAAGAGCGTCGCCGCGTCCAAAGTCCCGTTTTCTTGGCTTGAGTGGGCGCCGAATGCCACGATCCGGGGCGAGCCGACGTGCGCCTTTTTTTCGGGGCGCGCGGAAGGCACGAGGAAGCATGCGCGAAGGAAAAAACCTCGTCGGCGTCGACATCGGCACCACGTCGATCAAGGTCTGCCAGCTCAAGGAGAGCCGGCGGGGCCTCGGCTTGGTCAGGTTCGGGTATGCCCCGCTCCTCCCCCAAGTCATCGTGGACGGTCAGGTCATGGACTCGGGCGCCGTCGTCGAAACCCTGCTCAAGGTTTTTCGCGACTTCAAAATCCGCGATCGCGACGTCGCCATCAGCGTTTCCGGGCAGACCGTCATCATCCGCAAGATCGTCGTGCCCACGATGACGGACGCCGAGCTCGCCGAGCAGATCCAGTGGGAGGCCGAGCAGCACATCCCGTTCGACATCAAGGACGTGCAGATCGACCACCAGGTGCTCCGGCGTCGCGCGGACGAAGGCCAGATGGACGTGCTCTTGGTCGCGGCCAAGAAGGACCAGATCGAGGACTACGCGCAGCTGGCACGCACGGCCAAGCTCCGTCCGGTCGTGTGCGACATCGACGCGTTCGCCATTCAAAACTTGTTCGAGTACTCGCGTGGCTTCGACCCGACGCAGACCATTGCCTTGATCAACGTGGGAGCGAGCCTCTCGAGCCTGAACATCGTGTCGGGCGGCGCGAGCGCGTTCACGCGTGAAATCGCGAACGGCGGCAACGCCGTGACCGAAGAAATTCAGAAGGCGCTGGGCGTCCCGTACGACCAGGCGGAAGCTTACAAGTGTGGTGACGGTCAGGATGGCATCGTGCCGCAGCAGGTGGCCGAGGTCGTCGAGGGTGCGGCGGACGCCATCGCGGCAGAAATCCAGCGCAGCTTGGACTTTTTCATGGCCACCACCGGCGACGCGGACATTTCGCGAATTTTCGTGACCGGGGGCACGGCGCACTTGGCGGCCCTCGCGACGGCCATTCAGAGCCGCAGCCGGGTCCACGTGGAAACGTGGAATCCGCTCGAGAAAATCGTGGTGGAGGCCAAAGAGGTCAACCGCGAGCTGCTCGAGCCGCGCGCGCTGCAGCTGTCCGTCGCGCTGGGTCTCAGCCTGCGCAAGGAACGCGAGGTGCGACCGTGATTCGCATCAACCTGCTCCCGCAGAAAAAGAAGAAGCTCGAAGCGAGCAGCGGTGGAGACCTCTGGATCCTGGGCGCGCTCGGCGTCGTCCTGGTGGAAATTGCGCTCCTTTTCGTGCTGCAGAGCATGAAGGAGGAGGAGCTGTCGGCGCAGCAAGGCACCAACGCCGCGCTGCAGTCGCAGATCGATCAGGCGAAAAAGGCCGTCGCCAACCACGAACAGGTCAAGACCGAGCTCGCGCGCATGCGCGCGAGGGAGGACGCCATCGCCAAGCTGCAGAGCGCGCGCACTGGCCCTACTGCCGTGCTGCTCGAGCTCGCGCGTATTCTGACGCCCGGCCGTGGCCCGAGCGTGAACCCCGAGAAGTTGGCTCAGCTGCGCCGTGACAACCCCCTCGCCATGTACAACCCGTCGTGGGACGCGAGGCGCCTCTGGATCACCAAGTTCGTCGAGGAGACGCGCAAGGTGAAGCTGGAAGGAACCGCGCGGGACGGTGAAGACGTGAGCGAGCTGGCGCGGCGGCTCAATCTTTCCGACTACTTTCACGCGGTGCGCCTCTTGCCCGCGAAGAGGGAGCGCGATCCGAGCGGTCTCGAGGTCGTCAAGTTCGCGCTCGAGGCGGAGGTCAGGTACTGATGGCACAAGGTAGCGCGCTGGCGCGGCTTCCGCTCGCCGCCAAGTGGGGCGTCTCGATCGGCATGATGGTGCTGGCGGGTCTCGCCTACTACGTCGTTTTCTACAGCGAGGTCTCCGACAAGATTGCCGCCGCAAAGCAGGCGGAGGTGTCGCTCCGTCAAGACCTGCAGAAGGCGAAGGCCGCGGAGGCGGCCTACCAAAAGGACCTCGAGGAGCTGGCGCGTCGCCGCGAGCGCGAACGCGAGCTGAACAAGGTGCTGCCACCAACGACCGAGTACCCGGCGTTTTTGAGCGCGGTGCAGTCGGTCGCCAACATGGCGGGCCTCAGCCTGACGGCTTGGTCGCCGCAGGCAGAGGTGAAGGAAAAGTACTACGCGCGCGTGCCCATGAAGGTGCAGCTGAGCGGGCGCTTCCACCAGATTGCCAAGTTCTTCTACGGGATCGGCCAGAACGATCGCATCATGAACATGGAGAACATCTCCATCACTCAACCTACGGTCGTTGGAGACGAGGTTCGCGTTCAGGTCGAGGGTCTGGCGACCGCCTTCCGGGCGCTCGAGGTTCAAGAGGTCGGCACCGAAACGGATCGCCGTGGCCGCGCACAGAAAGGGGGCAAGTGATGAAAGCCCTGAGCGTCGCGCTCGGCGTCTGCCTCTTGCTCTTGGGGTGCGAGGAGAGCGCGCAAATCGGCGGAGGCGTGGGCGGCAAGGTCGATCGCAAGGCGCCGGCCGTGGAAGAGGAAAACAAGAGCGACGTGCCCCCGCCCGTGGATTTCCAAGAGGCGGAGTTCGTGGAGTCGGACCGCAGCCGCGACCCGTTCCGCTCTTTCGCGGCCTATTTCGTCAACGAGGCGCGCGGCCAGGTGAAGTCACAGCGTGAGGTCGTGCTCGAGCAGTACTCGGTAGACGAGCTCAAGCTCATCGGCATCGTCACGCGCGTAGAGCCCGCCAAGGCGATGCTCGTCGACCCCACGGGCGTGGGGCACGTCGTGCACCGCGGACAGTTCGTGGGGCGCCCTACCGTGGTTCAGCCGGCCAGCGGCGTGGGTGCGGCCTACGAGGTGAATTGGCGCATCGACCGCATTCGTGAGGGCGACATGGTGCTCGTGCGGGACGACCCGGCCAACCCGGACGTACCGAGCGCCACGCGCGTCATTCCTCTCCGCACGGACGATACGACCGTCACTGCCTCGTCAGGCGAGGCCGGAAAAACGGACGCCGCCAACTTGGAGTCTCAGGTTCAGGAGCTCAAGCGGCGTCTGGAGTCCGTAGAAACGCGCAAGACCACCGTGGAGGTGGTGCCCGTGCCGGGGACCCCGGAGCGCGCGCCGGATCCGGGCGCGCCCCGTGTGGTGAAGTCTCCAGGCAGCCAATGAGGCAGACCGGCGAGTCTCGACTCGCGGGGAATTTGTTCCTTTAGGGAAAGGCCCGGTACCTTTCCGCCACGGCTGGCTGTCGCTGGTCGTGACCCCTGTTTCGGGATCGCCATGATGCGTTCAAAGCCCCATCGAACCTGTCGTCCGCTCATCTCTCTGTTGGCTCTGACGCTGCTCCTGTCCGCTCATCCGGCGTACGCGGACACGACCACCGAGGTCAGCGATCTGCGGGTCGTGGCGGGGGACAACGACATGGGCCGGGTGGAGATTGAGCTGGACTCGACACCGCGCTACTCGGCGCGAGTCGACCTGGCCAGTCGGCGCATCATCATCGACGTTTCCGACGCCGTTCTCGTCGGCGCGCCCGACGCCATCACGAAGCCGGTCGGCGTGGTCGGCGGCGTGCTGGCCCAAACGTTCGAAGACGGTGGCCGTCGCACGTCGCGCTTCATCGTGACGCTGCGCCAAGAGGCCAAGTACGCCATTTCCGCCGACGGCAACCGCCTCGTCGTGCGCTTCGAGAAGGGAAAGCTCGGCGCCATCGACGGTCTGCCGGCGGCCGCGAAGCGGGCGGAGACCGCGGCTCCCGAGAGCAGCGCCTTGTCCAGAATCACGGACGTGCGCTTCAACCACGCCAGCCAGCGTGACGTGGTCGAGATCGCCGTGACGGGCCGTCCGCAGTTTCGGCGCGACAACGGGTCGAACGGGCGCTCCACCTTGATCATTCGTAACGCGGCGCTCCCTGAGGCGCTGTCACGCACTCTGGACGTGACGGCGTTCGGCGGCAGCGTTCACTCGGTTTCGAGCTACGTGCGCGGTCGCGACGTGGTTTTGGAGGTCGAGCGCTCCACCAAGGTCACGAGCTCGGTCGAGCTCGAAGGCAACCGTCTCGTGTGGGCTTTCTACGAGCCGGGTACGTTACCGTCGAGCATGACGGGTAAGGGCAAGGACGGCTTGGTCGCCCGCCGCTCGCGCACGGTTTACGTCGAAAAGGGCCTGGAAGATCTGCCCCAGGTGCAGTCCAGCGTCGGTTCCTTCACGCCCAGCATTCAAGAGCCGGATTTGGCCGGCGCCTTCACGCCGCCCGTGCTGGGACAGGCGGAGCGCTTCACCGGTCGGCGCATCGATCTCGATCTCAAGGACGCCGACATTCACAATGTTTTGCGCCTGCTCGGAGACGTAGGCCGCGTGAACATCGTCGTCGCGGACAACGTGAGCGGCAACGTCACGATCCGCATGCGCAACGTGCCGTGGGATCAGGCGCTGGACGTCGTTCTGCAGGCCAAAAAGCTCGGCGTGGATCGGCGCGGTAACCTGCTTCGTATCGCGCCGCTCAGCGACCTGGAGAAAGAGCGCGAGATGGAGATCGCGCGGCGCAAGCAAGAGGAAGCGCTCGCGCCCATCGAGACGCGCCTCATCCCCATCAGCTACGCCAACGCCGCGGAAATGGCGAACCGCGCCGGCGTGCTTCTCACCCAGCGCGGCGCCATCGCCATCGACGGGCGCACCAACACCCTGATCGCGCGAGACGTCTCGGAGGCGCTCGACCAAGTCGAAGAGCTGGTGCGTGCCCTCGACACGCAGACGCCGCAGGTGCTCGTGGAGGCGCGCATCGTGGAGGCCACCAGCCGTTACCTCCGGGACGTGGGTATTCAGTGGGGCGGAAGCGGTACGGTGTCGCCCGCGACGGGGAATCCGACGGGCCTCGCTTTTCCGAGCGCCATCGGCGTGACGGGCGGCGGCTACGACGCCAACGCTCCGACTCAGGGCTTGAGCCCGTTTGCTTCGACGGTGGCCGTGCCCAACTACGCGGTGAACCTGCCCGCCGCGGTCGGTACGGGCTCCGGTGGTGCGCTCGGCTTGACGTTCGGGTCGATCGATAACACCGTGAACCTCGCGGTTCGTCTGTCTGCCGCCGAGTCGAGCGGCATGCTGCGCATCTTGTCCAGCCCGCGCATTCTGACCTTGGACAACTTGGAGGCGCGCATCTCGCAAGGCACGCTCATTCCGTTCTCCCAGGTGAGCGCCCAGGGCGTACAAACCATCTTCCAGGAGGCCAAGCTGCAGCTCCTGGTTCGGCCTCACGTCACGGCCGAAGGCAGCGTGCAGATGCGCGTCAAGATCAACCGGGACGAGCCCGACTTCAACCAAACGTCGGCGCGCGGTGACCCAACGATCCTCAAGCGGGAAGCGGAGACGGAGCTTCTCGTTTTGGACGGCCACACGGCGGTGATCGGCGGCATTTTTACGCGTAACACCGGCCGAAACCTCGATCAGGTGCCGTTCTTTGGCGACATTCCGCTGCTCGGCCTCTTGTTTCAACGGCGCCGAGCCAGCGACACGCGCGGTGAGCTCGTGATTTTCATCACGCCTCGCATCGTCAACCGCGCCGAAGCCCTCGGTCGCTAATCCGCGACGCAGAGAGTTACGAAACGAGACCCCGCGGCGATGGCCAGCGGGGTCTCGTCGTTTCGGCGCTTGTCCCGAGCGCGCTAGCAAAGTGAGCTCAGGGAACCAAGACGTCGCCGGGGACGCGACGCGGCCGCTCGGGGCTGCTCGTGGTCGCCGGATCTTCGCGGCGCGGTACGGGGAACCTCCGCACCGGGGTGCCTCGCGCAGGGGTGACGGCTACGTTGCCCCGTCCGTCGTCGCGGGGACGGGTGCCGCTGGGATGTCCAGGTTGCTCGCGGTCCGGGAGATCCTTGCGACCACCCGTAGCGCGGTCACGGATCTTGGTGCGCGCTTCGGTCAACCCTTCGGGCGCTTTTGGTTCTTCGCGGGTGGGCTTCACCGGCTTTCGAGTGAGACGCGGCCGCGTCTCGTCGGGCTTCGCTTCTGCGCGGCGCGGGGGACCGTTTCGTGAGGTGTGCCTCGTTCGCTTGCCCCCAGGGCGCGAGGTGTCTCGGTCCGCCTCGGGACGTTCGTCTCTGGGGGCACCCGAGTGCCGCGGCGCGCGGCTTCGCTCGAGGTCCGTGGGGTGATGGTGTGAGTGACATGCGCAGCCCACGTCCGAGCCGCTTCGCGCGGGCGCCTGGGTGTGGACGCTGCACGCGGCGCCGAGAAGCGCGAAGACGAGCAGACAGGCGCGGCTCGAAGCCCCGAGCCATCGACGAGCGCCGAAAAGAGGGGGGCGGAGAGCAGCCGTGGAGTGCGACATGGTGGAGCAGAGTGGCGTACGGCTGTCCGCCTTACGCCATCCCCCGGGGGCGCGTACGCGCGGCGTGGGACCAACCCGGGCGAACCGGTTTGCCACCTCGGTTGACCCTTTTTGGTTGACTGGATACCCTTGATTTCCGGGGGTAAGGTCGGAAAGTGGCAACTGAGTTGACGCCCCAAGAATGCGAGCTGGGGGAGCTGGTTGCTCGTGACGGGGGTCTCTTGCCCGAGCCTCTCCGTTGGGTCGATGTCGTCGGGCGGGGGGCGTCGGCCGAAGTTTGGCGAGTCGTTGGGCCATCGGGGAGGCGCTGGGCCGTCAAGGTCGCCAGGAGCCTCGCCGTGGTGGACGCCTTTGCAGCGGAGGCGAGCTGCCTAGGCGCTTCGAGTGCTCTGTCCTTGCCGCGTCTGTTCGGTGGCGGACGTTTGGCGGCGCCACCGCCGTCGGACCCGGCTGGACCGAGTGGTTTGCCCTTTCTCGTTTTGGATCTGTGCGAGGGCGGCGCACTGCCGAGTGTTTGGGCGCACGAGGAACGTAGCGCGTTGGCGGAGCTGTTGCTTGCTTCGGTGAGCGAAGCGTTGGTGGAGCTGCACGCCGCGGGCTTGTGTCACGGCGACGTCAAGCCGGAAAATTGCTTGTTGGACGTCGCGGCCGGTCTGCGCCGCGTCGTGCTCGCTGACTTCGGCATGAGCGGCGACGCAAACGCACCGCGCCCCGAGGGAGGCACGCCACGCTACTTGGCGCCGGAAGTTTGGGCAGTGGCGGACGGGCGACCCTCCGGCGACGGGCGCGCGCGAGACGTGTACGCGCTCGGGGCGACGCTGGCGGAGCTTCTCGTGCCGGAGCTGCGTGAGGCAGAAAACTTGGGGCACGCGCTCGGTCAAGTCACGCTCCCCGAGCCGTTCGAGCATGTCGTACGACCTCTCTTGGCGGAGCGTCCGGCGGAGCGTCCCTCCGCGGAGTGGTTGCTCGGGCAGGTGAGCGTCCAAGGCCCGCTGCGCTCCGCCTTCGAGGAGCGCGCGCGGGCACGCGCCATTCGACGAGCGTATCTCGCCGTTCAGAGCGCGCGCGTCGCGGAGGCAGGGCGCGCCGCGACGGTCGAGATGGGGCTCAGCGGAGACGCTCGGCACTGGCTCGAGGATGGCCTCGTTGGTGCCCGCGTTGCTCACGAAGTGCGGGGCCTGCCGCGCGCGCTCGAAACGGTGCGCCTCGAGGACCTCACGAGTTACGAGCAGCGACGCCTGCTCGTCCGCCTGGTGGGGCCGCTGGCTGCATCGTGGCCGATGACGTGGCGTTCGGACGAAGAGCTGCTCACACGTCTTTCGAGCGTTGCGGCCGTGGCGGGCGTCCGCGCCATCACCCGAGCTGCGCTGGCGGGCGAGGTCGCCGCGTCGTCGGAGGCTTTTTCGGAAGATCCAATCCACCTGGCTTTGCGGTTCTCCGAGCAGCCCGTGGACGCCCGCGCCTTGGCGGAGGTCGAGCGCCTCAGCGCGCCACCGCCGGGCTTGGGCGTCGCTGCGGCGCGTGCGCTTCGCTTGCGGGGAGAGCTCGGTCGAGCGCGCCTGCTCTTGCGACGTTTGGAGGGACCCGAAGCAGAGCTCGAGATGGCTCTGGTGCTGCGTCGCTCGGGTGAGGTGGCGGAGGCTCGCGAGCTCTTGGGCGCGATGAACGTCGACGCTGCGAGCTCCGATGTGCGCTCGAAGCGCGCGGCGCTGCTTGCTCGTGAAGCGCTGGACCAAGGGGACACGTCGAGGGCCCTGGCTCTCCTTTCCGAGGTCGAAGCCTGCCCTGCAACGCTCGAGGTGCGCGCGCTCGTGGCGCTCGGCCGAGGTGACCTGGCTGGAGCGCGAGCCGCTTTGGAAGTGGCGCGCTCGTTCGCGCTGACGGAAGAGCAAGAAGCGCGGCTTTGGGGCGTCGCCGGGTTCGTCGCGCACAGCGAGGCTCGGCCGGACGAGGCACTCCGAGCGTTCACGCGGGCCGCCGAGCACGCGGAGCGCGCCGGCGCGGTTCTGGAGGAGGCGACCTACCTCACCGGCATCGCCGCCTCCGCCACGAACCAGGGCGCGCTCGGCGCGGCCCTGGAAAGCTCGGAGCGCGCCACCTTGCTGTTCGAGTACCTGGGCCGGGGAAAGGATGCGGGCCGTGCGGTGCTGGCACGCGCCGCGGTGTTCGCGCTGGTCGGGGCGGAGACCGAGCTCTGTACGGCGAGTGAGGATGCGCTCCGGCGCGCTCGTTTGGAGGGGGACGCCGTTTGCCAAGCCTACGCGCACCTCGCGCTGGCGGACGGTCTCTCGAACGCGCGCGATGCCGCGGAGCACGCGCAGCGGGCGAGCCACCTGCTTGCGGCAGGGAGCGACGAAGACCGGCTGCGCGCGGCGGCGCGTTTGCTTGCCCACGGGCACGCGACGGACGTCGCCGCGTTCGACGCCATCGCTCGGCGCGAAGTGTCTCCGGAAGCGAAGCTGGAGTGGTGGGGCGCGCGCGCGCGGTGCTTCACCGAGGGGCGTCGTAGCGGACGCGCCGAGGACATTTTGGGGGCGCTCCTATCCCTCGCGAACCTCGGAGCTGCGGGGGTGACGCGGGGCCCGGCCCTGGTCCGCGGCGCGCAGCTCGCCTTGGGGTTGGGGCGGAGCGACGACGCGCGGCGCCTCTTGGCGACGGCGCGCGAGGCAGCGGCGGAGCTCGTCCGCGGCGCCCCGACCGCGCTCAAAGGTCACGTTGAGGCGCTCGAGTGGGTCGCCTTGGCGCAAGCGCCGACCGAAGGTGCGCTTTTGCCCGAGCAGCTCTCCGAGGTGGAACACCTGGTTCGGAGTCTGGGCACGCGGGATCGCTTGAAACCCCTGCTCGAGCAAATCCTCGACGCGCTCCTGCTCTGGACGGGGGTCGAGCGCGGCCTCTTGCTCTTGCGTGCGCCTTCGCGGTCGGGGGCGGGGGGGAGTGAACGCCTGGTGGTGCGAGCCGCCCGCAACCTGGGCCGCGAAGACTTGCGGGGGCCGCAACTGGAGCTGAGTCAAAGCCTCGCTTTGCGCGCTCTCGAAAAGGGCGAGCCCGTCGTCGCTGTGGACGCGGCCGGTGAGCTGCCGGATCTCCACGGGAGCGTGCACGCGCTGCGCTTGCGCAGCGTGCTAGCGCTGCCGCTCGTGGCGCGTGGGGAGACCCAGGGCGTCGTGTACTTGGACGACCGCTCGCGGCGAGGAGCTTTCGGAAGCCGTGAGCTCGCCTGGGTGCGCTTGGTGGCGACGCTGGCGGCGGTCGCTATCGCGGACGCGCGTGATCAGCTTCGCCTTCGGCGTGCGGCCCGGCGCGCGGAGCGCGCC